>CAYLKG010000020.1:0-27024 GCA_964384195.1 uncultured Aliarcobacter sp. | reverse complement strand
TTCGTATTATATCACAATCCGATAGTATTTATCGTATAAAAAATAGCTATTTTTTTGAATGTTTTTGAGAAGGAAAAGAAAGTGTCGGAAAACAAGTGTTTATCAAATATATTTATTTCTATATTTTTTAATTTTATTTATATCTCAAAATTCATAATTTTAGTTTTATTTCCAAAATCACTCTCATGGGGATAACCAAGTGGATTACAAAAAAATTTCACATCTCCTATTTCATATTTTATTGAATCATGAGTGTGTCCGAATATCCAATATTTCATTGTTCCAGTTTTATAATATTTACTTCCATCAAAAGTAAAAAAAGCATTTGTTGGGTTATTATGATATTTTTCATTTATATGCTCTTCGCTGCAAGATGGATTTACATGAGTTATCATTACATCACAGTTTTGATAGATTTTTTCTAATTTTTCTGTTTCAATTTTATAAATAGTATCAAAATTATTAATTCCATATATTAATCTACTATCATTTATATATTGTTTCCAAAGTAAATTTACATAATTTACATCAAATTGTTTAAAATATTTTTTTACATAGCTAGCATCATACCAACTATTGCAACCTCCAAATTTAATACCTTCAATTTCAATAATATCTCCATCAAGACAAAATATATTTTTCTCTTTTTTAATTAGATGTTTCATATTATCTATTCTATCAAAAAAGTTGTTTTTAAAACTATATTTAGCATCACTATTTACAAGATAATAATCATGATTTCCTAAAACACAAATAATATATTTATAAAATTTCTTTTGAATTATTTTTAAAACTTCAATATTTTGAGAATTATAGTGTCCAATATCACCAGCAATTATTAAAATATCCCCTATTTTCCTAGTATTATTTTGTGTAAAAATTGGCTCAAAAAATGATACAACATTTTCTTGTGTTGTTAAATGAGGTTTAAAATAAAAATCAAGATGTAAGTCACTTAATATATCAATTTTCATAGAATTCTTTTACCTCTCTATAGTCATAATTCATTGTAAGATATTCCGCTCATCTATAAATATAAAATTTATATTAAGCTATCAGTCAAACAAATTTTTAATACAAAATACCTATAAATAAGTATTTTTCCAATAAAATCCATGTCTTTTGCACAAATTTATGAAGCAACAGTGAAGCAAAGTTGCATACAAAAACTTTCATAAATCCAGTTTATTTACTTCACCTGGTAGGATAAAAATGGCTAAGTTTTTTTATTTAGCTATTTTTATCAATAGATGTATAAACTTTTAAGGCTTCGCTTACTTCAAATGAAAATTGGCTAACTATTGCTTTAATCTCGGAAAATAACATTGTTTAATTACCTATCCGATATAACACTTTTCCCAAGTTCTGTTAATCTATATTTTTGTTTTGAGCTTGTTGGTTTATCTGGTATTGTTAAAGATACAAGTTCATCCTCTATGGCTGGATTAAGATAGACTTTTCTAAAATTTTTTCTATCATTCAACCCTAAAGAACTCATTATTTCATCCCTTGACATCTCAGCTTTTAAGATTTTTAACATATTTTCAACTTGGGGGGTGACTTGAGGGGTAACTTGGGGGGTCAAAATATTTTCTATACCACTTTTCTGACTTGCCTCATGAATCGGCAATGTCACTTGAAAATAAGTATGCTCTTCATCAAATTCAAAATTTGGTTTAGGTGAGCCATTTTCAGCCATAGCATCAATAATTTTTTTGATACCTGTTGATCTTCCCTCAGTCATTTTGAGGTCTTTGAAAAACTCACCGATTCTTCTGTTTCTATATCTTCTTGAGTTTACTCTTCCTTTTTCAAAGCTCTCTAGTTTTACCGACCTATCAGGTCCTGGGTAGCTAAGGATTATTATTTCATCTTGATAAATTCTTATCTCAATTGGCTCTCGTATCTCATAAGAACGGTGATACACAGCATTTACCACAGCTTCTTCAATAGCTGCAAATGGATAGTTTTTCACTCTATCAGCTTCTGCACGGTTGGGATATTTAATGATAGTTTCAGTAATAAAGTTTCTATCTATAAAATCAAGTGCCTCTTTTGTCATTTTGTGAATTGGACCTTTGAAAATCTTTTCACTAAATGTATCTCCACCAGCTCCCTCTTTACCAAACCAAACTATATCTATTTGAGTGTATGGGAAAAATTCATAAGGTTTTGGATTGAACATCATAAGGGCGATATTTAAAGGAAAAAATGCCTCTTTTGGTCCATCTATGATATGCATCGCTCGACCAATCTCTTCTATACTTAAACTATCTACTTCATCAGCCAAAGAGCTTTTAATATCTTGTAAAAACTCTTTTATAAGTCCTTTGTCTAAGTCTTTTATTGTGGCTCGTTGGTTGTATCTGTCATCAAATGGTACTGTTGCAGCTAAAGATAAAAGCTCGGTTTCATCAGTACCTTTGGCTATAACAGAACTTGAATTTTTTCGTATATAGTATTTGTACTCGCTTCCTTTGCCAAGTGTAACTTTTGCTTTGTATGGTCGTGTCATCCCACCTGGCACCCATATCACAAGTATCACTTTTTCTTGAAATTCTACAGGGAAAAGTATAGGGTGGTAGCTTGGCATGATAGCATTGTTACCTAATCCCAAAAGCTCTTTTTGAATATCATCTATGGTTGATGGTTTTACACCAAAAGGAGGTAAAATAGGCTGACCATCTTTTTCTTCAATCCCAACTACGATGTATCCACCGCCAAGATTATGAAAATCGTTTGCAAATGCACAGATTGAGTGTAAAATATTTTCTGGATTCCAACCTTTTTTGAATTCTAATCTTTCCCATTCTACCGTTGTACCTTTGAGTAAGTCGTTTATGTTAATTGGTGGGTTCATATTACATACCTATGTTTAATTTGTTGATATATTAGTATCATCTATCACCTTTCCCTAATATTCAAAAAAATTAAGTTCTGGCTTGTCGATTTTTGTTTTTCTAATAAATTACCTCTTTGTTTTGAGCTATTTTCATCTTTAATTATAATTTCTATTTTCATACTTTTTTGACTTCCTTTCACATACTAAAATAATCTTTTTTGTGAAAAATTACTTTGTATTTCCACAAAATTATTATAAATTTTTTCAATAACTCGATTCTTTTTAATACTCCATAAATTACTTAAGTACTCATATACATATAAATTTTGATATGGCAACACATTATTAACAAATGGTGCATCTGTTTCAACTAAAACTTTATCTTTTGGCAATTTAGTAATAATATTTTGTCCTTTTTTAGTTTTGCACATAAATTCATTTATGGAAAAATAGTAGCCACAATCCAAAATTTTATTTAATGTTCCAATCTTTCCACTGTACCAATGTAAAATAGCCTTTTTTACATTGTATTTTACAAGCATATCCAACACTTCATCTTCAGCATTAGAGCTATGAATATTTAAAATACTCTCGTTAGTATTTATATTTTGTAAAATAAAATCAAAAAGCTCTATTTGCTCTTCTTTTGATTTAACAGCTCTTTTTGAAAAATCCAATCCTATTTCACCAATAAATTTTGTATTTTTGATATGTTTTAAAAATATTTCTTTTTCTTTCTCCAAGTTGTAATTACTTTCTAAACAATGAAATCCCAATGATGGATAAATATATTTTAATGATTTTACATACTTAAAAGTTTCATCAAATTGAGAGGGTAATGTTGTTACATAAATTGTATGCACTTTTCTTTTTTCACACTCAAGTGCAATATCTCCTGCATTTTTAAAAAAATTTATGTGACAATGAGTGTCAACTAAGTTTTCTATCATAATAATAATCTTTTTATCTCATTAGATGCGTTGTCATCAATATATTTTCTAAGTTCTGCATAGCCTCTATTTAGCATTTTTGCTGTTTCTTCCCTATTGTCTATATTTGCAATCAAAGCTATTTCTCGCTCATATTTACTTAGTTCATATTTTTTATTTAAAAAATTAATCAATGCCAATACATCGGTTGGAACTTTACTTATTGGTTTTGTAGTTTTATCTAATTTAAGTTCATGAATATCTAAATTCACACCATATGTTTCTACAGTTTCTAATTCTCCATAATGATATATAGACGATCTTCGAATCAAACAAGGGATACAATATCCACAATTACGAATACCAGTTCGTCTAGTCCATGGTTCTTTTCTTTTTGAGTGAGAACAAGAAATTGTTTTATTTATCAAACTATTCAATAAAACTTTGTTTTGGCATTCTGAAAGCATTTCACCTTTTGTTTTAAGTTGATATGGATTTACAATTTCTACATTAATATCAATGCTAATCAAAAAGTCTTGTAACTTTTTTATGAAATACGGATGTGTTGTTCTAGTACTGTTTGAAGAAGTTCTTGATTCATTTAACGGAATATTTATACTTATCAACCCATTTTCAGGTAAATATATTCGGTTCACATTAAAATTTGAAGCATGAAAGAGTGCAAACCCAAGGAATAGTAAAGATCTCGCTCTTAAATTACCATCATGAGTGTCATAAAATACTTCACCATCATACACATGAAACTGAGAAAGATTAATATTTTTAGAAGTATTACTTTGGAAAATATCAAAGATATCTTTTTGATCATTTAAGTTCGCTCCAGCACCATCAAAATGAGATACAAAAAGAATATTGTCTTTTTCTTGTATTAAATCAATTGCACCAACTAAGGAATCAAGACCACCAGATAGTAAACAAATATTCTCTACTTGAATAGTATCCTCCAAATCTAATTCAGCATTTAAAAAATATTTTTCACTTAGCTCATAAAACTCTATATTCCATTCATCGCCAGTTAAAAAATCAAGTGCTTCTATTATTATTTGTTTCCTGTTATTCCATAACAATGGGTCAGAAACAGGTACTTTAATTCTAATTTCTCTCTGCCAATTATCAACAGCAAGAATATCTCTTGGTAATAAATTATCGATTAAATGTACATATATTGCAAAAAATAAAATATCTAAACTTTTTTCACTAGGAACAAATTTTAAAGTTTTAAATAGTTGCACCATATTTATACTAACATCACTACTTTTATTAATATCAAGATTTTTAATTGACATATTTAATAAACCATTATTATCCCTGCGACCATCTTTTATGGTTATTTCTAAATTAATCATCATAATCCTCCAAGAATGCAAGAATATTTTGTAATTGTTCTTGTATAAATGCTTCACCAGCACTAGTTGTAAAATCTATATCTTTTATTTTTTTATCGCATTGGTAAGTTTTGAGCTTTATGTGAATATACCCTTCTACATCTTCTAAAATCCTTCGTGCTTTTTCATTACCATAGTGACCAATATCATACTCATCAAAATTTCGTTCAAATCTTTTAAAAATATATTTTTCATAAAATTGACATAAAATATCCTCTGTCTCTAAAGATGATAAAATTTTTGTTTCTAAATCTTCAATATTATCAACTTGAATAAACAATTCATCAATCACTTCTGCCATAGCTTTATTTGCAGCATTTGCATCATCACTATTTGATGTTATTGAAAACACTTGTATTAGCTCTTTATGAAGCTCATCAATAGTAATATTTGTAAAATTAATATTTTGGGCATTTAAAGTATTTTGAATTCCACTAATCCCAATAGAACCTAAAAAACTACCAAGCTTCACTGCTGTAGCACGACCTATTTTAGAACTATAAATTGTCGTTGAACCATCTCTTCTGGATTTTGATGAAGATGCGAAATTGTCAGCACCTCCAATTGCAGTTATGAAATCACTAACTACTTTGGCTGTAAATTTTTGTTTTTTCTCTTGATTGGGTATATCAATATTATTTACTAATGTTGTAAGATCGCCTTTTAATGACGACCAATCTCCATTTGAAGGTGGCATTGTCCCTTTTGATGTTCCCATGTTTTACTCCTTAGCTTTCATTGCAGTCTTTTGTAATAAGCAAGATTCTTTTTGAGAAAACTCATCTATTAACTCATCACAACCAGAAGTCAGTTTTTTGTGTTTAGATTTCATAAATTTCAAAATATCAATAGGTTTTCTCTCATTTTTAATCAAAGCAAAACTCATTTTTTTGAAAGAATCTAATGCATAAACAGCATACTTTTCATTATCAGTTTTTTCTAAATAATCAAACAATGTGTCTAATAAACTGCGTGTTTTAGAGGGATTATTTAGTAATTCATTATTTAATAATTCAAATACTTCATCCTTGACTAATTCATCAAGCTTCTTTAATTCAATAAAACCTACTGAACGCTGATGCTTGTCAGTAGATGAAATTTGAGAGTACAATTTTTGAATTATTGGACTAACCATATGAATATTTGACATTGTTGATTCAGTCTTATCTCTTACTAACCAAAAATAATTTCTTAAATCTACATTGCCAATTTTAGGTTCAATTCTAATCCAATTCTGAATTTGAGGAGTTTGCCAATCTTTAAAACCTTCTCCTAATTTATTTTCTTCACCATCTATGAAAACAGATTCAAGCATGCCTAGTTCAAGTATAATACCGCTTTCCCCTGATTGTAATTCATTCAGCTTTTTAAATAGAGTGGGATTTAAGTATTCTAGTAACATTAATTTGATGAGTATAAGAATATCAATTTCTAAGCTAGCAACTTGAGCTAATTTTCTTCTTAAAATAAATGTATTTAAAAATCTTTTTGTTTGCCTTGGATTACCTTTTAAAACATTTGTAATCATCTGACTCATAAAATGTGAAATATTTAATAAATTACTGAGTTCTGTTTTATCATCTAATGAAATGATCTCTTTAATGTTTCCAAAAGAAAATGGACTGTAAAAATCACCTTTTCTAAATTCTAAATACTTGTCATAAATCTTTTGAAATTCTTCACTATCAAGTAGATTCAAACTAAACAATAAATTATTGTAAGTTTCAATTTCTGATGCCGATAATTTTGGTATTCTATATGGAATTTGAATAAGTTTTTCAATATAATCCGTCACTATTTGTTGGGTATTTTGTAAATATTCTGAATCATTATTAAAAGTGTGCAACTTTAGATGCATTGAGATAGAATGTTTTAAAATTCTTTCATCTGCTCCTATCACAAAAGCTGTATTATCAACAGATAAAAACAATTTAATTGCTTCTAGCGTATCAATGACTCTTTCAGGTAAACATCTATCTAAATCATCAATAAAAATCACTACGCTATCATAAGCAGTTAGTTCTATAAGTTTTGCAAAATCATCTTTAAAGCTCTTTATTGTTGTTTTAGAAGTGTTTTCTTGTTCATCTTTTATATATTTATCAAGAGTTGAAATATCTATATTTTTTAATATTTCTAATTTATCTTTATTTAGCATACTAAATCCAGCTTCAATTGCTGTTCCAATGCCACCAGTTGCTATTATATCAATAACATTTTTCCCATATTTTTTCACCCCATCAGAAGTAAGCTTTAAAAAATCAATTCTTGACAATAATTGTAAAACTTTACTTTTTGCTTCTTCTGAAAGAGTTTTTCCTTTTGATAATTCTAAAATGATATTTTCAAGTAATGATACTTTTGCATCTTCACGACCTTCAAATAACCAACTATTAAAATATATGGTTAGAATTTTTTCATCACTTTCTAATTTTTGCTCAAGCATTCTCATAATACTTGACTTTCCACTTCCCCAATCTCCAAATACTCCAATAGTTAAAGGTAATAAATGGGGATTTGTAACATATTCTTTAATTAAGTTTGCATGCATTTCATAATTTAAAAAATCTTTAGTAGTTTCATTGTCTGCCCACATTTTTACCTCCAATTCTCAGTCAATTTAATAGTATCGCTTTTAGGCTCATATCCTTCATTAATTTTTCCAATATCTACCATCACAGGAACTTGTGCAGCAAGACCCGCAAATATACAACTTCCAGTAGGTAAAATTGGTAGTGCTTCAAAAGAAACCTTATCAAGATATGAGATAGTTTTTTCTACAGCTTCAATATCTTTATTGTTTATCAATCTATGCAAAAAGTAATTGTGTAACTGTGAGATAATCGTACTTGAGATATCAGATGGTCTTTGACTTGCAATAGTTAAAAATACACCAAATTTTCTACCTTCTTTAATGATCTCTTCGAAAGTTTCAAGTCTATAATCTTTCCAAGTCTCACTTTCTCTATTTGAATTATGAGATAAAATATTATGTGCTTCATCTACGACTATATTCAGATAGCTTGTGTGTGATTGTTTATACTTTTCTTTTTGCTCTTCATACAGTTTTTTAACAACTAACATAGGTATTGTTTTTTTCATTTCAATATTTACATCGTTCAAATTTATTGTTACAAAATTTTTAGTTGAATCAAATAAAGAATTTTGTTGAGTTGATGTATCAAAGACTTTCTCTATATCTTTTTGTTTACTTTTTAATTTATTGATTGCAGGAGCTATATGCTCATTTTGTGCTTTGTCATTATAAATATCATAAACTATTTGAAGATATAAAAAATCTATTAATTTAGAAACTACATTATTTGGAAATTCATAACTATCAACATTTGTATATAAATCTGTAGAATGGATTTCATCATCAGTTAGAGCACGACTAGGACCACCTCGTGGCATAAAATGAGAGTTTTTATTATTCCAATCTATTGAAGCGATTAAACTATCTGTATTTTCTTTATTGACTATGAGTGTCAAATACTCAACTAAAGTAAAAGCTCGCTCTTTATTAGTAAGTTGCAAAACTAATTCTATTTGCTTTTTTAACAAATTTTTAAAGTAATTTAATGGGTCATCACTTTTTTGTACTTTATTTATAAAACCAAGTGTTCTACTAATAAATGGCTTTTGTGTCTTATCTGTAGCATTAGCTAAAATTGATATAAGTTCAATATCAAGTAAATCTTTTTCTTTTAATGGAATTTTGTTTGAACCTGAAGTCGTTTCTTGTTTAGTACTTAGATTATAAATATGTTTATTTTCAATTATCGTTTTCTCATGTGAATATTCACCATTAAAATCTATCAATACAAATTTAGCATTATTTTTAAAATTTTGTTCTTGCTGATACTTTTCAAAAAGTACATTATATAACTTCGCTAGACTATAAGATTTTCCACTACCTGTATTACCAAAAATACCTATATGACTTGCAAATAGACTATTTACACCCACTTGAATTTTTTGACCTTTTTCAAGTGACAAAACACCTATTTCAAGAGGTTCATCACTTTTCTCTATAAAATCATGAACTTGTTCAAACTCTTGGTTATCAAGTAAAAAGCATTCATTAAAAACTAGAGGCAGTTCTTTTATTCCTCTTTTGAATTTTTCTCCATCAAAAAATCCCAACATACTTACAATAAGGTTTCTATTTATTTTACTTGATTCAGTTGTATAGTCTTTTGAGCTATAAGCTTTGTCTTCTTCGACAAATTCACCTTCGACTTTTCCAATTATTCTAGTATAACCTTTGATGATTTTAACATAGCTTCCAACAGAAGTGTTTTTAAGTAACTCACCTTTATACATTATGTGCGAGTTATTTTTAGATTTATCAACCTTGATTTTGACTTTTCTACCATCAACTGACAGTACTTCACCAACTTTGAAAATTGAATCATCTAAAATTTGTTGGTTATTCATTTTTGCTCTTTTATTTTATTGAGTATTTTCATGAATATTTTGGTGTTTATATTATCAAAATCATAAAAAAAATCATCTTTTAAACTTTCATCTTCTTGTTTACTTTGAGATGGTGATATTATTACTATATTTTTGTTTTTAACATTGTTTTCAATATCTAATACCTTTTCTAATTCTCCTCTTGCATGTGTAGTATGTGCAAAAATATAAATCATCAAAGTTGGGTTTGAATTAGCAACTCTTATGGTTAAATCCCTTATGTGTTCATCTGCAAAAGAAAAGCCCATCACAAATAACAATGTGTTTTCTCTTTCTAGTTCGTTTGCATAAATTCTAAGAAGATCATAATACTTCTGATCTAAAACGGTTTGCTGAAATTTCCCTTTTGTTGGATTAACAATTGATAGCTTGTCGTACTCATCTAAAAAAGTACTAAAGTTTCGTATATTGATTCGTTTTCGCAATGTTGTTTTTAAAGTGGCAATAGTGTCTTTTGATGTATCAACACTTAATAATGAATTTCTTCTAGCTGTTTGAACCTTTTTAATTTGTTCGAGTGAATTATCAAAATAAATGTGCTCATTTTCTCTTTTCCATGTTAATGAACCATGAATTTTTAAGATATTAAATACTGGAATTTCTGAACTATTATCAAAATGAAGACTTTTTTGAAAGATAGATTTTTTGAAATTACTTAGATCATATTTAGGTTTAAAACCTTTTCCAAAACCATCATTACTTTCTAATCCAACCTGTTCAATAGCTCTCTCAAGAAATACATCAATATTTGTAGTAAAAATATTTACTTGCTTACTTAGAAGTTTATTGCGTCTGAGTGAAATCAATTGGTTTATAGTTTTAAAAAAGTTTTTGTAACTATCTAATGTCCAACGGATCAATAAAACTTCTTCAGGTTCTAAAGATGAATAATCTAGAATATTTATATTCTTTTCAATGACACCTTTAAAATATTTATTTAATATGGAAGCTCTTATTAAATCTTTTTGCTTTTGCTCCGTAAAAACTTCTTTATCTAATTCTGTCAAAAGATTCTCAATATTCCCTAAAATTTCGAGATAACCTGCTGACATTCCTGAACCAAATAAAAAATTGATATTGCTATCTTGTATCCTATCAATCATCCTATACTCTTCTATAAAATCACTCATAATTTTAACCTCACTTTACAACTTACTCTCTTTTCAAAACTCAATCCATAGGCTTTATCATAGTTTCTATAAAATCAATCTCTTCTTTAGTTAAACTATACTTTTCATAGAGTTGATTATCAATCTCTTTAATTGAAACATTCCAATTAATATCAGAGCTTATTGTAAAATCTTGAAGAGGAACAAATTTATAAGTTTTTGATGTAGCATCTTGACTAGCTTTACCAATACTATGTTGAAATCTTGCAAATTTTGTAGTGAAATATTTACAAAGATTAGAAGCAGATGTTTCATCTAAATTAAGATTGACCCCTACAACAATATAAGACTCTGTACAAATCGTGTTTGGATTTCCTATAAAAGTATTTAGATTATCATCATTTAGTTCTGTTCCAATATTATTTGCACGAGGAGTAAACACCTTATATTTATCAATCCAATCAATATTTTTGCTTATCTCATCTCTTTCTAAATATCCAACTTTCTTACCTTTTCCATAGCAAACTACAGGATTTTCTAATCCTTTTTTAGAATTTCTAAATTTTTCATTTTTCACTATATTTGCATCAATATTAAAAGGTCTTCTTGATGATATATGTTTTTCAAATGATTTAAATTTTGGATGAGAATTTATTTTCTTTAAAATCTCTATCGCTATACCATGACGAATAAAAATATCTGAATCTTCAGTTCTTAATTTACGACTATCTATTTTTGGTTTTAAATCATTTTTATATGTAAAAACTTGTGTTGGATTGTTATTGTGTTCTTTGTCCCAAAGCAGATAACAAATTCCACCTCTTAAGTTTATTTCTGGAAAAATCACTTCAGGTTTTAAAAAATCATGAAGTTGTGATACTTGTGCATCACTTAGCATTTGGTCTCTAAAGTCATCTAAACCTTTTCCACCGGCATACCATCTTGTAGGCATAATAAGGGCTATATTTGTAGGTGCCAGCTCTTTTGATATGCCAACGAATTCATTATAAATTGGTTTGGCACTAGCTCCAGCACCTCCATCACTCTCTTGATATGGTGGATTTCCTACTACTATATTAAAATCAAGTTTGTCACCATTAATACTTAGTTGGTTATCTGTAATCATTTTATTTTCTCCAATTAAATCGTATGAGGTATAGTTTTGTTCTATATGGTTTATATCAAGGTCTAATAAACTATACACTTTTCTTGTCAATTCATAAGCTGTTTTTGATGTTGGGATTGAGTAAAAATTATCTGCTTTTTCTTTACCATATTTTTTATAAACAGCATAGACAAATTCTCCTTGTTTAGATGCAATATCTAAAAATTTTGTATTATCATTGATATTTTTTGCAGGTAAAATATCCATAATCATATCTGTTACAAGTTCTGGTGTAACTATTTCAGAGTCACCTAGACGACTAAATTTTTTCATAGCATTACTTGCTCTTTGTGTGGGTGTTAGAGTTGTATCATTTGCTAAAGAATTGATATTATGTATTTTGTAATCAAGTTCACTTAATACAAATGGGTTGATATGTTTTTGAAAAGGTTTAAGTATTGAAAGATGCAAGTTAAGATTTGTTGCAATTCTTTGATTATCACTTAATTTTTCAATTTCTGTAATAATTTCTTCAAGTGATTTAATTTTTGAATCTGTTAAAAATGCAAAAAATAAGATTCTTGCATAGTACATAGCAAATTGCCCTTTATAATCTATCGTATCATCTTTTTTGGTATCTTTTGATTTTTGTTTATTTTGAGAGTTTTCATCTACATTTTCATCTTCAATATCTAAATCTTCCCCATCACCAGAGACCGCTTCTATTTGTAGCCCTTGTTTTGATCCGATTTTAGCTTGTTTTTCAATCTCTGCTTTAATAGCTTCATATTTTAATAAATCTAAATCAATAGCAATAGTAGTTGCTTCATCAAATACACTTCTGCTACTTGAATATTTTCTCACTTCATTTAAAATATCTGTTGGTGTAATTTCAACTATTTTATTGCTATTTACAACAATAATAGGAGAGATTTGTAACTCTTGTCTAATCCTATCTTCAAGTTTACTATTTCCATTGGATTCTATATTTGCATTGTATATTTGGGACTTTTGTTCTTGTATTTGAAACATTCGGTTTGGATTAAAATCAACCAATAGAGTTTGAGGTTTCATATTGTATTTTACGACATCACCATTTGGCTCTTTATAGGTTTTTATATATTGGTTTTGAAGTCTAAAAATTGCTTGATCATACTCTTGAGGTGATGATGTATCTTTAAAGTAAAGCATTGTATCCCACTGTGGCACTGTGCTACCTGTAAGCATTTTATTTACTGTGAGTGTAATTGTTTTTTTATTTTGAATTTCATACTCTTTGATTTTATTTACAATTGAGTCTGTATCTTTGTAAACTTTATCACTATCAACACCCGATATATTAATGATTTCATAAAAATTCAAATTTTTAAACTTACTCGTTTTAATTAATTCCTCTAACGCATCACATGAAGCACGATAAGGTAAAACACAAACTATGTGACGACACATTTTTCCATCTTTGATTTTGTCATAATCTAAAAAACTAAGTAAATTATCATCACTTTGTGAGCCATCTATTACTTGTAGTAAATCTTTAATCTCTTGTTCATATTTAAATTTTTTATGTAGATTATTTTCTTTGTCTTTTACAATCGAAAGTGGTCTAAAAAGTTCTGAAAAAGCATAGGTAAAGCCACTATTTTTTAAATCTTCTAATCTTTTTTTAGAAGACTTATTTGGATTAAAAGCAAATCTTATCATTTTTGGAAAACCATAATAAGGATTATCCCACTCTTTTGACTCATCCTTATTTAGATTTTCATTATCCCACTTTTCTTGATCTTGTGCTATATCACTAAATTGGTAAAAAGCAATGATATCATCATTTGTAAATTCACTGTTCATCAAAATTCTATATGGTGTACCAGAAAGATGGATACGAACTTTTGTATTTAAAGTTTTGATCGTAGAATCTAGTTCGTCTAAAGTAGTTTCTTTTGAATTTTGTGTATTTAATACCTTTTCTTCTTGTTCTAAAATTTTATTTTTTAAAACTTTTCCATACTCAATAGCTCTTGCACCAAAATGTGTTTCGTCGATCAGCAATAAATCTATTTGATTTTCAAAAATTTCCTTATGCTTTGTTTTAATTTCATCGCCTTGCAAATCTTGTAAAGTAAGAAATAAAACTATTTTTTCATTTGAAGCTATTTTATCAGAAATGATAGTTTCACTTTTCAACAATGAACTACTATCTAAAAAACTATAACCTTCAAATTTTATATGACTCTCAACTGTTTTTTTCCATTCATTTTTTACATCTGCCTTTGCCGAAACAACCATCACAAAATTAGCATTCATTTCAACAGCACAACACATTGAGGTAAAAGATTTACCAAATCTCATAACAGCATACATCAATAAGTTAGTTCTTTTTTCATTATAAGCTTTTTTAAATCTATTGATAGTTTCTTTTTGATTTGGTCTTGGTTCAAAAGTTTCTATCCTCTCAAAAGTATATTTTATTGGGATATGACTCTCATCAAATTTATAATATTGATATTTTGATTGGTTGTTTTTATAAACTTCTTTTATATCGTTAATCGCTTCATTGATATCATCTTCTGAAGTATCTTTAAAAAACTCATTAGAAAAATATGGTATGTTAGATAGGCTATCTCTAGTTAGTCTAGTTTTTTGTTTATCATTTTCTAAAAAATAATGAACCGCAAAATCTCTAAAAAATGTATCATCATCTACTTTTGCAATAGTTTCAAACTTCTTTTCAAGATTTGGAAAGTACTTTCTCCATTCATTTAGTCTCACTTCAAGTGGGCGGTAAGTATCACCAACTTTAAGATAATTTGGAATAGTCTGGGTTGTAAAAGCGTAAATTTGTGGTTCTACTCTACCAACAAGAATAGCATCTAAAACTTCTGTATTTATTGTTTTAATCTCTGTCATTTCTCAATTATCCTTTTTGGGATACAAATCCACAAATCTAAGGGGCTTAGGCTCTTTTGAAGCATCCCAATTCATTACTAAACAATATATTCCATTGTGTTGATGTTTATTTTTAGTTTCACATCCTTGGCATTTTATGATTTTTTTCGTTGCTTTATCAAATAAATTTTTTTTCTCTTCTATCGTTGTTGAAGTACAACTTTTTGGGATTACCATTTTTAATCCATCCATTTGCCATACATTCCAAGAGATGATATAAGCTATTTTTTGAATTTCGCTTAACTCTGGTTCTTCTCCAAACTTTTGGACATAATATTCAATAAATGTAATAAGTAGTGACTCTCTAGCTAATAATAAACTATCCCCTTGAAACTCATAGCCATAAATACTTTTATAAGACTTTTGAGCATACTCTAGCCAACTTTTTTTTGTTTTTGTATGTTCATCTACAATTCTTAGTTTTCTATCCAACATACCTATTCTATCTTTTATGGGGATATATATTCCTGTTGTAGTATCATATCTGCTTACAATATATGGAGCTTCTCCACATGTAATTTCAAGTTGTGTTCTTTTTATATAATCTTTCCAAGTTTTGCCTTTTGGAAAAACAATTTTATTTGGATTAGTTATCCAAGATACTTTGATTTTATCTGTAACTACTCTTTGATTGAAAACATTTTCTCTTTTAAACCAAAGATGATCAATCCCATTTAATTGATCGTTACAAATCCAAGATGGTGTATAAACTTCAGCCATGTTTTTTACTCTACTTTTTTGAAGTTCTTTATTTTTAAGCACTCTTGGCATTATTATATTGCTGTTTACTCCTGTAATTAAATCTGCTTTTATTTGTGATGCAAATGTATAGTTTTCGCCAAGATGTTCATAATTATTAGTTGCCCAAAATATATTTTGTTTCGTTGTGTGATCAAATAAAAGAGTATCTAAAACTTTGGGGTACTTTTTAAGAATATCATCTTCGATGATATCAACTTCATTTGGCATATTTTTCATTTCCTAATAATTGATTTTTTAAAATATAGTTTACTTCTCATCCGCAGCTTTACCGCTTTTTACCCAAGCATCAACTTCATCTTTTCTGAAAAGCCATTTTCTACCCACTTTATTTGCAGGCATTTGCTTTTGTTCGATCCATTTATAAACTGTATCTCTTGTAGTGTGCAGGTATTCGCATATTTCGTTGACAGTAAGCCATTTGTCTTCCATGATTAGCACCTTGAATAAAATATCATTTATTTTACTCAAATTTGGCTAAGTGTAAGTTTTATAGATGAATAGTAATGAATGATTTTGCTATCTATATCCAAAAATAAACATTTACACCAATTACAATCAGCATTAGCACTACATCAACTTTCCAGCTCCAGTAGTTAGCAATATTATTGAAACCACTGCCACTTGATTCACTTACTCCATCATCAAAACTATTCGAGCTACAACCATAAGGTGTACCTCCTACATCAATTCCTCCACCTGACATCGGTAAGCCTGTAGTTGGATTTATATCGTTCATTGTTTTCTTCCTTTTTATAAATATCTTTATGTATATTCATATTTTGGAGGAATTAAATACCCCCTATAAAACTTTTGTACTAGACACAAGTCTATTCTATGAGGTTTCAAAGCTATTTATACAAAATATTTTTCTAGAAAAAAGTATATGTTTTTCTGGATTTTATTATCAAAATTCATTAAGATAAGTCAGATAACTAAGATAACTCTATTTTATGGGAAATAAAAATAAGAAGATAAAAAAGATAGCCAAAGATAGCTCTAAAAAGATATGTAAAATTTAAGTGTCAAAAAGTGGATTTGATGTGTCATTTCTTGTGACAAAAAGATTTTCTTAAAGGGTAAATTTTGAAGAGTAATAAGAATTTAAAACCCTTTATTTATGGGCTTTACAGAGGTTTTTAGTAAAAGTTTCCTTTCTCGTAATAAACCCTAATCCTATTTTATAAATAAATATATTTTTAAGTACTATTAATAAATTTAATACAAATATTTGATTATAAAAAAGTATTACTTTTCTATTAAGCTACAAATAAAGTCGCTCCAAAAATTCATTAAAGGTGTCAGTTGCTTAACATAATCACTTTTATTAGCATAAGCTCGAACTACTTTTGAAATTTCTTGATGATCTAAAGCTCTCTCTTTTACTTCAAAACTAAATTTGTTATCTTCATCTAAAGTTTCAATTAAACTTCTAAAAGTCCCTCTAAAACCATGTAACCTTTGTTTTTTACCTTTTCTTTCATCATTGTAACCCATTCTTTTCAAAGCTCCATTTGGACTTTCTGTATTTATAGGATCTCTGTTATTAGTACCTAGAAAAACCCATTTTTGGTGACCAGAAAAAATTTTCTGATCATTCAATATATTTATAACTTCATCAGTTAATGGCATCTTGAAATCTGGTAAATTTTTATCTTTTACCTTCATAAGTTCTCTTGGAATAACTAATAATTTATTCTCAAAATCTATAAAATTCCATTCTAGATTACATAAATTTTCTGCTCTTAATGGTAAATGTAAAACCATTTTCAAAGAATTTCTAACTGCATGCATTCCTTGATAATTATAAATATCATTTACTAGTTCTTTTAAGATTACTAAATCCACTATTTTAGAGAAATGTTTCACATCTAGTTTTTGAATATAGTATTTCTTTTCATCTTTAGAATTATTGAAAATATTTTTTGTTAAATAACCTTTAAACATAGCATAGTTAAATAAACTTCTTACAAAAATAAATATTTTTGATGCAACGTTAGGTGCTTGTATTTCTTTAGTTTTTATTATTTTTATTACGTCTTCTTTTGTAACATCTTTTATATGTTTATTTTTTAAGAATGGATTTATATCATTTTCAAAAATTCTTACTTTAGTTAGGTGAGTATTATCTTTTACTCTTTTACCCTCTTCTTCTAACCATTCCTTTACTACATTTAAAAAAATACCTTTCTCATCAATAATAATTTCATTTTGAACATTATTAAAAAAATCAATTGGATTTATTCCCTGATTGATAATATTTAAATATTCTGTTCTTTTATTTCTTGCTTCTTTTAAAGAAACTATAGGATAAGTTTTAAATGTAGTTACTCTTCTTTTTCCTTGAAAAGTAAATCTAAATTCCCAAATTTTTCTATTATCTTTTGTTACTTTTAATCTTAATCCCGCACCATCATTTAAAAAGTAATCTTTTTCTTGAGACTTTGCATTTTTAACTTGTATATCTTTTAATAAATCAATTGCCATATGTACTCCTATTAAAGGATACATTATATCTATTCATAGATAAATTTGGGTGGTTATTTTTAGTATATTTCTAGTTTTTATTATAACCACCCAAATTAACACCCGAAAAATATTAGTTTTGTGTATATTTTATTAGATTAACATAGATAGTAATTATATTAAATGTTTCGATTTTAAAGTACTTTGTAGATTAATTTAGATTATCTTGGATTATTTATGGCGAGAAGGTAGAGGAATCGAACCTCTCTTGGCATTTACACAAAAACCAACAATCAGGGTTGAAACCTGTGGTGCTCACCAGATACACATACCTTCCGTAAAGGTTAAAATAGTATAATAGATAACTTTAAATGACTATTAAAAGGTTAATTCTATGTTACTAAAATCCATTCCAAAGGTTGATAAGTTTATCACAAACAAAGCTTTTGAAGGTTTTTCAAAATCACTTATTACAAAAATATCAAAAGAGAAAATTGCAAATTTAAGAGAAGATATTTTGCAAGAAAAAGTATCTTTTATAGATGAAAATTTACTAGCAAACAAAGTTTTAAAAGAGTACGAAAAAATCACTTCATCTTCTTTAAAACCACTTATAAATGCAACGGGAGTAATAGTTCATACAAATTTAGGAAGAAGTTTACTTCACAAAGAGACTTTAGAAAAAGCTTTGAAAATTGCAACTTCATACAATAATTTAGAGTATGATTTACAAAAAGGTCAAAGAGGTGAAAGATACGAACATATTACTAAAAGTTTAAAAGAGCTTTTAGGTTGTGAAGATGCTTTAGTTGTAAACAACAATGCAAGTGCTGTTTTCTTAATTTTAAACACTTTTTGTAAAAATAAAGAGGTTATTGTAAGCCGTGGAGAGCTTGTTGAAATTGGAGGAAGTTTTAGAGTCCCTGAAGTTATGAGCCAAAGTGGTGCAATCTTAAAAGAGATTGGAACTACAAACAAAACTCATTTAAAAGATTATGAAAATGCAATTTGTGAAAATACCTCTATGCTTATGAAAGTTCATAAATCAAATTATGAAATAGTTGGATTTTCTAGCGAAGTAAAATTCGAAGATATTTCAAAACTAGCAAAAGAGAAGAATTTAATTGATTATTACGATATGGGAAGTGGAAATATAGATGAACTTCCTTTTGGATTAAGCAAAAATGAACCAAGTATAAAAGAGCTTATGAAATTGAATCCTAGTTTACTTAGTTTTTCAGGGGATAAGCTTCTAGGAAGTGTTCAAGCTGGAATTATTGTAGGAAAAAAAGAATTAATCGAAAAACTCAAAAAAAATCAGCTTTTAAGAATGCTAAGAGTTGATAAAATAACTCTAGCACTTCTAGAAGAGAGCATAAATTTATATCTAAAAAATGAGCTTGATAAAATTCCAACTTTAAAAATGCTAAATACTTCTATAGAAGTTTTAGAAACTAGAGCCAAAAAAGTTCAAGAATCTTTGCAAAATATTTTAAAAACAGAAGTTTTATCTACAAACACAGTCGTTGGTGGTGGAACAACTCCAAATAAAAAGATTCCAACTATTGCACTAAGCTTAGAATTTAAAGATTTTAAAGCAAATAAAATTGAAGCACTTTTAAGAGAAAATTTAATCATAAGTAGAATTGAAAATGATAAGGTTTTATTAGATTTTAGGACAATTTTAGAAGAAGATTTAGAAAAATTAGAAAATATTTTAAAAGAGATTTTTAAAAATGGCTAATATAATAATTGGAACAGCAGGTCACATTGACCACGGTAAAACAGCACTAATTCATGCTTTAAATGGATTTGAAGGTGATAGTACAAACGAAGAGAAACAAAGAGGAATAACAATAGATTTAAGTTTCTCAAATTTGACCTTAGGACAAAGAAATATAGCATTTATAGATGTTCCAGGACATGAAAAACTTATAAAAAATATGATTGCAGGAGCATTTGGATTTGATTATGTAATGCTTGTTATTAGTGCAAAAGAGGGAATTATGCCTCAAACTATTGAGCATATTCAAATTTTGGAGCTTTTAGATATAAAAAATTTAATTGTAGTAATTACAAAAAAAGATTTGGTTGATAGTGAGTTTTTACATAATCAAGAAGAGTCAATTTTAAGTTATTTAAAAAGTTACAATTTTGATATTAAATTTGTAAAAAAAGTCTCAATTTATGATGAAAATTCAATAAATGAACTAAAAAATGCCCTTTTTTCAATAAATAGTAATCATAAAGAGGCTGAAAACTTTTTTAGATTTTATATAGATAGAGCTTTTAGCGTAAAAGGTATAGGAACAGTTGTTACAGGCACTGTTTTGGGTAAAAAAGTTGAACTTGAAGAAAAGGTATATCTGCCACATTTACAAAAAGAGACAAAAATAAAAAATATTCAAGTACATAACCAAAATGTTATTGAAGCAGATATCTCAAATAGAGCTGCTTTAAATCTTGCAAATATTGAAAAAGATAGCTTAAAAAGAGGAGATATCATCTCAAAAAAAGGCTTTTTAAGAGGTTTTAACTTTATTGATATAAGTTTTACTTGCTTAAAAGATAAAAAACTAAATCACAATCAGATTTATACTTTATTCATTGGAGCAAAAAAGATAGAGGTTAAAGTTTTACTTTTTGATAGTTTAACAAGCCTTGAGAGTGGTTTTGCAACAATAAAAGCAGATGAAAATATCTACTCAATTTTTGGAGAAAAATTAATCCTAAGAAACCAAAGTGAGACAATTGCAGGTGGAATTATATTAAACCCAATAATTGACCCTATGAATAAAAATCAAAAAACAAAACTACTTTCAAATCTAGTAAAAAGAGATTTCAAAAGTGCTTTTAAAGTACTTTTAGATGCCCATAAAAAAGGTTTAGGTGTAATCTCTTCGACTCAAAGATTTGCACTTAGCCATGAAGAAGCTTTGGAGTTTGCTAGAAATTTAGATGATGTGTTTATAGATGAAAAAGAGTTGGTTATCTATCCAAATTCTACAAAAAATGAGATAGAAAACTTTATAAAAAATATCTATGAAAAAAATCAATACGCCCTACTTTCAGCATCTTCAATAGCTCTTAGAGCTTCTTGGGCTAGCCTTGGATTTATTCAAGAAGCTTTAAATGACTTAGTAAGAGATGGGTTTTTAAAAAAAGAAGAAAATTTATATAAAAGCGCAAATATCAAAGAGGATATAAAAAAAGATTTAGAAAATATTTTCTTAAATAGATTAAAAATTGAAGACTTAAATCCAACAGCTCCATATAATATCTATGATGAAATGGATATTGATAGAAAACTTGGTGATGATATTTTGAAATCACTAACAGCAAAAAAACAAGTAATCAGACTACAACACAATCTTTTCATACACTTTGAAAGCCTAAATAAAGTCGTAAAAACAATGAAAGAGATTATAAAAGAAGATGGTTATATAGAGATTTTCAACTTCAAACAAAGAGTTGATTTAAGCAGAAAATATCTTGTTGCATATTTAGATTACTTAGATAATTTTGGTGATATAAAAAAAATTGAAAACAAAAGAGTGTTTGCCTAAATGATATTGACCAATGAGCAAGAAAGTATTGTAAATAGCTCTTTAGAGTCATTTAAAATAAATGCTGTTGCAGGAAGTGGAAAAACAACTACTTTGCTTCTTTATGCACAAAAAAATCCTCATTTAAAAATACTTTATCTAGCATACAATAAATCTTTGCAAGTTGCTATTTTAGAAAAACTAAAAACTTTTAAACTAAATAATTTAAGCACTAGTACAATTCACTCTTTAGCATATAACAAAACAAGAGCTTACAATTATCATTTGACAAATGATTTAAAAGCACATATTTTAGATAGATTTTTAAGCTATTATGAACTTGATAACAACCAAAAAACTTTTTATGCCTCAAATTTGTATTTAGCTGTTTTAAAAGATTTTGTAAATTTTTATTGTAATTCAAGCTTAATCGCAATTGATGAAAAACTTATTGATAGCTTTATAAAACAAAGTGATTTTGAAGCACAATATT
This sequence comes from uncultured Aliarcobacter sp., assembly GCA_964384195.1. GTDB lineage: Bacteria > Campylobacterota > Campylobacteria > Campylobacterales > Arcobacteraceae > Aliarcobacter. The sequence goes on along the minus strand of CAYLKG010000020.1, from coordinate 4,948 downwards.
TGGAGATTGTAAACAAAGAAAAAAAAAGATTATTGATTCATCTAAAAGCTGTTTTAGGAGCTATGAAACAAGGACAACTTGAAGCAACTCACGATTTTTATCTAAAAATGTATTATCTAAGTAAAAATCTTAGCAAAGATATTGATTATGATTTAATTCTTATAGATGAAGCACAAGATATTAGCGATGTTATGATTGCAATTGTTGAAAATTTTGGTAAAAAACGAATCTATGTAGGTGATAGTTTTCAGCAAATTTATAGTTTTAGATACGCTTCAAATGCTTTAAATAAAATAGACCTTCCATCTTATAGTCTAACAACAAGCTTTAGATTTTCAAACTCATATGCAAAAACTCTGCAAATTATGCTAAATAAAGCCTATGAGTTAAATGGTAAGCATGAACTAATTTTAAATGGAATAGATTGCTCTACAAAAATTGGCTTAGAGTTTATAGATTTTAAAAAACCTTTTACAATAATTTCAAGAACATCTTTTGCACTTATTGCAGAAATTGTGAAATATATTCATGACAAAAAAAAGATTTATTTTGAAGGTGGTTACTCATCTTACTCTTTTATGAATCAAACTGTTTACTCAATTTTTTATTTAAAAAATAGAAAAAATGAGAAAATAACTGTTGATGAACTAAAAAATTTTGGCTCAATCTACGAACTTGAAACCTTTGCAAAAGAGACAAAAAATCAAGAATACTTAAATATAATAAAATTTATAAACACTTATGGTGACAATATTTTTGAAATAAACAAAAAAATCAAAGATTTGATAACCACTATAAAAGAGGAAGCCAATATTATATTTACAACAACCCATAAAGCAAAAGGTATGGAGTACAATCAAGTTATTATGACTGATGATTTTATTAGTAAAAAAGATATTTTAAACACAAAAAAATCTTTAAGTTTTAATCAAATAAATGAAGAGTTAAACATCTATTATGTTGCAAGTACAAGAGCAAAAAGTGTGATAGCTTTGGCATCTTTGGAGTAATATGAAAAAGATTCTAGTTTATTTTATACTTATTTTGTTGATTGCTTTTTTAGCAATATTTATTTTAAAAAAAGATAATATAAACTACACTTTTTCATACTACTTTTGGGAAAATAACTACAATTTAGAAGAGCAAAAAGATAAACTTTATATAAAAATTTTAGATGTAAAATATTCAAATAAATTAGAGATTATTGAGACAAATTTTATAAAATCACCTCCAAGAAATTTTGTTCCTGTTATTTATATTACAAATAAAACTTTTCAAAATTTAGATTCTAAAATAGTTTTTCAAGAGATTTCAAAATTCCTTAAAAAGTATGATTTTAGTGAAATTCAAATAGATTGTGACTGGAGTGATAGCACTAAAAATAACTATTTTGCATTTTTAAAAGAGCTAAAAAGTTCTTTAAATAAAACTATCAGTGCCACAATAAGGCTTCATCAAATAAAATATTTTGAAAGAACTGGTGTTCCAGTTGTTGATTATGGTCTTTTGATGTATTACAATATGTCAGCTTTAGCAAATTTTGAAACAAAAAACTACATTTTAGATAATAACGAAGCAAAAAAATATCATTATAATTTTGAAAATTATCCACTAAAACTAAAACTTGCACTTCCACTTTATTCACAAGCTGTTCAATTTAGAGATGAAAAAGCTATAAATTTATTTGAAAATGTTGATGAAAAAGATTTTATAGAAAACTTTGATAAACTAGATGAAAATAGATATAAAGTTTTGTCTAGCCACTATTTCAAAGGTAAATATATCTATAAAGATGATGTTTTAAGATTTGAAAATGTTAGTGAAAAAGAGTTAAAAACTGCTTTTGAAGATTTTTTTAAACTTTCTAAAAATAGTTTTGATGAAGTTGTTTTTTACACAATTAAATATAAAACTAAGTATAATTTAGAAAATTTATTCAAAAACTAGGAATATTAATGTTTTTTAGAACTCTTCTTGGCACTTTGTTACTAAAATTATCGCTATTTTCTTGTGCTGATTATTGGGATTCAAATAGTATTCAATATCTGTTTTTAGATAAAAGAAATAATCTTTTTTTACAATTTAGTGAAGATTTAAATGACCCAGCAATATACAATCAAATACATTATTCTTACGGTGAAGAAAGTAAAAGAAAAAATATTCAAGAGTGGAAAAAAGAGCTAAAAGATAAATATAGCGATGAACAAATTGAAGATTTTATTTACAATAAAAACATCAAAAATCTACAAGAACCTGAAGCAAAAGATTACTTAAGTTTTACACATGAACAAGAAAATTGTGTAAATGAGAGTTATGAAAATTCAAAATCAACAAGATGCACAAATTTTATACCAAAAGCGTTAAAAAAACTAGAAGAAGCAAAAAGTGATTTTTATAAACAAAGATATTTCTTTTTAGCTCTTAGAATGGCTCATTATCACAAAAAAGAGCCTTTAGAAATTTACAAAAAATACTCTGATTTAGTTAAAAATTCAAACTCGATTGTAAAAAATTGGATTGATGCTTTATATTCTGGTGCTGTTATTAAAAGTGGAGATAAAGCTCAAGGTGTTTATCTATTTTCAAAACTATTTGATGATGCTATAAATTATCATTTAGCTCTTTATAACTTTTTTCATATAAGAAATCAAAAAGATTTTGATGCAGTTTTAAATCTTGCAAAAAATAGTGATGAAAAAGCAAAAATCTATACTCTTAGAGCTTTAGATGGCTCAAGTAATGTTATTGAAGAGATGCAAAATATTTATAAACTTGATAAAAATTCAAAATGGTTGGATTTTTTACTTCAAAGAGAACTTTTAAAATCTCAAACTTTTTTCAATACTTTTGATTATTTTGAAGAAAGAGATGAAGTGAAAGAAAATATTTTTTATAAAAAATATATAGAATTTTTAAAAACTTTGGAGCCACAAAATAGATATTTAGTGGATTTAAGTTTAGCTTATTTTAATATCTACACAAAAAATTATGAGGAAGCAAAAAAAGTTTTAGACAAACTTTTAGTTTCATATCCAAAATCACATGAAGTACAAACAGCTTCTTATATTTTATATCTTGAATCTTTAGAAAAAATAGATAAAGATGTAGAAAATATTGTAGTTGAGAAGATTGAAAAATTAGTAGATGAAAATCACACTTCAAATACTACTTATGAATATACATTAGCTGTAATAGCAAAATTGTACAAAAAACAGGGTTTAGATTTTAATACATTCTTAGCTGAAAACTATTCATATATTGACTACACAAATCTTGATTTAGAAAAATTTAATATGTTTGAAGAGTTTTTATCTACTGCACCAGATTCAAAACTAAAAAATTATTTACAAAAAAAATATCAAAAACAGACAAAAAATAGCCAAGAGTTTGAATTTGCAAAGGTTGCTGTTTTGATAAATAATTTAAAATTTAAAGAGGCTTTAGATACAAATTTTTCTGTTTTAAATAACAGCTTAGAGTTTAATCCATTTAATGGTCTAATTAGAGGAAACAATAGAAGTGGTAAAAAAAATGAAATGTCTGTGAGATTATTTTTAAATAAAATTATTGAAATTCAAACTATTTTAGAAAAAAATCCAGCTAGTGCTATGGATAACTATTTATATGCAAATGCACTATTTAATCTGAGCTATTTTGGGAACTCTGATAGAATCACAACAACATATAGAAGTGTTGCTTTTGTTCATACACCAAAACTTCAAGAAGAAAAGCTAAATTTGGCTTTGAAACATTATGAGTTGGCTTTAAATAACTCTAATGACAAAGAATTAAAAGCTAAAATTACATATCAAATGTCAAAAGTTAAATTAGCTCTTTTTGATTTAAAATACGACAAAGATGGTTATCCACAAAGTTGTTCTTGGTTGGATTCTACAAATAAAAAATATGCTTATGGTTCAGACATAAATTTTTATGAACAATATTTAAATCAAGATGGAAAAAAATATTTTGATGATTTAAAAATAAATTATAAAAATACAAAATATTACAAAGAACTTTTAAAAGAGTGTAGTGATTTTAGAACTTATATTAACAACAAATAAAAAGGAGAATTATGCAATATTTCGGAGAAATAGAAACAAAATATGAAGAAGTTTTTTTAACAAAAAGTTATATGTATTTCAATAAAGATGAAGAAGAGATTACAGTAAAAGAGCTAAAAAGCTTAATAAAAACAAAAGATGATAGAAAGAAAAATATTATAGGAACTGTAATTATTTACAACCCTGTTGTAACACCTGTTGGATTTGATTCAAACAAGCATCTTTTAGAACAGAATTTTGATAATTTTGAAGAGCTAATCGAGCTTAAATGCGAAAACTACATAACTGCTTTTAAACAAGCAATGAGAGATAGTTGTGAAGGGAAAATTGTAGAGATAAAAAATCTTTTCAATCTAATAGAGCAAAATATTGATGCTTCAAATCTTTTAAGTAAATTCAATGAAGATATAGAAAAATATAATTCTAGCCAAAATACAGAGTTTGATAGAGATTTAATGTATCTAGATGCTCATAATCTTATTCCAAGTGGTAAATTTGTATATTTTTGCTGGGGAGATAAAATAAATGAAAAAGAGTTCCCAAATATTTTTAACTATGCAAAAACTCTTTATGAAAATAGTGTAAAAAGTGGTAAAAAGATTGCTTTTGTTTATAAAAAAGAGAAAACAATTGAAGAATCTATAAAATATCTTCAATTCTCAAATCCTATGCAAAACTATAAAAATAGAAACTCAATAGCTTTTGCAATTAAAAGATCATTCGATACTTTCCCTCCACTTCCCGCTTTTTATGAATAATTTCATAAAAAGCAGATAGTTTTAGCTCTTTTTAATAATTGTAATTATATAATTCCGTCCATTTAAAATGTTGGGGTATCGCCAAGCGGTAAGGCAACGGTTTTTGGTACCGTCACTCGAAGGTTC
>CAYLKG010000019.1:0-27851 GCA_964384195.1 uncultured Aliarcobacter sp. | reverse complement strand
AAGTAGTGACAAATGCCTTAATTAAGGTATTTGTAGTGTTCTTCAGGAGCGACTAAGTATTCATTGTTAAAAGCTAAGTCAAATAAATCATCAATATTTTCAAGTCCAGAAATATCTTGAACGTTTCTTAAAAGTGCCTCAACAGCATATATTTTTCCAGTATATGAGTAAATTATTGGTTGAAAAGCATAATCAAGTTTGTTAACTATTTCAGTCCAATTTGGCATAAGTTTCCTAAATAGATTTTAAAAAAAGTATAAAAAGAAGATTTCTCTCCTTTTTATAATAATTGTTAGTGTTTTAAATCTTCTGCAGTAAGTTTTTGGTTATTTAAAACTTTGTTTCTCGCTTGTGTTCTTACATCGTCAGTTAAAGGAATAAGACCTAATTCACTTAAGATTCCATCTTTTCCAATCATTTTTTCAGACATAAATAAATTTGAGTAATCTTTTAAAGAAGGAACTTCTTTTAAGTGTTGATTTTTAATATAAAAATACATAGATCTAGCAACTGGGTATTTACCACTAGCAATTGTTTCAACTGTTGGTAAAACATTATCAATAGCTAAACCAGAAACCTTATCTTTATTTTCTGCTAAGAATGAGTATCCAAATACACCAATAGCAGCTTCATTTTTTGTTAATTTTTGAACGATTAAGTTATCATTTTCACCAGATTCTACATAAGCACCATCTGTTCTAATTTCTGAATATGCTTTATATTTTTTATTTTCTTTTTCATCTTTTTTGAATAAATCTGTATAAACTGACATTTTTTCAAATGTACTTTGTAATACTAACTCTTCAAAAGAATCTCTTGTTCCAGATGATTTTGGTGGTCCGTAAACTGTAATTTCTCTATCTGGTAAAGTTGCATCAATATCTGACCATTTTTTGTAAGGGTTAGGAATTAAAGATTTACCATCAGCACTTGGAACTTCTTTCGCCACTGCTAAAGCTAATTGAGCTTTTGTAACATTGAAAGGTTTAACTTTAGAAGATTGAGCTACTGCAATACCATCAAATCCAATTAATGCTTCAGTAATATCAGTTACACCATTTTCTTCACACATTTTAAACTCATTTGCTTTCATTTTTCTTGAAGCATTTGCAATATCTGGAGTATTTAAATCAACACCAGCACAAAATAGTTTAATTCCTCCACCTGTTCCAGTTGATTCAACTACTGGAGTTGGTAATTTAGTTGTTGAACCGAACTCTTCAGCAACAGATGATGAGAAAGGATAAACAGTTGAAGAACCAACAATTTTGATTTGGTCTCTTGCTGTTAAAGTCGTTGCTAATAAAGCACTTGCCACTAAAGCCATTGATATTTTTTTAAATGTCATATTTGTCTCCATAAATTTTATTGGTGACAGTTTAATGACAGTTGATTACAATTTGATTACTGTTAGAAATAAAAATATTTGTAAGTGTTTATTTAAAAAAGACTAACGGATTTTTTATAATCCATTAGCCTCGATAAGTCTAGATTGATGATCAGTAATAAGAGGATCAATCACTTCATCAAATAGACCATCATTTAGAATGTTTTCTAGTCTATATAGAGTTAAGTTTATTCTGTGGTCACTGATTCTATTTTGTGGAAAATTATAAGTTCTAATTCTTCCACTTCTATCTCCAGTTCCTACTTGCTCTTTTCTATTAGCACCTTCAGCTTCCATCTTTTTTTCCATCTCAATTTCATAAAGCTTAGCTTTTAAAACTTTCATAGCTCTGTCTTTATTTTTATGCTGAGATTTTTGGTCTTGATTTGTTACAACGATACCAGATGGAATATGAGTGATTCTTACAGCCGAGTCTGTAGTATTTACAGATTGACCACCATTTCCACTAGCTCTCATAACATCAATTTTAAGATCACCTGGATCTATTTCAATTTCGACATCATCAACCTCAGGCATAACTGCAACTGTAATTGCTGATGTATGAACTCTTCCTTGAGACTCTGTTGCTGGAACTCTTTGAACTCTGTGTGTTCCACCTTCAAATTTTAGTTTAGAATATACGTGATCACCTTTTACTAATATTACTATTTCTTTGTAACCACCAGCTTCACTATCACTTGAACTCATAATCTCAACTTTCCAGTCATTGTTTTCAGCGTATCTAAGATACCCTCGAAATAAATCTCCAACAAAAAGTGCAGCTTCATCTCCACCTGTTCCAGCTCTTAGCTCCAAATAAATATTTCTATCATCATTTGGATCTTTTGGAATCATAAGATATTTTATTTCATCTTCTAAAGTTGGTTTTTTTATTTCTAGTTCTTTTAGCTCTTCTTTAGCTAAATCACCTAGTTCACTATCATCTAGCATGAGCTTATTTTCTTCAATATCTTCAAGGACTTTTATATATTCTCTTGCTTTTGTAACAATTGGTTCTATATTTGATTGCTCTTTTGATAATGATGTCATCCTTTTTATATCACTTGTGATATCAGGAGACATTAAAAGATTTGTAATCTCTTCAGATCTAGCAATGAATGGTTGGAGTTTGTCTTTTAACATCTATTACTTATAAGTTTATATTGCATTAACTTTTAACTGTAATCTACTTACTTTTCTAGCAGCAGTTCCTTTAGTTAAAATACCTTTAGAAACACAGTGATGTAAGTATTTGTTTGCAACTTTCATAGCAACAGTCGCTTTTTCTTTATCAGCACCTTCAACTGCACTTAATACATCTTTAGTGATGTTTTTAATTCTTGTTTTGTAAAATCTGTTTCTCTCAGTTTTTACTAATGTTTGTCTAGCTCTCTTCTCAGAAGATTTATGATTTGCCATTTTTTAACCTCTTTATAAAATTTTAAAGGATAGAATACTATCCAAAATAACTTAAACAGAGTTTAATTTTAGGAAGATTTAATGAAACTATTTGGAACAGACGGTGTTAGGGGTAAGGCTGGTGAATTTTTAGATGTTATTACTGTTGTAAAGCTTGCACAAGCTGCAGGCACACATTTTAGAAAGCATTCAACAACAAATAAGATTCTTGTAGGTAAAGATACAAGAAGAAGTGGCTATATGATAGAAAATGCTCTTGTAAGTGGTCTTACATCTGTAGGATATGATGTTGTTCAAATAGGACCAATGCCAACACCAGCGATTGCATACTTAACTGAAAGCATGAGATGTGATGCGGGAATTATGATTAGTGCTTCACATAATCCATTTGAAGATAATGGTATAAAATTCTTTGACAATCATGGAAATAAACTAAGCGTTGAAGATGAAAAAGAGATTGAAAAAATATTTAATAACAGTGAATTTTTATCTTCTCAACAAGCAACGGGGAAAGAAATAGGAGCTTCAAAGAGAATAGATGATGTTATTGGAAGATATATTGTTGTTATAAAATCATCTTTTCCAAAAGATTTAACACTTAAAGGGCTAAGAATAATTCTTGATTGTGCAAATGGTGCTGCATATAAAGTTGCTCCAACAATCCTAGAAGAGTTAGGTGCTGATGTTATTACAATAAATAACAAACCAAATGGATTTAATATAAATGATAATTGTGGAGCAATGCATCCTGAAAATGTTGCAAAATTAGTACGTGAATATAGAGCTGATATAGGTTTAGCTTTAGATGGTGATGCTGATAGACTTGTAGTTATAGATGAAAAAGGTGAAATAGTTGATGGAGATAAGCTTCTTGGAACTTTGAGTGTTTATTTAAAAAATGAAAAACTTCTAAAAGGTGATGCTTGTGTTGCTACTGTTATGTCAAATAAAGCATTAGAAGATTATTTAGAAAAAAATCATATAAAACTTCTTAGAAGTAACGTTGGTGATAAATATGTACTTGAAGTTATGAAAGAAAATGATTTAAATTTTGGTGGAGAGCAAAGTGGTCATATAATATTTTCAGATGTAGCAAAAACAGGAGATGGTTTAGCATCAGCTTTACAAGTTTTAGCAATGCTTATAAAAAGTAAGAAAAAAGCTAGTGAAGTTTTAAACCCTTTTAGTTTGTACCCTCAAATTCTACACAATATGAAAGTAAATGAAAAAATACCACTAAAAGATATAAAAGGTTTAGATGAAATATTAAAACCAATCAGGGAAAAAGGTATTAGAGATTTAATTAGATACTCTGGAACAGAGAACAAAATTAGACTTTTGTTAGAAGGAAAAAATAAAAAAGAAGTAGAGAGTTCTATGACTAGTTTAATAGAATTTTTTAAAAAAACCTTATAAATAAAGTTAATGATAGATGAAACAATTAAAAATTTCACTTATAGTTTTATAAATAAAGTTAATGATAGATGAAACAATTAAAAATTTCACTTATAGTTTTTGTTGGTTTATTTCTTATTGACCAGTTTGTAAAGTATGGTTTTGCAAATTGGGGATGGGATGTTGATGGACCAATAATGTCATTGAAGTTAGCTTATAATTATGGAGTTGCTTTTTCAATGTTTGCTTTTTTAGCAGAAAATTTAAAATATATTCAACTTTTTATTGTAGTTGCAGGAGTTATCTATTTATTAAAAAATAAAGATGTATATCTTAAATATTATATTCCAATAACTCTATTATTTGCAGGCGGATTATCAAATATACTAGATAGATTTACTTATGGAGCGGTTGTTGATTATTTTTATTGGCACTATATGTTTGAATTTGCAATCTTTAATTTTGCAGATGTAATAATAGATTTAGCTGTAGTTATAATCATAATCATGCAAATACAAGAAAGCAGAAAAGAGAAAAAAGAGAAAGAAAAAGTTGGTTTGTAGCTTAAAATAGTTTTAGCTATAATCTAATCAAAATTTTTAAAAATCAAAAAATTAATTAGGATAAAAAATGGGTCAAACGATTACAGAAAAGATATTTAGTGAGCATGTAGGAAAAAAAGTATATGCTGGAGAAATTGTAAGAAGTCCAATTGATATGGTTATCGGAAATGATATTACAACTCCAATTTCAATAAAAGCCTTTGAAGATGGTGGATTTGAGAAACTTGCTAATCCAGATGGTTTTGCAATAGTTTTAGACCATTTTATACCTGCAAAAGATATAGCATCAGCAAATCAAGCAAAAATATCAAGAGATTTTGCAATGAAACACAATTTAAAAAATTTCTTTGATGAAAAAGATATGGGAATTGAACACGCACTTTTACCTGAAAAAGGATTAGTATTACCAGGGGATGTTATTATAGGTGCAGATTCACATACATGTACTCATGGAGCTTTAGGAGCATTTAGTACAGGTATGGGTTCAACTGATATTTCATTTGGAATGATTACAGGTGGAAATTGGTTCAAAGTTCCTGAAACTATAAAAGTTGTATTCAAAGGTAAACCAGCACCTTTTGTAACTGGGAAAGATTTAATTCTTGAAATTATTAGAATTTTAGGTGTTGATGGAGCTTTATATAAAGCTTTAGAGTTTACAGGGGATACAATCAAATATTTATCAATGGATGATAGATTCTCTTTATGTAATATGGCTATTGAAGCAGGTGCAAAAAATGGTATTGTTGCTTATGATGAAGTTACAAAAGAGTTTTTAGATACAGTTAGCAAAAATAATAATGGATTAAGAGCAGAGCCTAAAATTCACTATTCAGATGAGGATGCTACATATTGCCAAGAAATTGTTATTGATGTTGAAAAACTTGAACCTGTAATTGCTTATCCATTTTTACCGTCAAATGGTCACTCAGTTTCTCAAGCTGTAAGTGATAATATTAGAGTTGATCAAGTATTTATTGGAAGCTGTACAAATGGAAGATTAAGCGATTTTAAAATTGCAGCTGAAATTTTAAATGGTAAAAAAGTAGCACGACACACAAGATTAATCCTAACTCCAGGAACTCAAAAAATCTTAAGAGATGCTACAAAACTAGGATATATTGATATTTTAGTTGATGCAGGAGCTGTTGTATCAAATCCAACTTGTGGAGCATGTTTGGGTGGATATATGGGGATTTTAGGAGATGGTGAAGTTTGTATCTCTACAACAAATAGAAACTTTGTTGGAAGAATGGGAAGCAGAAGCTCAAAAATATATTTAGCAAATAGTGCTGTTGCAGCCGCTAGTGCAATAAGTGGATATATTACAGATCCAAGAAGTTTATAGTTATGAATATAGAGCCATTTAAAATACCTTGCATTATTTTAAGTGGTGGTAAAAGCTCTCGTATGGGGGAAGATAAATCTCTTCTTCCATTTTCATCTTCAAGCTCTTTAATAGAGTTTCAATATAGTAGATTAAAACCTTATTTCAAAGATATTTATATCTCTTCCAAATTTGATAAATTTCCATTTTTAGAGGATAAATCAAAACTAATTTTAGATGAAAACAAAGATGTTTTCTCTCCAATACTAGCTTTAGAAACAATATTAAAAAAGTTTGATAAAGTTTTTATAATCACAGTTGATACACCATTTATAAAAATAGATACCATAAAAAAGCTAATAGAAAATAGTGTTGGTTTTGATATAGTTATTGCACAAGATGAAGAAAAAACTCACAATCTTTGTGGAACATTCTCTTTTACTATTTTGAAGCAGATAAAATCTATGTTAAAAAGAGATATTCACAAAATAAACTATCTGATAAAAAATTCAAATTTTAAAACTATTTGCTTTGAAAACAAAGATGAATTTTTAAATCTAAATGATAAATTAGAGTATAAAAAAGCTCTTGAAATTATAAACTAAATTAATAATATTTATAAAATAGATACTTATAAAAATAAGCAATATATTATATGATTTTCGTTAATATCTAAGGTATTTTTATAAAAGGGATAACGATGGATAAAAATGAGTTAAAAATAGCTCTTGAAATAGTTGATGCTGAGATAAAAAAAGCTGGTATTTCAAGAAGAGAGGCATTTAAACTAGCAGGTCTAGGAGGAGCTGCATTTTTAGCTGGTGGAAGCGAAGCTGGTGCAGCAACTATTGCGAAAGCTAATTCAAATGCGAAAGGAAAAATTGTAATAGTTGGTGGTGGTTTAGCTGGAGTTTCAACGGCTGCTAGATTAATGAGTGCATTGGAAAATGCAGATATTACAATTATAGAACCAAATACAAAATCAGTATCATATCAACCTGGAACTACTTTGGTTGGAAGCGGAGTTTATAAATCAAAAGATGAACTAATTTATGATACAAAAGATTATATGCCAAAAGGTGTAAAGTGGATTCAAGAAAAAGCAATTGAGTTTAATCCTGATGATAATAAATTAACTCTATCAAATAAAGAAGTTATAGAGTATGATTATTTAATTGTTGCTGCTGGTATTACTCTTGATTATGGTGCTATTAAAGGTCTTGAAGAGATAGGAGATGCTTACAGTGTTGGAGATGCTAGTAAGATATTAAAAGTTTTTGCAGATAGTGGAATTACATCTGTTTATAATATTGATAGTTCAGCTCATATGTGGGAGCAATCACAAAAATTTATTGAAAGAGCAAAAAAAGAGAAATTAAATGCTGTGTTTACAGCACCAAATACAGCAGTAAAATGTGGAGGAGCTCCTAAGAAGGTTATGTATCTTTTAAATTCAAGATTAAATGAAGCAAAAGCAAGAGAAAATGTAAGCTTAACATATTATGATGATAGTGGAAAGCTGTTTGGAGTAAAAGAGTATGCAGATGCTATTGAAAAACAGTTTATAAAAAGAGATATGAAGTGGAATTTTAATCATAATTTAATTGAAGTTGATATTGCTAATAAAATTGCAAAATTTGATAGGCATTGGGAAGAAAAAGGTGAATATGATGAAGACTTAAAAGAGCATGAGATTCTTAAAAAGCATCAAAATGTTGAGGTTCCTTTTGATTTCTTACATATTACTCCGCCACAAAAAGCTCCAGATGAGATAGGAAAATCTGCTATTGGTTCAGCTAAAGGTTGGGTTCCTGTAAATAAAGAGACACTGCAACATGTAAAATACAAAAATATATTCTCAATTGGGGATATTGCGGCTGTTCCTATGGGAAAAACAGGTGGAACTGTAAGAAAGCAATATAAAGTACTAGTTGAGAATTTAATTTCTGTTATGGAAGGAAAAGAGCCAGTTTCTAAGTTTGAAGGATATACAGTTTGTCCGCTAATTACAGATATTGGGCAAGTTATGTTGGCAGAATTTGACTGGACAGGAAAACCAACACCATCGTTTCCATTAGACCCAACACAAGAGAGATGGATTTGGTGGTTACTAAAAGTATATTTATTAAAACCAATGACAATGTATGGTATGTTAAGTGGAAAGGCATAGTATTTTGTACAATTATTTATATGATAATTGGAATTTCAAGAGTATTATTTAAATTATTAAAAGGAAGATAGTATGAAAAAAGTAGTTTCTAGTTTATTAATGGCATCACTTTTAGGTTTTAGTGTAAATGTATTTGCGCAAGAAAGCACTGAGTTAAAAGAACCTACACCTGCAGTTTTAGAGCTTATTAAAAAGCATAAATTGGAACAAGTAGACTTTAACTATGTGAAAAAATTAATCGGAAATGGAAGCAGAGGATCAGTTGAAGCAATATTGATTGATGCAAGACCAGAATTAAAATATCAAAAAGGAACAATTCCTTCAAGTATAAATATTCCTGATACAAATTTTGAAGAAGCTTATGCAAAAAATGATGTTTTAGCAAAAGATAAAAATAAAGAATTAATTGTTTATTGTGGTGGATTTGGATGTGAAAAAAGTCCAATAGTTGCAGATCTTTTAAAGCAAAAAGGTCATAAAAATGTAAAAGTTTATAGTGCTGGTGAACCTGAATGGGCAAAAAAATCTTATCTTGAAGTAGGAACGGTTGTTATTAAATCATATTTTGAAAATAATAGTGCTTTAATAGTTGATGCTAGACCAAATGCAAAATTTGTACAAGAAACTATATTAGGAAGTATAAATGTTCCTGATACTGAGTTTGACAAATATGTAGGAAGATTCCCAATAAACAAAGATGAGAAAATCGTAACTTTTTGTGCTGGATTTGAGTGTGAAAAATCTAATATAATTTCTGAAAAGCTTTATAATTTAGGTTATAAAAATGTATCAGTATATTCTGGAGGGCTTCCTGAATGGAAGAAAGCAGGTTTAGCAACAACAGCCGGAATAAAAAAAGCTGAAAATAAACCAAAAGAAAAAAAAGCAGAGTTCAGTAAAAATGGTGTTAAATTAGGTGCTGATGAAGGAACGGTTGATGGAGAGTGGTTAAAATCACTTATAGTAGAAAATAAAGTTCCTGAAAATATTCAAATTGTAAATGTATTAAATAAAAAAGAGTTTGATAAAGGACACATAAAAGGTTCAATAAATATCGAAGCTGAAAAGTTAAATGCTAAAGAGTTATTTGAGAAACTTCCAAAAAATAAAACAATAATTTTTCATTGTGCAGCTGGTTCAAGATCTCTTGAAGCTTGGATGAAATTACAAAAAGAGAAGTTAGATGTTTCTGAAATTTTCTATTTTGATGCGAATGTTAATTGTAAAGAGAATAATTGTAAAATTGAAGTTAATGAGCCTTTAGGTTAAAAATCTAAGGTCTATTTTATAGATAAAAAAAGGGAAGAGCTTTTACTCTCCCCTTTTTTATTTATGCAAATTTATTATTTAAGTGCTGCTTTAGCAGAAGCTACTAAAGATGCAAATGCAGCAGAGTCATTCATAGCAAGATTTGCTAAAATTTTTCTATCAAGATCAATTCCTGATAATTTTAATCCATTTATGAATCTTGAGTAGTTAATATCATTTAATCTACAAGCTGCATTGATTCTGATAATCCATAGTTTTCTAATATCTCTTTTTTTCTGTCTTCTATCTCTAAATGCATATACAAGACTTCTTTCTAATTGTTCTTTAGCTTTTCTAAAGTGTTTTCTTCTTCCACCGAAGAATCCTCTAGCTAGTTTTAATACTTTTTTGTGTCTTCTTCTTCTTACAACACCAGTTTTTACTCTTGGCATATTTTTCCTTTCTTAACCATTACTTTTAATAAGGTGTCAGCTTAGCTGAACTTTTCCATTCAAAATGGAGGGACAAAATTACTTAATTTTTAAGTAATTACGCTTTACACAATGTTGAAAGAACACCAGCAACATTTGTACTATGTACTGTTTGTGGTCCTCTTAAATTTCTTTTTCTTTTTTGAGTTTTTTTAGTTAAAATGTGGCTTCTAAAAGCAGAACCTCTTTTGATAGTTCCATTTTTCTTTACTTTAAATCTTTTAACAGCACCTTTAACGCTTTTCATTTTTGGCATAAAGAAATCCTTTCATATAAATTTGCATTTTCATAGTGAAAAAGTTTTGCATTATACTTAAAAATTTATTAATATAAGTTTAAATTAATATTTGTAGTATAAAAGAGGATAGACCTCTTTTATATTTGAGTAGATTAATCTTTTTTTGGAGTAACTAGAAGATTTACATATCTTCCTTCAAGTTTAGGCTCTTTATCCATTATTGCAATATCTTCAATCATATGCCAAACTCTATTTAAAACTTCAACTCCTGCTTCAGGATTTGACATCTCTCTACCTTTTAGGAAAACTCTAAATTTAACATGATTTCCTTCTTCTAAAAACTCTTTCGCATGTTTTACTTTGTAATTTATATCATTTTCAGCAATTTTTACAGAAAGCTTAATCTCTTTAATCACTATAACTTTTTGGTTTTTCTTCGCTTCCTTCTTCTTTTTTTCTTGTTGATATTTGAACTTACTATAATCCATGATTTTTGCAACAGGTGGTGTTGCATCTGGAGCTATCAAAACTAAATCAAGGCCAGCTTCATCAGCAATAGCTAAAGCTTGTGAAGTTGGAATAATTCCATGATTTGTTCCATCATCACTAGTACATCTTAGCTCTTTAGCTGTGATATCCTCGTTCATGATTACATCTGACTTTTTATTATCTCTACTCAAATTCTACTCTCCTTGTTAATTTTGTTTAGTAAATTGATAAACTCTTCTTTACTTAAATTTGATTGTTCTCTTTTTCTTCTATCTCTTAAAGCAATATTGGAATTTGCCACTTCTTCATCTCCAAGAACCACTATCATTGGAACTCTTTGCTTTTCAGCCATTCTAATTCTTTTATTTAAACTTTCATTCATATCATAAATAGCTGAATCAATATCATTTTCTAATAGCTCTTTTTGTAACTCTTTTGCATAAGCTATATGAGGTTCTGCAATTGGTACAAAAATAACTTGAGTTGGAGCTATTACAAATGGAAATTCACCAGCACAGTGTTCAGTTAAAATACCAATAAATCTTTCAAATGAACCCAAAATTGCTCTATGAATCATAACAGGTTGTTCTTTTTCACCTTTTTCGTTTATATAGTCAATTTTAAATCTTGAAGGTAAATTCATATCAATTTGCACAGTTCCGCACTGCCATTTTCTTCCAATTGCATCAAGAATTTTTATATCGATTTTTGGACCATAAAATGCTCCTCCACCTTCATCAATTCCATAAGAAATACTTTTTTCATCAAGTGCATCCATAATAGCTTTTGTTGTTTTTTCCCAGAATATATCATCACCAATTGCTTTTTCTGGTTTTGTTGATACTTCAATTTCGTATTTAAAATTAAATAGTTTGAGCAGTGAATCAACAAATTCTAAAACCTCAAAAATTACACTTTTTACTTGATTTTGTGTACAAAAAATATGTGCATCATCTTGAGTAAACTCTCTTACTCTAAATAACCCATGCATAGCACCACTCATCTCATGTCTATGTACAACCCCATACTCAAAGAATTTTAGCGGAAGTTCTTTGTATGAAACTAGATTATGATCAAATATTTGAATATGACCTACACAGTTCATAGGCTTTATTCCATATTCTTGTTCATCAATAGTTGTAAAGTACATATTCTCTTTGTAATTTGCATAGTGACCTGAGATTTTCCACATCTCTGCCTTTAATATTTCAGGTCCTCGAACAGGTTCATAACCTCTTATTCTATGTGCTTTATATAAAAGATGTTCTAATTTACTTCTTAATCTTGCTCCATTTGGAAGCCATAAAGGAAGACCTGCCCCTATTTCATCGTTGAAAGTAAATAATTCAAGTTCTGTTCCTAATTTTCTATGATCTCTTTTTTTAGCTTCCTCAATCATAGTAATATAATCATTTAGTGCTTTTTTATCAAAAAATGAAATACCATAAATTCTTGTAATCATTTCATTTTTTTCATCACCACCAAGATATGCACCAGCAACTCTTGTTAATTTAAAGCTTCTAATCATTCTTGTATTTGGTAAGTGAGGACCTCTACATAAATCTTCAAAATCACCTTGCTTATAAATAGTGATTATTTCATCTTTTATGTTTTTTAAAACAGCTTGTTTTAGTTCATCATTTTTAAATTTTTCGTAGAATTCATCTCTTGAAGTTTCGTGTCTTGTGATTACAAGTTTTCTATCTGCAAGTTCTTTCATTTTCTTTTCAATTTTTGGCAAATCTTCATCTGAAATTTTGCTATCTACTTTGAAATCATAATAAAATCCTTCATTTACGACAGGACCAACAAAAAATTTTGCTTCGGGATATAGTTCTTTGATTGCTTGTGCCATAAGGTGAGCAGTTGAGTGTCTTAAAATCTCTAAAGATTCACTTGAGTCATCGGCTTTAATTGTATTTCCGCTAATATTTAAAGCCTCTGCAGTTTGAAGGTCATAGATTTGACCATCTTTTAGTACTCCAATAGGTTCCAATAATTTCCTTTTTTCTAAAAAATCTAATAAAATTGTTTTCATTCTATCTTAATACAACTTAAAAATAATGAAAATTAATAAAATTTAGTTACAATTTTGTATGGTTATTAATATTTCAAAAATCAAAACAGAAGCCTTATTATTGTTTTGCAAAGATTTGATTCTTTCATATAAAGATGTTGAAGAATTAGATAGCTACGGACTAGATAAAAATATTTTGACTGAATTCAATAATATTGGACTAGTAATACTTGATGAAATAAATAAAGTAACTTTTCCTCAAGATTATTATTTGAAAAATTATAAGAATTTTAGAATAAGAGCTGTACTGAATTGTTATGATTTTATAAACAAAGAAGTATCCAAAAATCTTCATAGAAACCAAGAATTTAATCCCTCAATGCTCTATTTCTCACTTTTAAATTTATGGTTTAAAGAGCTAGAAAAAGAGAATAAATCAAAGGAATTTATCTATTTTTTATTGTATCCGTATGAAAATGTGTATGATAAATTATTAATTGGAATAAAAAATATTGAATATAAAGCAATGAATATAAAAATGATAGAATTGGCTGAAAAGATTGTTTATAAATATGAAAAAATAGTTTTATAAGAATGGTTAAAACCATTCTTATTTGTCTTAGCAAGAAGGAACATTTCCTGAATCACTTGCAAATTCAATAGAGAAATCCATGATGTGTTCTAATAAATTTTCTTTTACATCGCCAGCTTTTACATTTGGACAAATTTTTATAATTTCTTCCTCCGCTTTACCATCAGCTTTTATTTTTTTCCATTCAGCTTGAGTATGCTTTAATGCAAATTTTGCACCATCCATTCCACATGGTTCTTTTAGGAATTTAATGTATGCTTTTTGTCCTTTTACAACATCTGCAACTAGCGACGTAGATGCAAGACCTAAAATTAAAGTAGATGCAAGCAAGATTTTAGATAACTTCATAATTTTCTCCTGTAAATAAATTTAGATATAATTATATCTTAAAGATATAAAAGTCTTCTGAATAATTATAAAACAAAGTGAACAAATTGTGAAATATTTTTTATTAAAATCTATATGTGAATATCTAAAAGAAAATGTCCAAATTATAAAGTTTATACGAAGAATTGATAACAATACAATTATAATTGAATTTAATAATAAAAATATTATTTATTTTGATTTAAATAAATCAAATTCAAAAATATTTAAAACAAAAGAGCAAATAACATCAAAAAAAGATTTTAATGCTCCATTTGATGTTGTATTACAAAAAAAATTTACAAATGCAAAAATAGAAAATATTGAGTTATACAATGATGATAAGATTATAAATATAAAGGTAAGTTCTAGCTCATCATACAAAAAACAGATTTCAATTCTGCAGTTAGAATTTACAGGAAAATATACAAATATTATTATTTTGGATGAAAATAGAGTTATTTTGGAAGCTTTAAGACATATTGATGAATATTCATCTTTTAGGGTTGTAAAAGTTGGTTTAAAACTTGAAGAAATTCTCAAAAAAGATTTTGTACCTAAAATTGAGCAAGTAGAAGATATTGAAGAGTATTTATATAATGTTTATAAAGATGTAGAAAAAGATAATTTGGAAAATATTAAAAACCAAAAAATTATAAATGTTGATAAAAATATTAAAAAACTCGAAAATATATTAAGAGCACTACCAAAAAAAGAAGAATTAGAATTTGAATCACAAAATACTTACAATAAAGCAAACCTTATTTTGGCAAATCTTCATATTATAAAACCGTATCAAAAAGTAATTGAAGTAGAAAATTACGATGGAAATATTATAAAAATTGAGTTAGAAAAGATGGACAATCCAAGTAAATATACTAATGAACTATTTAAAAAAGCAAAAAGATTCAAGCAAAAAGCATCTAATATATCTTTGGAAGAGAATAACTTAAATGATAAATTAGAGTTTGCAAAAAGGTTGAAATTAAATTTACAAAATTCAAATTCAATTGATGAGTGTGAGTTTTTATTTCCAAAAAAAGAGAAAAATCAAACTAAAACAAAAAAAGCACAAAATTATGAAAGTTTTTTTTATGAAGGTTATAAGATAATGCTAGGAAATAATGAAAGGGAAAATATTTATTTACTTGAAAATTCAAGAGCTAGCGATTTTTGGTTTCATTTAAAAGATAGACCTTCATGTCATGTTATTGTTCAAAATAATAAAAAAGAACTACCTTCAAATATTATTGAGAAAGCTGCAAGCTTATGTGCAAAATTTAGTGTAGCTACAAATGGTGTTTTTGAAGTAGATTTTACACAAAGAAGAAATGTAAAAATACAGCATGGAGCTAATGTACTTTATAATCCATACAATACAATAGTTATAAAAATCTAGATTTAAAATAAAAGATTAGATTGTTTACAACTTATTCACGATTTAGGTGTATAATTTCGTAATAATTACAAAATTGATTTAGGAGAATTTTTAATATGAATAGACTAAAGAACTTAGGTTTAGGTGTCGTTACAGCTACAATATTATTTAGTGGTTGTGCTACATCTGAACTACAAACTAGTGCTAAAATGTCACAAAGCGTTTTTATAAATCCAGTTAAAAAAGAGTTGAGAACTGTATTTATTTCTAGTAAAAATACAAGTGGACAAAGAATTAACCTTGAAAATACATTAATTGCAGAATTACAAGCAAAAGGTTATAAAATTGTTGATGATCCAGAAATTGCAACTTACGTTTTAATGGTGAATGTACTTTATTGTGATAGAAAACAGGAAAATAATGCATTGGGGGCTGGAGTAGCAGCTGGTGCTATTGGAGCTGGAGTTTCTGGTTATAATAATGGAGGAGCAGGCGAAATGATAGGAGTTGGATTAGGTGCAGCTGCCCTTGGAGCATTAATTGGTAAAGCAACTGAAGATACGATTTATCAAATGCAAGTAGATATTGTGATAAGAGAAAAAGCAAAAGGGCCAGTTTATTCAACAAATACAACAGCATCTGGACAAGCAAGAGTAAATGATAGTAAAAAATCAGGATTCGTAAATAGTTTTGGTGGTAATACTCCTAATTCTAACTTATCAGGGCAACTTAATTCAAATATAGGAAGTGCTAGTAGTCAAAGTTATGAATCAGATTTTATTGAGCATAAAACAGTTATGTTAGCTGAAGCTACAAAAATGAATTTAACTTTACAAGAGGCTACTCCAATTTTAGAAAGACAAATTTCTAATCAAATTGCAGGTTTATTTTAAAATCTTTTAAATGCACTAATTTTTTAGTGCATTTTCTTAATTTATTTCTTAAAAAAACAAATCCATTTAAAAGCCAACTTTTAGTAGAATAGTAAAATTTTCAATTTAAGGTCAGAAAAGATGTTAGAAATTTTAGGTGGCTTATCTACTAGGGTGAAAACTGGTATTATTTTAATAATAGCGATGCTGATTATTGGTTATATTGATTCATATTTCCTTTTTTGGTTAGTGTTTGGAATTATGCTAATAATTGCTGTAAAAGAAGCAAAAGATTTATATAAATTAGATGATAAAAGTATATATATTTATATTTTATTATTATGGATAGGTGTATATTTTTACCCAATGCCTGTAGATTTAATATTTATTGTTGCTATTGGTTACGCTTCACAATTAGCATATAAAAGAAAGCTTGATAAAAAAATGGTTTTACCTTTACTTTATCCAACTGCATCTTTTGTATTTTTGATGACTCTTTACAGTGAATTTGGAGTGATGGTTCTTCTTTGGTTATTAGTAATCGTTGCTGCAACTGATACAGGAGCATACTTTACTGGTAAAGCATTTGGAAAAACTCCATTTAGTGAAACTAGCCCAAATAAAACATTAGAGGGTGTTGTTGGTGGTATGACATTGGCTGTTATTTTAGGTACATTAACTTCAATAAATGAAATTGGTGTTTTAGGAGCTATTATAGTTTCAGCAGTTGTTTCTTTGTCTTCAGTTTTTGGAGATTTATATGAAAGTTATTTAAAAAGAGAAGCTGGAGTAAAAGATAGTGGATATATTCTTCCTGGGCATGGTGGAATTTTAGATAGGGTTGATGGGTATCTTTTTGGTTCAATTGTTATGTTGGTTCTTTTAAGGGTTATTATTTGATAATCCTTGGAAGTACAGGTTCTATAGGAGTAAATACTTTAGAAGTAGCAAAAAAATTCAATTTAGAAGTTGAGGTTTTAGTTGCTGGAAAAAATATAGAACTTCTAAATAAGCAAATAAAAGAGTTTAATCCTAAAAAAGTTGTTATTTCTTCAAAAGATGACACAAATCTTGTAAATCACAAAAATGTCTCTTTTGGAGAAAATGCAATACTTGAAGCTATAGAAAATAGTAATTCAAATATCGTTGTAAATGCTCTTGTTGGTTTTTTGGGTCTTAAGCCTACTTTAAAAGCTATTGAGTGTAATAAGAAATTAGCACTTGCAAATAAAGAATCTTTAGTCGTTGCTGGGAAGTTTATAGATCAAAAAAATTTAAGAGCAATAGATAGTGAGCATTTTGGGCTTTGGTATTTACTTCAAGATAAGCCTGTAGATTCCATGACTATAACTGCAAGTGGTGGCTCTTTTAGAGATTATCCTCTTGAGAGCTTAAAAAATGTTTCAATAAAAGAGGCTCTGAATCATCCTAATTGGAAAATGGGAAATAAAATTACAATTGATAGTGCTACTATGACAAACAAAATGTTTGAGCTAATAGAAGCAGCTTGGCTTTTTAATACTAGAAAATTAGATGCAATAATAGAACCAAAATCTCTAATTCACGCCTTTGTAAATTTTAAAGATGGTAGCACAACAGCACATATTGCAAATGCTTCTATGCAACTTCCAATTTCTTATGCAATTATGGGAAAAGTAGATGAGGAGATTTTAAAGCCTGTAGATTTATTAGAAGTATCTAATTTAGAGTTTAAAAAAATAGAGAGTTCAAGATATCCAATTTGGGATTTAAAAGATGAAATTTTAAATAATCTTGATTTGGGGGTTGTATTAAATACTGCAAATGAAGTAGCGGTTTCAAAATTTTTAAATCAAAAAATAGGATTTTTAGATATTTCAAAAATATCATTTGATGCAATAAACAAATTTAATAGTGTTAAAATTAATACTTTAGAAGATATTTTTGAAATAGATAAACAAGTAAGGAAATATTGTGGGTCTTGATATGTTAATTCCCTTTGGAATTTTATTTACTCTTGTTATTTATTTAATTTATAATAGAACAAAATTTGAAAAAAATATAGTTAAACTTTATGAAGAGAAGTTTGAAGAGTGGAAAAAACACACTCCACTTGCAACTCAAACAGTTGTTCAAAAAGAGTTAGTTGGTTTAGTGTTTAAAGAAGAATATAAGTTGACTGTTGAACTTTTTGATAAAAGAGTTGAAGATAGATTAAAAAGAGCAAAATTTGATACAAAATTTATAGGAAAAGATAATGAGTAAAAGAGTTTTAATACTTCATGGTTTAAGTGGAAGCAGTTATCCACATTGGCAAGCACATTTAGCAATCGATTTAATCAAAGATGATTATACAGTTTCTTTTCCACAATTGCCAAATAAAAATAATCCAAATTTACAAGAATGGAAAGAGTTTGTAAAAAAAGAGATAAAACATTTCAGACCACAAATTGTTGTTTGTCACTCATTGGCTAATATCTTATGGTTTCATATTTGTGATGAGTTAGATATTTTTTTAGAAAAATTAATGTTAGTAGCACCTGTTAGAAATGAAGAGTTAAGTGAAGCAAAAACTTTCTTCCCATATCCAATACCAAAGGATTTAAAATCAAAAGAGATTATTATGGCATCTTCAACAAATGATCCATATTTGAGCCTTGAAGAAGCTATAGTATTGCAATCAAAACTAAATATTGGTATGAAAATTATGGAAAATGCTGGGCATATAAATGCAAGTGCTGGTTTTGGAAAACTTGATTGTGCTCTAGATTGGATAAAAAGAGTTGATGAGTGCGAGGAAAATAGATGATTTTAGCTATTGAGTCATCTTGTGATGATAGCTCAATCTCTATTACGAAAATAGATACTCTAGAACTTGTTTTTCACAAAAAAATTTCTCAGGAGCTACAACATAGTGTTTATGGAGGTGTAGTTCCAGAACTTGCTGCAAGACTTCATATTGAAGCTCTTCCTAAAATTTTAGAGGAGTGTAAAGAGTATTTAAAAGATTTAAAAGCAGTTGCCGTTACAAATGCTCCAGGACTTAGTGTAACTTTAACGGAAGGTGTTGCTATGGCAAAAGCAATTAGTATTGCTTTAGATATTCCAATAATTGCAGTAAATCATCTAAAAGGTCATATATATTCACTTTTTATTGAAAAACAGACAATTTTTCCAATAACTGTACTTTTAGTTTCAGGTGGTCACACTCAAATAATTGAGGCAAATAGTCTAAATGAAATGCAAATTTTAGCAAAAACAATGGATGATAGTTTTGGAGAAAGCTTTGATAAAGTTTCAAAAATGTTAAATCTTGGTTATCCAGGTGGGCCTATTATTGAGAAATATTCAAAGAATGGAGATTGTAATAGATTTTCTTTTCCTATTCCTCTTTATCAAAGTCCAAAAATAGAGTTTAGTTATTCGGGACTAAAAAATGCAGTAAGACTGAAGATTGATGAACTTCAACAAATTGGTATTACAGAGCAAGATATAAGAGATGTTTGTGCAAGTTTTCAAAAAACAGCAGTTGACCATATTTTACAAAAATTAAAGAAACTATTTAAACAAAAAAGTATAAAAAATTTTGCAATTGTTGGTGGTGCTAGTGCAAATTTATATTTAAGAGCTGAGTTAGAAAAACTTTGTACTACATATAATGCAACACTATATTTAAGTAAATTAAAATATTGTTCTGATAACGCAGCAATGATTGGAAGAGTGGCAATTGAGCAATATAAGAATAAAGATTTTATAGCCATTGAAGATTTAGATATAAAAACTAGATTAAAGGATTATTAATATGGGAATTGCTGATAAATTGGCTTTTGGTTTAGGTGCAAAGCTTGAAGGCGGTAGTTTTGATACTCAAAAAGAGGATAAAAAAAATCCAAAAAGAGAGTCAAAAATATTAGTTCCAAAAAATCAACATCAGTTAGTTTTTGCTCTTGAAAAAAGAAATGGTAAACCAGTTACAATTATTGGAAAATTTCAAATTGAAGATGAAGAGAGAAAAAAGATTTTAAAACTTCTAAAAACAAAACTAGCTTGTGGTGGGGCGATAAAAGATGAATATATTGAAATTCAAGGCGATTTAAAAGATAAAGTTAGAGCAATTTTAGTTGAGAATGGATGGAAGTTTAAAAACTAAATATAGGAGCTTTTTATGAAAAAAGTATTTGATGAGGTAAAAAGTTTAGATAAAAGAGCAATAAATAGCTATTTTTTAAGTGAAGAGCTTCTCATGGAACACGCTTCGCTTGGAATACAAAACTATATTTCTAAAAAATTTAAAAAAAATAAAAAAGTTTTAATTGTTTGTGGAAGTGGAAATAATGGAGCTGATGGAATTGCGTTAGCTAGATTACTTCATAAAAAGTTTGAAGTGAGTTTATATCTTTTCAAAAGTCCAAAAACTTTGATAGGTATTCTTCAAGAAAAAAGAGCAAAAGCAGTAGATGTAGATTTTGTAAAAGAGATATTTGAAGCAGATATTATTGTTGATTGTCTTTTTGGAACTGGCTTAGATAAAAAACTTGATGATAAAACTATTGATTTAATTTCACAATTAAATAGTTTTAATTCTTTTAAAATAGCATGTGATATTCCAAGTGGAATTAATAGCTTTGGACAAGTTTTAAATATTGCATTTAAAGCAGATGTTACAATTACAATGGGAGCTATTAAAACAGCGACCTTAAGTGATGTGGCAAAAGATTATGTTGGAAAAATAAAAGTTATAAATTTAGGTATAAATGAAGATTTATTTCAAGGAAAAACAGATAAATTCTTACTTGAGAAGACGGATTTAATCTTGCCTTTTAGAGGCAAAAAAAATTCACATAAAGGAACTTATGGCCACTTAAATATAATTTCTGGAGATAAAATAGGAGCTTCAATAATTGCCTCTAAGGCTGCCTTTTCTTTTGGTGCTGGTCTTGTTACTATAATTAGTGAAAAAGAAGAAATAATACCACATACAATAATGCAAAGTAAAGAGATTTCTAAAAATTGTACGGCATTAGCTATTGGAATGGGTTTGGGGAACGTAGATAAAAATAGATTAAAAGATTTATTATCTTTAAATATTCCAAAAGTATTAGATGCAGATATATTTTATAAAGTAGAGATTCTTGATTTTTTAAATGAAAATATAGTTTTAACACCACATCCAAAAGAGTTTGTTTCATTACTAAAAATGTCAAATATAGCTGATATCACAATTGATGAACTACAAAACAATAGATTTTTATATGTAGAAAAGTTTAGTAAGAAATATCCAGAAATTGTACTTTTATTGAAAGGGGCAAATGTAATTATTGCTCAAAATCAAAAAATCTATATAAATAGTTTTGGAACTTCATCTTTAAGTAAAGGTGGAAGTGGAGATGTTTTAAGTGGTCTAATTGCTTCTCTTTTGGCTCAAGGTTATAAGCCTTTAGAAGCTACAATAAATGCTAGTTTAGCTCATACATTAGCTGCTAAAAATTATTGTAAAAACAGCTATTCGCTAACACCAGATGATTTAATAGAAGAAATAAAAAAACTGTGAAAGCTATAATTGTTAAAACAACTTGTGCTTCAAAAGAAGAAGCAAAATATATTGCTAATATCTTAGTTAAAGAGAGATTAGCTGCTTGTGTACAATTAAATGAGATAGAATCAATTTATTTTTGGAAAGATGAAATTTGTAGTGATAACGAAACACTTCTTAGCATAAAGACAAAAAAAGAGCTTTTTTCAAAAGTTCAAAGTAGAATTTTAGAGCTTCATAGTTATGATGTGCCACAAATTATTGAGATAGAAATTTCAAATATTAGTGAAGATTATTTAAAATTTATAAAGGAAAATACAATATGAATGATATTTTAAAAATAGGTAAATATGAATTAAGTAGTAGATTAATTGTAGGAAGTGGTAAATATAAAGATTTTGCAACTACAAAAGAAGCAACACTTGCAAGTGGAAGTGATTTAATAACAGTGGCTATTAGAAGAGTAAATATTACAAATCCAAATGAAGAGAATTTGTTAGATTACTTTAAAGATACGAATATTAAGTTTTTACCAAATAGTGCAGGTTGTAAAAATGCTGAAGAGACAATTACAACTTTTAGACTAATGAGAGAAGCAACAGGTATAGATCTAATTAAACTTGAAATAATTGGTGATTTTAGTAAAACACTATATCCAGATGTTATTGAAACAATTAAAGCTTGTGAAATATTAAAAAAAGATGGTTTTACTGTTATGGCTTATACAAGTGACGATTTAATTGTTGCAAAAAGACTAGAAGATGCAGGAGCAGATGCTATTATGCCATTAGCTGCTCCAATTGGAAGTGGATTAGGAGTTCAAAATAAATACAATATCGCATTTATAAAAGATAGTGTAAAAGTACCTGTTATAGTTGATGCTGGTGTAGGATGTGCTAGTGATGCATCTATTTGTATGGAATTAGGAGCTGATGGTGTTTTAACAAATACAGCAATAGCTTGTGCAAATGATCCAATATCTATGGCAATAGCTATGAAACATGCAGTTATTGCTGGAAGATTGGGTTATAAAGCAGGAAGAATAGAGAAAAAACCTTTTGCAAGTGCGTCATCACCTCTTGATGGATTAATTCAATTTTAGGATTTTGAAAGAAATTTTAGATTTTTCTAAATTTTCTTTGAAAAGACTTGACAAAGTAAAAAATATATAATATAATTCCGTCCACTTTTTATAAAAATAAAGAGTTTTTGTCGGGGCGTAGCGCAGTCTGGTTAGCGCACCTGGTTTGGGACCAGGGGGCCGGAGGTTCGAATCCTCTCGCCCCGACCATTTATTTTATGGTAGGTATAGCTCAGTTGGTTAGAGCATCGGGTTGTGGTTCCGAGGGTCGTGGGTTCGAGCCCCATTATCTACCCCATTATTTTATACATGCTTCCATAGCTCAGCTGGATAGAGCAACGCCCTTCTAAGGCGTAGGCCGTACGTTCGAATCGTACTGGGAGTACCACTTTGCGGATGTGGTGAAATTGGTATACACGCCAGACTTAGGATCTGGTGCCTCACGGTGTAAGAGTTCGAGTCTCTTCATCCGCACCACTTTTTTTAAGCGGGAGTAGCTCAGTTGGCTAGAGCTTCTGCCTTCCAAGCAGACTGTCGCGAGTTCGAGTCTCGTCTCCCGCTCCATAAAGCCTTATATAAGAAGAAATCTTTTTATGTAAGGCTTTTTTATTTCTTAAATGCTTCCATAGCTCAGCTGGATAGAGCAACGCCCTTCTAAGGCGTAGGCCGTACGTTCGAATCGTACTGGGAGTACCACTAAAAAACATTTCCTCCAACGCTCATACCAAAACTACCACCACTACTAACATGTGCACCAGTAATGCAACCACTAGCTAGTATTGATATAATCAGAATAAATATTAAATAATAAACAAGTTTTTTCATAATTTCACTTCTTTTATTTTTTGAAATAATTTTACAATATTAAAATTAAATAGAGAGATTAAAAAATAAGAATGATTTATAGAATAGTTTAGATAGAGGTAAGTGGCCTCTATCTTGGGAATTTTAAGCGATAATTGCTAAAACTTGACCTTCTTCAACTGCTTTTGAAGGCTCAGTTAATATTTTGCTAATTGTTCCAGAAACTGGAGCAACTATATCAATTTCCATTTTCATAGCTTCTAAAATCATAATTTGTTGATCTTTTTCTACTCTATCACCTTCTTTTACAAGAATTTTCCATACATTTCCATTTACTGCAGCTGGAACTTCAGTACCATTGTAAACAGGCTTTGCAGCTGCTACTGGAGCTTGAACAGGAGCTGCTTGAACTGGTGCAACAACTTGTTGTGCTGGAGCTGCTACTTGAATATTTTGAACATCACCTTCAAAAACTGATACATTAAATCTTTGACCATCTACTACTACTGTATAATTACCATTCGCCATTTTATTTTCTCCTTTTGGTTTTGTTTCTATTTTATCTTCATTTATACTATTTTTTCTTACATTTAAAGGACCTTCACCTTTTAAAAATGCAATACCTTTTTCATCACAAGCTGCAGCTATAAATATATTCTCTTCAGTTACAGGTATGTTTTCAATCTCTAATC
Organism: uncultured Aliarcobacter sp.; assembly: GCA_964384195.1. Taxonomy (GTDB): domain Bacteria; phylum Campylobacterota; class Campylobacteria; order Campylobacterales; family Arcobacteraceae; genus Aliarcobacter. The sequence continues at coordinate 3,810 of CAYLKG010000019.1, read as the reverse complement.
TTTGTCTCCAAACATCAATTTTTTTCTTTGGATCTGCATCAGCAATATCTAAAGGATTTTGAGATGTTGGTTCAAGTTTTAATTTCTTAGCTGCTAATTCAACAATCTCTTTATCAGGTTCAACAGGAGTTTTACCAAAGTATCCTAGAACCATTCTTCCATAACCTGGAGCTATTTGTTTCCATGGACCAAACATAACATTTGCATATGCTTGTTGCCAGTAGAACTGTGATACAGGAGTAACACTTGTACCAAACCCACCCTTTACAACTACTTCTTGCATAGCCTTTATTACTTCAGGGAATTTATCAAGTGTTCCATTATCTCTCATCATTTGTGTATTTGCTGTTAAAGCACCACCTGGCATTGGCGAGAACGGAATAAGTGGAGATACCTGAGTAGCTTCAGGTGGAAGGAAATAATCTTTTAAGCAATCAGCTAAAACTTCTTCATATTTCAAAATTTTATCAATTTGTAATCCACCTAAATCATAGTTCATACCTTTTGTTGCATGAAGCATAGTAAGAATATCTGGTTGACTTGTTCCACCACTAACAGGCGATGCTGCTAAATCAATACCATCAGCACCAGCTTCAAGTGCAGCAAGATAACAAGCTACTGAAACACCAGCAGTTTCATGAGTATGAAGTCTGATGTGAGTAGAGTCTCCTAATAATCTTCTTGCCATTTTTATAGTTTCAAAAACTTTGTTTGGACTACTTGTACCGCTTGCATCTTTAAAACAGATAGAATCAAAAGGTAATCCACTATCAAGAATATTTCTTAAAGTTTTCTCATAAAAATGAACATCATGGGCACCTGTACAATTTGGTGGTAAATCCATAAGTGTAACAACAGCTTCATGCTTTAAACCATGATTTTTGATACATTGAGCCGAGTATTCAAGATTTTGAACATCATTTAATGCATCGAAATTTCTAATAGTTGTAGTTCCATGTTTAGCAAAAAGTTTAGCATGTAAATCTATTAATTCTCTGCTTCCAGTATCGAGCATTACTGTATTTATACCACGTGCTAAAGTTTGTAAGTTTGCATCTGGACCAACTATAGTTCTAAATTTATCCATCATATCAAATGCGTTTTCTTGTAGATAGAAGAATAAAGATTGGAATCTTGCTCCTCCACCAAACTCAAAGTGATTAATTCCAGCATCTTTTGCTGCTTCAACAGCTGGAAAGAAATCATTCATTAAAACTCTTCCTCCAAAAACAGATTGAAATCCATCTCTGAAAGTAGTATCCATAATATCAATAAATTTTTTTGCCATAAATTATGCCTTCGCCTTTGTGTGATGTTCAATCGCAGCCATAATTGTAGCTACTTTTCTAGCATCAATTCCATAAGAATTTGTTGGTGCTTGAGAAATAACATTGTTATAGATTACTTGTTGAGGTGCAACAGGTTCTGGTTTTTTTGGAAAAAATTCAACAAAAGTCACACCTTTTGACTTTAGCAAAAATCCAATAATTAAAAGTATAGTTGAACCTATACCCATAATTATAAAAAAGCTAAACAGCGCTTGTAGTAGGGCTTCCACATTTCTCCTTTAAGTATTTATTAACACTCGTTTTCAAAGTACCGTATTTTAGGAAAATTTTATATTTTCTTCTTCCTTTTTGGTGCTTTATAAATTGTTGTTTAGTGCTAATTTTATCTAATTTTAGATAAAATTATATTATGAAAAAAGAAACTTTAGAGAAAAGAACAAAGATAGCGAATGATATTATGTATTATATATACACACATATTGATACAAATATAGATATAGAGGAACTTAGCCTTGATTTAGGCATAAGTAAATTTCATATGCATCGTATATTTAAAGAAATTTTTGGACGAAATATTTATGAAAGTATTAAATCAATTAGACTTCAAAAAGCTTCTAATTTATTGTTAACCAATAAATATTCAACAATATCTAGTATTGTAAATTCATGTGGTTACTCTTCACAATCTTCATTTATAAAAATATTTAAAGAAAGATTTGGAATGAGTCCAAAAGAGTGGAAAAATGGGGGATACAAAGATTATTCGAATGAGATTATTAAGCAATCAGAATTTGCAATGAAATCAAAAGCAAGTTTTGAAAATATTACGCCAACAATAGTTAAAGCAAAAGCTATCGAGAGTTATTATATTCGAAATAGAGGTTACAATAAAAATATTGAAGCAACTTGGCAGAAGCTTCAAACTTGGGTTTTAACTAACAATATAAAATCTTATAAAAGAGTAGCACTTTTTCATGACAATCCAACAATTACGCCTCTTGATGAATGTCAGTATATAGCTTGTATTATTGTAGATGATGAAAAAAGTATTAAAAGTGACAGAATTCCTAAATTTAAAATAGCAGAAGGGGTTTATGCAAAATTCGATTTAAAGGCAAAAGCTGAGGATTTACTTCCTTTTATACAATGGGTTTATCATGAGTGGTTACCAAAAAGTGAGTATGAAACAACAACAAAACCATCTTATGCAGTATACGATAAACTAGATTTTATTGATGGAGATGATGAATTTGAGTTTAGTTTTTATGTATCGATAAATTATTGAATTTCAACTAACCATTTTTTAAGAAACTCTTCTCTGGCGAAGAGTTTTGCACCTAAATCAAATTTATACTGCATATATGGATGTCCTAAATTCCAGAATGAAAATTTATTTTTTTTTAGATAAAATCCAAGTAAAACCATTTGAAGTTTTCCCCAATTATTGTAGATTTTGTTTTTTGTTGAAAATCCACTAAGTGAAGTATATGTTGAGTTAATTTTATATCCAACTTCTGCAGCAATTAATTCATTTGTACTTTTATCATACAACTCAGCAGTTATTATAGAAAAGTAATCATCTGAATTTTTATATAAATCTAGAATTAAATCTTTATATTTATCACAAAGCCAATTGTCTTTATGGTACTCTTCAAGTTTTTTTAAAACTTTATTTACATCTTTGTTTATATAAAAATTGAAGTTATTTTGATTTAATAGTTTTTTTATTTTTTTACTAATATACAAATTTTCAAAATCCAAAACTGCATATTCAAATTGGATTTCTGGAAGAAGATAAAACTCATTTTCTATAAAAATAGATGTTGATATAAAACCACATTTTGCCAAAAGTATATAAAATTCTTCTGAGAAATCTGAGCTTACATAATAGTTCGTATTTTGATTTTTATAAATACTTAATAGAGTTTTTTTATCTTTAATATCATCTTTTTGAATTAAATATAAAAAATCTTGTTTCAAAGTAGGAATTCTAAAATAGGAAAAGCCTATTTCAGAATGTTTCCCATTCATCATCATTTGAAGATGATTTTATCTCTTTCGGTTTTATAACAGGTTTATCTATTTGTATTTCTTTTGCTTCAATTTTTTTAGGAGTTACGAAAATATCTTGTTTTTTTGATGTGCTAATTACATTTTTATATTCGTTATGTAATTCATTTTTACCAATAAATTCATTTTTATTGGCATCTTCAACAACTTTATGAGCAATTTCATTTGCTTTTATCGCAATTTCTTTTGTATTTGCTGCTATTGCAGCGTTTTGTTGAGTTTGTTGATCTAAGCCTGTAACTGCATCATTTATTTGAGTGATTCCTGTTTGTTGCTCTTTTGAAGCATTTGCAATTTCATTTATTGTCTCAGACTGCTTATTAATATTTTCAAGAAGTTCTGTATATCCATTAATCATTTCAAAACTAATATTTTTACCTTCATTTGCTTTTATAGTTGCTTGTTCAACTATACTTTTTATCTCTTTTGCAGCTTCTGCACTTCTAGCTGC
>CAYLKG010000018.1:0-28940 GCA_964384195.1 uncultured Aliarcobacter sp. | reverse complement strand
ACAAAAGCTTACCTTTTTACATCTGATTATAGGTGTGAAGTGGTAAGCTTTTTTTATATCTATAATATATTAATCTAATTTTAAGAAATGTTGGATTATAATTTCATTATAAATTTAGGGTTGGATTCAATCCGATGAGTTGAAATTTTGACTCAATGCTTGGGATTTTATAATGAACAAGAAAGTTTAAGGCTGTGGTAAGTTTTTATCACAATGTGTCATAAATAAAAAGGATTTATTATGAGAATTAATACAAACGTTTCATCTTTGGTAGCTCAAGAAGCTGCTCAAAATACTTCTAAAACATTAACTAGTTCATTAGAAAAATTGTCTACTGGTCTTAGAATTAACAAGGCTTCTGATGATGCATCTGGTCTTGCAATTGCAGATAAGTTAAGAACTCAAGGTACTTCAATTAGTCAAGCAATATCAAACGGTAATTCAGCTGTTTCATTGCTTCAAATTGCTGATAAATCTATGGCTGAACAATCAACAATTTTGGATACTGTTAAAGCTAAATTAATTCAAGCTGCTACAGATACAACTTCAGAAGAAGGTAGAGCTGCTATTAACGCTGATATTAAAAAACTATTAACTCAATTTGATGCTATTGCTGAACAAACAAATTATAATGGCACACAGTTACTTGATTCTGCAAAAATATTAACATTTCAAATGGGTGAAAAAGCTGAATATGATATAACTGCAACTACAACAAGAGCTTCTAACACTGATGAGTTAGGAGGAGCTGGTACTGGAATTAACATATCAATTGACAAAGGAAGTACAGCTTCTATTAAAGAGACTACGCCAGATACAGAAATGGTAGTTACACTTGCCGGAGGTGCTGAAATGAAAGGTTCAACATTTACTGGAAGATTTGATTCATTAGCAGTTGATAAAGTTGCTGAAGTTACTTTTACAGCAAATGATAGTCAGACTAAGGCAGCTTTTGATGCAGCAGAGGGTGCTGGATTAATGACTAAATCTGGAGATGTTTATAGTCTTAAGACAGATGCAACAGCTGTAAACTTTGCAGGGCAAGAACTAAGTTTTACTCTTAATAAAGTTACTACTACAACTAATGCCCTTACTATTGGTTCAAGCTCAAATATAACTGTTACAAATTCATCTGCTAATACAGACATGACTACTACTAATACAACAGCATCTAATAATTTAGGAACTATTAAGTCAGGAAGTTCATTAACTCAAGCTAATGCAAATGATTATATGGTGATAATTGATACATCTTTAAATGAATTAAATGAGAATAGATCTGTATTTGGTTCAACACAAAATCAAGTTGAGTCTGCAGTTAAGAATTTAATGACTCAAGCTACAAATGTTAAAGCTGCTGAGTCTATCATTAGAGATGTTGATTATGCTGCTGAGTCTGCAAACTTTAACAAACAAAACATCATTTCTCAAGCTGGATCTTATGCAATCAGCCAGTCAAATGCTGTTCAACAAAATGTTTTAAGATTATTACAATAGTAGTTTTCTTTTACAATACATTAAACCTAAGCCTTTTGGCTTAGGTTTTTTATTTTAATCAATATTTTATTATAATCTTGAAAAAGGTTATATATGCAAAAAATAATTCCACAAGACATACTAAAAATACAAAAAAAACTTGCAACTTTTGAAAAAGATTCAAGAAATTATAAAAAATATACAAAAATATTAGCAAAGCATATAAAATCACATAGTATGCAAAAAAGAGTAAATTCTCATATAAAATCAATTGAGGTTGTTGAAAATATTGAAAAAAAAGGTGTAGAAAATATTTTCAAATAAAAATATTACAATTTGCAATACTTTTAATTGCTTATAAAAAATTCTGCTAAGATTCGAATATAAAATAAAAGACGAGGTAAAATTTATGGATGAAAATCAAAAAAAATCACTTGAACTTGCAATAAAACAAATTGATAAGGCTTTTGGAAAAGGTACATTGATCAGACTTGGTGATAAAGAAGTTATTCCAACTGAAGTAATAAGTACAGGTTCTTTAGGACTTGATTTAGCTCTTGGAGTTGGAGGATTACCAAAAGGAAGAGTTATTGAGATATATGGGCCTGAGAGTTCTGGAAAAACAACTTTAACTTTACATGCTATTGCTGAGGCTCAAAAAGCAGGTGGAGTTTGTGCGTTTATTGATGCTGAACATGCTTTAGATGTAAAATACGCTAAAGATATTGGAGTAGATACAGATAATTTACTTGTTTCTCAACCAGATTTTGGTGAGCAGGCATTAGAAATTTTGGAAACAGTTATTAGAAGTGGTGCTGTTGATTTAGTTGTTGTGGATTCTGTTGCTGCATTAACTCCAAAAGTTGAGATTGATGGAGATATGGATGACCAACAAGTTGGTGTTCAAGCAAGGCTTATGAGTAAAGCATTACGAAAAGTGACAGGGCTTCTAAGTAAAATGAACTGTACAGTAATTTTTGTTAATCAAATTAGAATGAAAATAGGAATGACGGGATATGGAAGCCCAGAGACAACAACAGGTGGAAATGCACTTAAATTTTACTCATCAGTAAGACTTGATATTAGAAGAATTGCTACACTTAAACAAGGTGAAAATTCTATAGGAAATAGAGTAAAAGTAAAAGTTGTAAAAAATAAAGTTGCTGCTCCATTTAAACAAGCTGAGTTTGATATTATGTTTGGAGAGGGTATTTCCAAAACTGGAGAACTTGTTGATTATGGTGTTAAGCTTGATATTATAGATAAAGCAGGAGCTTGGTTTAGCTATGGAGATACAAAAATAGGGCAAGGAAGAGAAAATTCTAAACTATTCTTAAGAGATAATCCAGCAATTGCAAAAGAGATTGAAGATAAGATTTTAAACTCTATGGGAATAAATGATGCAATTATTACAGGTGGAAGTGATGATGCTGATGATATTGCTGGACTAGATGATTGATTAAATAATTTGAATTTTTTCAAATAAAACTTTTTTACCTAATATTTTAAATTGACTATGGGAATTATTCCCTATGTCAAACTACATAAATTTAATATTTTTTTCACAAAAGCAAACAACAAAATTTTTTTAGCTATAATCTTAAGAAATTATAAATTTAGGAGACCTAAGTGGTATATATAGATAATGTTTATGCTGACGAAGTGATGGATTCAAGAGGAAATCCAACAGTAAGAGCAACAGTTATTTTAAGCGATGGTACAAAAGCTAGTGCAATAGTTCCAAGTGGCGCAAGTACTGGAAAAAGAGAAGCATTAGAATTAAGAGATGGTGATAATAGATTTATGGGTAAAGGTGTTTTAAAAGCAGTTGAAAACGTAAACACTAGAATTGCAGATGAGTTAATTGGACAAAGTCCATTTAATCAAGCTGAAGTTGATGCTATTATGAAAGAGCTTGACGGAACTCATAACTATTCAAATTTAGGAGCAAATGCTGTTTTAGGTGTATCTATGGCAACTGCAAGAGCTGCTGCAGCTTCACTTAATATGCCACTATATAGATATTTAGGTGGAGCAAATGCTATGACTATGCCTGTTCCTATGTTTAATATTATAAATGGTGGAGAGCATGCAAATAACTCTGTTGATTTTCAAGAGTATATGATTATGCCAACTGGAATTGAAAACTTCAATGAAGGTTTAAGAGCAGTTGCAGAGATTTATCAAAATCTTAAAAAAATCATTGACAAAATGGGTGAGAGTACCGCAGTTGGTGATGAGGGTGGATTTGCTCCAAACTTAAAATCAAACGAAGATCCAATAGCTGTTATTATGGAAGCTATATCAAAAGCTGGATATAAAGCAGGTGAGCAAATCTCTATTGCACTTGATGTAGCTGCTAGTGAGTTAATAAATGATGCTGGTAAATATGTATTAAAAGGTGAAAATAGAGAACTAAGTAGTTCTGAGATGGTTGCATACTATGAAGAGTTATGTTCTAAATACCCAATTGTTTCTATTGAAGATGGATTAAGTGAAGATGACTGGGATGGTTGGCAAACATTAACTCAAAGATTAGGGCACAAAGTGCAATTAGTTGGAGATGATTTATTTGTTACAAATGCTGGAATTGTAGCTGAAGGTATTAAAAAAGGTATTGCTAATGCTGTATTAATCAAACCAAATCAAATTGGTTCAGTTTCTGAAACTATGCAAACAATAAGATTGGCTCAAAGAAATAATTACAACTGTGTTATGAGTCACAGAAGTGGAGAGAGCGAAGATGCGTTTATTGCTGATTTTGCTGTTGCTCTAAATTGTGGACAAATCAAAACAGGAAGTACTGCAAGAAGCGATAGAATTGCAAAATACAATAGACTTCTTGAGATTGGTTCAGAGATTGGATATGCTGAATATTTAGGAAAAGAACCATTTTCTAAAAAATAATGAAGAAGAAAAAAAGCGGTTTAGGAATTTTTATGCTAGTAGCGATATTGTCGCTATTAGCAACAGTATATTTTTCTTATTATGTAACAAATGTTCTTTTTGGTGATAACTCTTTGCAAGTATATAACTCTTTAGAATATAGAAAAGAGTATCTTGAAAATGAAATTTTAAGATTACAAAAAGAGAATGCCTATTTACAAAAAGAGTATTTTGAACTAAAAAATTTGGAGCCAGAAGAATGAGAACTCTATTAATATCTACAGTAATTGCAAGCTTTTTAAGCTTAACTTTACAAGCTAGAGAAAATCCTTTTATTTTATATGAAGAGAAGAGTGGAAAAGTTATTGAGTCCCCTTCAAAAGCTAAAAATGTAACAGATTTAGAAGAAGAACAGTTTATAAGAGATTATCAAAATAAACTAAAACAACCCACACAAGAGCAAGAACAAAGAGCACCAACTCAAGTTCAAGATAAATCTTACTCTAAAAAAGAGGTTGATTCCTTAATGCTAAAAACTAAATATGAAGCTGAGCAAAAAGCTAAAGCTTTGGTTAAAAAAGAGTTAGCAAAAGAGCCTGAGCAAGTAGTTTATGTAAAACCTAGAGCTGATACTACAACTGATGAAACACTTACATCAAAAAATATTTTACCTTTTGTAAAAGTTGATTACAATGATAATAAACTTTTAATTAGCACGCAAGATGCAGTTTCTAAAAAATTTTCAATAAATAATGAAAATAAGCTAGTGATTGATTTTAAAGGTGCTAAGAATTTTAGTGGAGCTAGACATACTTTAAATTCGAGTAATTTTCAAGCAATTTCAACAGGTAACCACTCTTCAAATGGTTTTTATAGGCTTGTAGTTGAGCTATCTTCAAAACCTAGTAATTACAACTTTGATTATAGTGATTCTTTAATTTCTATAACAAAAAAATAAGGTTTAAGAGAATTTTCTCTTAAACCTTATTGATGACAAGCAAAAGCTATTTCATATCCTAAAGCTTCTACAGCTTTTATATCATCTTCAGCATTTGCTCCACCAGTTGTTAAATAATCTCCAACAACAATAGCATTTGCACCATGTTTAAATACATTGTATTGATCTTCACCAAACATAAGCTCTCTTCCACCTGCAATCATTAACATTTGATTTGGTAAATAACTTCTTGCTAATTCTACTAATTTAAAAGCCTCTTCTTTTGATAAAGGGTTATTTACAATTGGTAAAGCTTCATTTGGATGGAAGAAATTAATAGGAACTGACATTGGTTCCAAAGATGCAATTGATTCAAGCATAGAGATTCTATTTTCTTGAGTTTCTCCAAGACCAAAAATTCCACCTGTACATAAATGTAAACCAGCTTTTTTTGCATCTAGACAAGTGTTGTATCTGTCATCCCAAGAGTGAGTTGTACAAATTGTATTATAAAACTCTCTTGCTGTTTCTAAATTGTGGTTGTAGTTTTCAACACCATGTTTTTTAAGCTCTTTTAGTTGTTCAAAAGTTGCAAGACCATTACATGCAATTATTGATATATCTGGAACAGCTTTATGAACAGCATCTGCTGCTCTACAAACATAGTCTAACCTTTTATCATCTAATCCAGTTCCTGCTGTTACAAGACAAAATCCAACAGCTTTATTTGCTCTTGCTCTTTTTGCCTCTTCAACTATTTGTTCAATCTCTTTTCTTCTATATCTTTCAATGTTTGCTTTGTACTTTACACTTTGTGTACAAAATTTACAATCTTCGTTACAAGTACCACTTTCAATATTTGATATTGCACATAAATATATTTGATTATTGCTCATATTTAAACTCTTCTTTCCTAAAATTATTTTCATTTGTATTTTTAAAATAGTGTGTGATTATATAGTTATTTGTATTAATTTCTAGTTTTGCACACTCAATAAGTGGTTTTTCTCTAGCACAAACTTCTCCTGGATTTAAGAAAAGTGTTTTGTTTATATACTCACAATGAAACATATGACTATGTCCAAATATAATAATATTTGTATCTGGAACTAAATAGTTTGGAAGATGCATAAGCTTAAAATTTACATCTTTAATTTTAAAATAATAAGGCTCTTTTTTAATATTGAAATCTAAACTATACTCAAAAAGATTTCTATCATTATTTCCAAAAACTGCAATATATTTTAAATTTGAACCTTTTAAAGCTTGCAAACCTTCTAGTGAACAAATATCTCCAGCATGAATAAGATACTCACAACCTTCGTTTTTGAGGAACTCTATGCAAGTTTTTAGATAGTCAACTTTATGATGACTATCTGAAACTATGGCTATTTTCATCTACTCTTTTTTTGCTTTGGTAGTTTTTTTAGTTGTAGTTGATTTTGTTGCTGTTTTTCTTGCAGGTCTTTTTGCTGTTTTTCCATCTTTTTCAATAATCTCTAAACACTCTTCAAGAGTTAGATTTTCAGCAGTTTTATCTTTTGGAATTTTGAAGTTTTTTCTACCTTGTTTTATATATGGTCCATAAGCACCATTTAAAATTTGTATTTTCTCTTTTGTAAACTCTTTTATTAAAGCTTTACTTTTTGCTTCATCAATTTCACCAATAATCTCTTTAGCTCTTTGCTCATCAACTGTGTATGGATCATCTGTTTTTAGTGAGTAATATTTTGATTTTAATTGTAAATATGGACCAAATCTTCCAATATTTGCTTTTATCTCATTTCCTTCATTATCCACTCCAACAACTCTTGGAAGATTAAATAAAAACAGTGCTTCATCTAAAGTTATATTATCCATGTTTAAATTTTCAGGAATAGCCACAAATTTTGGTTTATCTTCATCTTCTTTTGTGCCAATTTGAACAAATGGACCAAATCTTCCAACTCTAGCACTCACAGGTTTTCCAGATTTTGGGTCAATTCCTAACTCTCTTACTTGAGAGTAGTCAGATTTGCTAATATTTTCCTCTTTATCTTTTATAGTCTCTTTAAAGTTTCCATAAAAGTTTTTCATCACATCAACCCAAACTTTTTTACCTTCTGCAATATCATCGAACTGTTCTTCAATTTTTGCTGTAAATCCTAAATCTACAATATTTGAGAAGTGGTCAGTTAAAAAGCTATTTACAATCTCACCAGTAGTCGTAGGAGCTAATTTTTTATCCTCTGTTTTTACAACATACTCTCTTGCTTGAATAGTAGAAATTGTAGGAGCGTAAGTTGAAGGACGTCCTATCCCTTCACTTTCAAGTTTTTTTACCAAAGAAGCTTCAGTATATCTTGCAGGTGGTTTAGTAAAATTTTGTTCACTTGAAAGATTTTCTAGCTCTAAAACAGTTCTAACCTTGATATTTGGTAATATTTTTTCTGTGCTATCAAGTGCAGCTTCAGGATTATCACTACCTTCTGTATAAGCTTTCATAAATCCAGCAAAAATAATTCTTTGACCTTTTGTTTGAAACTCAAACTCTTTATTTTTACCAGCTTCAATTTTATATGTAGTATTTGCAATTTTAGCTTGTGCCATTTGAGTTGCTATTGTTCTTTTCCAAATAAGACTATAAAGTCTATATTGTGAAGGTTCTAAATAATCTTTTACCATAGATGGTTTTAAACTCATATCAACAGGACGAATTGCTTCATGTGCCTCTTGTGCACCTTTTGCTGTTGATTTGAAAGTTCTTGGTTTTGAAAGAGCATAATCTTTACCATACTCTTCTTCAATAACTTTTTTAGCAGCAGTTGTAGCAACTGTTGAAAGATTTAATGAGTCAGTTCTCATATAAGTAATTAAACCACCTGTATGGTTTGGAATATTTGCTGTGTTTCCTTCATAAAGCTGTTGAGCTATCATCATAGTTTGAGCAACACTAAGTCCTATTTTTCTTGAAGCTTCTTGTTGTAGAGTTGAAGTTGTAAATGGCGCTGCTGGGTTTCTTAAGCTATCTTTTTCTTCTATATCAACTAAAGTAAAATTTCCACTGTTTAAAGAAGCTTCAATCTCTCTTGCCTCTTTTTCATTTCTTACTTTGATATTTTTACCATCTTTTTTTGCTAATTCACTTGAGAATTCGGGATTTATAAAATCAGCTTTTATTTTCCAAAACTCTTCAGGTTCAAAGGCTCTTATCTCATTTTCTCTATCAACTATAATTCTAACAGCGACACTTTGAACTCTTCCTGCGCTAAGACCATATCTTACTTTTTTCCATAATAGTGGAGACAGTTCATAACCAACTGCTCTATCTAGGATTCTTCTTGCTTGTTGAGCATCTACTAAATTTTGATCAACATCTCTTGGATTTTCTAAGGCTTTTAAGATTGCGTCTTTTGTAATTTCGTGAAAAACTATTCTTTTAATTGGATTTTTTTCAATTTTAAGTGCTGGGATTAAGTGCCATGCAATAGCCTCTCCCTCTCTATCTTCATCGGCCGCTAGGTATATAATTGTATCTTTTGTAATTTGTTTTTTTAAATCTGCAATTACCTTTTTTTTATCAGTACTTACTTGATAATTTGGCTTGAAATTATCATCTGGATCAAATCCAAGGCTTGATTTTGGTAAATCTCTTACATGCCCCATTGAAGCCATGACAACATAATCGCTACCTAAAAACTTTGATATTGTTTTGGCTTTCGCTGGAGATTCCACTATTACTAAATTTTTCACTTTATTTACCTTATAACCTTTTTAAAAGTTTGCATTTTAACATAAAATTTGTAAGGCTTTCTTAATAATTAAAATATTGAATTAACAAATAGTAATTTTCTTATAGATATTTTGTTTAGTATCTGTTTTTAAATACTTTTAGTATTGACTTTTAATTTTAATTTAATTATACTAAAAGTATTTAAAAACAGATACTAAAGGTTTTATAATGCATTCACCATTTCCTTATGATAGATTACCGAAGAAGGATGAATTTTTTGGAAGAAAAGAGGAATTAGAAAAACTTAGTCAAATAGTTAATTATTCAAATAATGCTCTGATTTTTTCGAAAAGGAGGATGGGTAAGAGCTCATTAATAAATGCACTTTTTGAAAAGTATGATGAAAATTTTATTTGCTTGTATTCAGATATTTTTGATATTACATCAAAAGAAGATTTTATATCTTCACTTTTAAAATCATTATCAAACCAAAACAGTAAAAAATTTGATTTAAAAAGTGCAATAAAAAACTTATCTTCACTTTTTAAAAGAGTTAGATTTGAACCAACTATTGATATAAATACATTGGAATATTCTATTAAACCAAATATTACAAGTTTGAGTTTTGAAGAGATGTGTGAAGACTTTTTCACTTCTTTAGATAAATTATCAAAAAATACAAAAGTAATAATAGCAATAGATGAATTTCAACAAATAGCTAAAATTACAGATGTAAAAATTGATGCACTTCTAAGAAAATATATTCAAAATCGTACAAATATATCTTATACTTTTTTAGGTTCAAAAAGACATATTTTAACTTCATTATTTGAATATAAATCACCATTATATGAAATGGCAATACATATAGAGCTTGGTGCTTTGAAGTTGGAAGATATATTTGATTATGCAAAAAAATATTTAGATATAAGTTTTGAAATTTGTGAATATTTATATGCAATAAGTGATGGAGAAACAAAACTAATTCAGCAAATATTACATTTACTATATATTTCAAAAGAAACAATAACATCAAAAGAACAAGTAGATTTAGCTCTAAAAGAGATAATAAACTCAAAAGATTCAAGTTATAGATTACTTTTTGATACTCTAGGGAATAATCAAAAAATAGCTTTAAAAATAATAGGTAAATATAAAAGTGGAATTTTTTCTCAAAGTGTACTTAAAGAGTTTAATATAAAAAAACAAACTCTTCAATCAAGTGTTGAGTCCCTTTTTAAAAATGAGTTAGTCGATAAAAATTCAGATAGATATTTTATTCCGGATAGAGTTTTTGAACTTTGGATTGAAAAGCTACTTTAAGTATCTTTTCATTTAAAAATAATTATCTCTTCTTCCAAATCTATATCAAACTCATTTCTTACTTTCTGTTTTGCTAATTCAATCAAATTAATTGCATCTTCAAAGGTACCATTTCCATGGTTTACTAAAAAGTTTGCATGAGTACTTGAAAATTCCATATCTCCAACTCTTTGTCCTTTTAATCCAACAGCTTCAATTAACCTTCCTGCAAAATCACCTTTTGGATTTTTGAAACAACTTCCAGCACTTGCAATTTGTGGTTGATTATCTCTCATTTTTACAAACTCATTTTGCATATCTTTACTAAAACCTTTTTCAATATGAAAAACAGCTTCAAAAATAATTGAATCAATATTTGTGTGTCTATATGAAAAATCTAACTCTTTTTTTAGAATATATCCATCTTTTGTTTTGATACTGTGAATGTGATTGAAAATTTCCCAAGATTTCAAACCTGCATTCATTTTTACAAGTCCACCAATATTTCCAGGTAATTTTGCTAAAAACTCTAAATTTGCTATATCATTTTTTCTAGTATATGTTAAAAGTTTTCCACTACTTGTTGCACAACCAACATAAAGTAAACCATTTTCCTCTTTTATATAATCAAAGCTATCACCTAAGATTGCAAACTTTTTTTCACAATTTGGAGAGATTAAAAGATTATTTGCTCTCCCAATTATTTGAAAATCTTTATAATCTCCTGTTTCATCTATTACAAAAACCTCTTTTACAGGACCTATATGAATAGAAGAGTATCTTTTAAAATCAACTGTTTTGTAACTCATCTAGCTCTTAACTCTTCATAATTTTCTGGAATTAGAAAATCTTCTGATTTAATTAAATTTTGATAATATCCATGTTTATACCCTAACTCAAATAGTTTGTTTATTGCTTTGTATTGAATTTCACTCATTTTTACAGAATTATCATTTGCATAGAGGTCTAAATATTTATCTAAAGTTGGCGCATCAACTCTAATTAAACCTTTTTCAAGCAACATTGGTGCTAAAGTCTTTCTATTTTTATTTGCTACATCAACAGCTTTTATCAAAGCTTTTTCATATTTTATAGCATCATGAAGTGGAATAGAACGACGAAGACACATTCCTCCAAGTGGAAGTGGTAACTCTTCACCCTCACATAATTCAACCCAAATATCCCAAATCTCTTTTTCAACTTCTAACTCATGGCTATAAGTTAAAATTGATTCATGTATTAAAACACCAGCATCAACAATACCATCTAATACAGCTTTTTCAATATCTAAAAAGTTCATATATGTAATTCTTGCATTTGGATAAGCAATTTTAAAAAGTAGGGCATTTGTAGTAAATTCACCACTAAGAGCTACTTTAAAATTTTTCTTTAAAGTTGAACCTTTTTTCTTTATTAGTTTTGGTCCATAACCTTCACCAAATGAAACAGCAGTTTTAAGTAAAGCAAAATCATCTTTTACAAAAGGATATAGAGCAAAAGATATTGCACAAATGTCATAAACACCTTTTAAAGTTGCTTGATTTAAGGTTTCAATATCTAAAGCTACATTTGAAAATTCTGCACCTTCAACACTTACCCAACCAAATTTAAGAGCATAATACATGAAAATATCATCAGCGTCAGGAGAGTGAGCAACACTAATTTTTTTATTTATATGCATAATTTTGCTTTCTTCTATCAATTTGCATCCTTTGAAATTTCTTGTATAGATTGTATCAAGATTGGGTTTAAAATAAAAAAAGCCCAAACCAAAAGGTCTGGGCTTTTTCTTTGGAAACAACGAATCTTATAATCTTGACTCGTATCTTCTTAACATGTATAGTTTTTTTAACATTTTCTTTCTAGCAGAAATTTTTTGCTTTTTTCTGATTTCAGTCATTGGTTCAAAATATCTTCTAGCTCTTGCTTCAGTAACGATTAGGTTTCTGTCGCATTGTTTTTTAAATCTTCTATACGCTTCGTCAAAAGACTCGTTATCTTTAACTTTAATGCCTGGCACTAAAATCACCCTCTTTCTTTTTAAAATTTAGGGTTGCATTGTATTTAAATTATTCTTAATATCTATTTAACCTACATTTATATAGAATAAATCATAAATTTTATAAGGAATAAGCTTTGAATTTAACACATCTTGATAATAATAATAGACCAAAAATGGTTGATGTTTCAGATAAAAATGATACAAAAAGAGTAGCAGTTGCAAGTGGTAAAATAACTATGAGTAAAGAGGCTTATGATGCAATTATTTCAAATGTTGTAAAAAAAGGACCTGTTTTACAAACAGCCGTAGTTGCTGCAATTATGGGTACAAAAAAGACATCAGATTTAATTCCTATGTGTCATCCTCTTTTATTGACAGGAATTAATTGCGATATTGAAGAAAATCCTGCTGAAAATAGTTTTAAACTTTTTGTAACAGCTAAGTTAAATGGACAAACAGGAGTTGAAATGGAAGCTTTAACTGGTGTTAGTATTGGGCTTCTTACAATTTATGACATGGTAAAAGCTATTGATAAATCGATGGTTATTTCAGATATTCAACTTGAAGAAAAAAGTGGCGGGAAAAGTGGAGATTTTAAAAGATGTTAGATTTAAGTGATAAAAAATTAGA
This sequence comes from uncultured Aliarcobacter sp., assembly GCA_964384195.1. Classification (GTDB taxonomy): domain Bacteria; phylum Campylobacterota; class Campylobacteria; order Campylobacterales; family Arcobacteraceae; genus Aliarcobacter. The sequence goes on along the minus strand of CAYLKG010000018.1, from coordinate 15,995 downwards.
GTTAACATATCCATGTTCTTGGGAATATAAACTTGTAGTATTAGAAAGTTGTAATGTTAAAAAATGTGTAAAAGAGGTAATTTTTGAAAGGGAGCATAGTATAAATCCTTCAAAAACAAGTGCAAAAGGAAAATTCAAAAGTTACAATCTAAAACTTCTTGTACACAACGATGATGATAGAACAGAGCTTTTTAGAATTTTAGGAGAACATGAAGAGATAAAAATGGTACTATAATTGATACTCATTTTTTAGTTTTTTTATAATTCCTAAAATATCTTTTGCATAAAGAAAACCTGTGTCACTTCTATATGAAAAACCTGTGTTATAGCTAGACCAGATTTTAATCCAGTTATCTTTATGTACCTCTCTCCAATATTCTAACTCTATAATTGCATTTGCTGTTGCAAACCCAACATCATTCATTAGTCTAAGTGCAAAATATTTTCTGTTTGCTGGTGTATCAGATATATATTGTCTACTTAAAACAGTTTTTATATTTGATTGAAAAAGACCAAAATCATTGCTTTGAAAATTAGCCATATTTTTTCCAACACTTGTCTCTTTTATAGCAATTGCCATTAAAGAGTATTTCATTATAGGTTCATCTGCTAGAGATTTTATTTTATTTAAAACAATTAAATCAGTTTTTGAGAGCCCTAAAGAGTTCGCAAAAATAAAATCAAATGTTAGGAAAAATAAAAATAAAACTTTTTTCATTAAAAAATCGAATCCTTTAAATAATGTTCAATTATACCCAAAAGTGGTTCAATCAACAAAATAGAGATTATTGAAAGAACAACAACTAAAGCTATTATTGATCTTGTAACATTTGTTGCATTTTGCATAAACTCTTTTTTTGTATGTTCATCTGGATCTTTTAAAAACATTGCACCAACAGGTCTTAAATAGTAAAAAGCAGCAATTACAGAGTTTATTACAATTATAATTGCTAAAGCTATTTGATTTGCATTTATAGCACTTCCAATTAAATACATTTTTGCCCAAAATAGAGAAAAGGGAGGAAGTCCTGCAAGAGAAAAAAGAAACATTCCAAGTATTAAAGCTGTTGCTGGAGATACTTTTACAAAACCACTAAAATGCTTAAAGTGATATGGAGATGTGTAATCTGAAAAACCTTTTCCTCTATTTATCCAAAGCATTCCAAAGGCTCCAATATTTGTTATTGCAAATAAAATCCAATACAAAAATAGAGTAACAGTTGCTTGGTGAGTTGCTATTACTAAAGTAGCCATTGCCATACCTGTGTTTGCAATAGATGAATAAGCAAGCATTCTTTTTACATCTGTTTGATGAAGTGCTATTAGGTTTGGAATAGTCATTGTTAAGACAACTGTTGTGTAAAGTAGGGCATTTATGATTTTGTCATCAACTTGTATAAAAATTTCAATAAATCTTAAAGCCACTATAAAAATAGCCATTTTTGGAACTATTGATAAAAATCCAGCCATAACAGAAGTTGCACCTTGGTAAACATCAGGAACCCAAACATGAAATGGAAATAGCGAAAGTTTAAATCCTAATGATACTAGCATGAAACAAAATGCACTTAGAACTAAAATGTAGATTGAAAAATTTTCTTTATTCAAAAATCCTTCAGAAGTAAGAATTATTGCAATTCCATCAAGTTCAAGAGTTCCAGTAACTGCATACAAAAGCATACTAGCAAATACAAAACAAGCTCCACCAATTGCACCCATTGTAAAATATTTTATACTAGCTTCTAAACTAGCCATTTTATTGTGCATCGCAATTAATACATATAAGGCTAAAGATGAACTTTCAAGAGCAATAAAAATAAGAATCAAAGAGTCACTACTAACCATAAATTGAAAAGAGGCTATTATAAAGAGATAAAGAGCGAAATATTCAGCCATTCTATGCTCTTGAAATCGAAGTTTTGACATAGCTAGGAATATAAAAATTATTGCAGATAAAATAATTATTATTTGAGCCAAAATAGATACTCCATCAAGAAGCATCAAATCAAACACTCCTCTTTTTTCGCCATTAAATGCAATTAATGTAAAAAGATCAAAAACTAAAAACAAAACAACCAAAAAAACATATAAAGACTTATCTTTGTTTTTGTTGAAAATATCCGTTAAAATAATACTTAATGCTCCAATAATTGCTATTGACATTGGAGCTATGGTGCTTAAGTTTAAAGAGTCTAAAGTAATATTTATTTCACTCATTCGAAACTCCTTTTATAGAGTTTAGTTCATTTAACTTATCTTTTGTCTCAATATTTAAGGCTTTATTTTCCATAATTTGAAGATGATTTGTAACTGAAATATTTAAGGGCTCTAAAATGATTTTTGGATAGATTCCTAAAAAGATTATCAAAGCAACTAAAGAACCCAATGCTACAAGTTCCCTTCCATAAATATCTTTTAGATTCATATTTATAATTTTTAATCTTCCAAAAAATGTAAATTTATACATATTTAGCATATAAACTGCACTTAAAACTATTGTCAGAACAGCAATTGAGGCTAAAATAGGGGAGTATTTAAAAAATCCCAATATTGATAAAAACTCACCAACAAAGCCAACAGTTAAAGGAAGACCAATAGATGCCATTAGAACAATTAGATATAACATTGCAAACAGGGGCATATTTGAAGCTAAACCTCCAAATTTTTTAATTAGTTTTGTACCTGTTCTATCATATAAAAGCCCAACACACATAAATAAAGCCCCTGATACGATTCCATGCCCAATCATTAGAAAAACAGCCCCAGAAATTCCTTCAACATTTAGAGCGAATACTCCAATTGTAATGATTCCCATATGCGAAATTGATGAGTAGGCAATTAGTTGTTTCATATCTTCTTGAGCATAAGCTATCATTGCTGTGTAAATTATTGCAATAATTCCTAAAGTTGCAAGTAATGGAACAAAATATACACTAGCATCTGGAAAAAGTCCTAAAGAAAATCTAATAAATCCGTAAGTTTCCATTTTTAGTAAAATTGCAGCAAGAATTATTGAGCCAATTGTTGGAGCTTGTCCATGAGCTAAAGGTAACCAGGTATGAAATGGAAACATAGGCATTTTTACAGCAAATCCAAAGAAAAAAGCTATAAAAAGCCACAGTTGTAAGTCAAAAGGCAAATTTATATTCATCCAGTCATATAAAGCAAAGCTCCAAACACCAGTAGCTTGATAGTAAACATATCCAAAATATAAAATTCCCACAAGCATTATTAGTGAACCTGTAAATGTATATAAGAAAAATTTTACAGCGGCATAAAGTCTTTTGTTGTATCCCCAAAATCCAATAATATAAAACATTGGAATAATAGTAAGTTCCCAAAAAATATAAAATAAAATAACATCAAATGCAGCAAAAACTCCAACCATTGTCATCTCTAAAAATAGCATTGTAATGATGAGGTTTTTAACATCTCTTTTTTCAGTTAGTCCAATAACAGCAATCATGGTCATAAATGTAATCATGATTATTAAAAACAAAGATATTCCATCAGCACCTATTAAATAGTTTATTCCATAAGATTTAATAATTGGAATATTCACCATAAATTGAACATCAGCACTATTTATATCAAAGTTGTAGTATAAAATCATAGATAAAACAAACTCAACAAAAGTAACCACTATTGCAAATTGTCTCATAGAGTCTTTATCTATTAAAAATCCTAAAATAGCTGCAACTGCTGGAAAAAATATAAGCATTGTTAAAATGTGTTCCATAAAAAACCTTTAATAAACTAATAAAACTATGATAAATAAAAGGCTTCCTAAAATCCCAAATATCATAAGTCTTAGTGATGTTGATAAATTTCCAGATTGAATAGGTCTTAGTTTCGCTCCTAAACTAAAAGCAAAATAACCAATTTTATCAATTGTGTTATCTATTAATTTAATCTCTATATATCTGTTTAAAAGAAGTGAAAAATTAAAATAAGGTTTTACAAATAAAGTTTTATATATTTTTGGAATGAAATACTCTTTTAGTAAAATATTTTTAAAAAAGCCTATTTTTTCATCTTTATTTAATAAATTTTTATATTTAAAAATAGCAAATAAAATTCCAAATATTGAAGTAAAACTAGTAACTAAAATCAAAATCCAAATTTGCTCATGTGTTAAATTTATTGTAAATGTAGGTAGAAGTCTTGAAGTAAACTCTTCAAAATACTTTGAACTCCACCCCAAAACAACTGCTAAAAAAAGTAGAGGTAAAATAGAAAATAGAGCTAGATTTTTTGCTTCATGAATATTTGAATTTTTTTCATTATAGTTTACTTTTGTAAAAAACACTCTCATGATTAACCTAAAAGAGTAAAAAGCAGTTAAAAATGCAGTTATTAATAAAGTTCCATATAAAAGAAAATGGTTTTGTGAATAAACGCTTTCTAAAATTTTATCTTTTGAGAAAAATCCAGCAAGAGGAAAAATTCCACTTAAAGCCAAAGATGAGATAATCATTACTATTGCAGTTGCTTTCATTTTAGGGTACAAATTCCCCATTTTTCTAATATCTAAATTTCCATTTGTTGCATGCATTACATTTCCTGCACCTAAAAACAGAGCTGATTTAAAAAAAGCGTGAGTAAATAGATGGAATAGGGCAATACTGTATGCACCAACTCCAACAGCTGCGAACATATAACCTAATTGTGATAGGGTTGAGTAGGCTATAATTCTTTTTAAATCATTGTTTACTAATGCCATAGAAGCTGCAAAAATTGCAACAAAAGAGCCTAAATAAGCAATCATAAGAGATAAATTTGGAATTAAAAAATATATTTCATTGCATCTTATTATTAGATAAACACCTGCTGTTACCATTGTTGCTGCGTGAATTAGTGCTGAAACTGGAGTTGGTCCCTCCATGGCATTTGCAAGCCAAGTGTGAAGAGGAAATTGAGCTGATTTTCCCATAGCTGCTACAAAAAGAGCTAATCCAATTAGAAAAACTGTATCATTGTCTATAAGTGAGATTGTTTTAAAAACTAAATCAAAATTTAAAGTTCCAATATTCCAATAAATTAAAAACATAGCAATCATCAATCCCATATCACCAATTCTATTTAAAATAAATGCTTCATTTGCTGCTTTTGCTGCATTTAGTTTTTTATAAAAAAATCCAATAAGAAGATATGAACAAACTCCAACTCCTTCCCACCCAATAAATAAAACTGCAAAATTATCAGCAAGGATTAAAACTAGCATTGAAAAAACAAAAAGTGAAAGATAGGTAAAAAATCTATTAAAACCTAAATCTTCTTCCATATACCAAATAGAGTAAAAGTGAACCATTGTTGAAACTATGGTAACTACTAAAAGCATCATTACACTAATATGGTCTAAAATAAATGAAAAAGATAAATTTAAATTTCCAATATTTATCCAATCAAATAAGAAAATCTCAACGGCAAAATCATTTTCATAAATATAAGAAAATAGATAAAAACTTGAAATCATAGAGATAAAAATAAGGGTTGAATTAAAATAACCAATAAATTTTAGTGGCTTTGAAAATGCAAAAAGGCTTGAAAATAAAGCAGCAATTAAAGGTGGAAATAAAGCTATATATAAAAATTTCTCCATCTTAGCCTCTCATTTTTGCAATATCATCTAAGTTCAAAGAGCCTGTTTTTTTGTACCATAAAATCAAAAGTCCAAGTCCAATAGCAACTTCACTTGCTGCAACTGCGATTATAAAAAATGCAAACATTTGCCCACCCAAATCATTGTAATATTTTGAAATAGCTACAAAACCAATATTTACAGCATTTAACATAATCTCTGTTGAAAAAAATAGCATCAAAAGATTTTTTCTTCTAATTACTCCAAAAACTCCAATAAAAAATAAAACAGTACTTATAATCAAATAATAATTTAAACTCATATTTCACCTCTTTTTGAAGCTTCTTCATCTTTTAAAAGCTTATCAATATTCTCTTCTTCGAGTTCTGAAAATGAAATATTCATCTTTTTACTAGCAAGAACAATTGCTCCAATCATTGCTATTAAAAGCATAAGAGCAGCCATTTCAAAAGGTAAAAGATATTTTGTAAATAAAGTAATTCCAACATTTGCACTATTTGAAATTTCATTGTTTATAGTATTTTGAGCTTCTATATTTTGCCCTAAAATTGGAGCTATTAAAATAATTACGATTATTAAAGCAATAGTTCCAGATAAGAAAAAAGCTAATCTTGGATTATTTATTTTCTCTTCAACCTCACTAAGAGTGTCAAAAAACATCATACCAAATGCATATAAAGCCATAACCGCACCACTATAAACAACTATTTGAACAACTCCTAAAAACTCTGCATCAAGTAAGAAGAAAAAACCAGAGATAAAAATCATTCCAGCAGCAAGTGAACTTAGTGCATATAGAGTATTGTTTGTCAAAACAGTAATTAAAAACATTGATATTGTTAAAATTGAAAAAAGAGTAAAGGCAACTATTTCAAACATTTTTTATCCTAATAAGATAGTGGAGTTTTTTTAATTTTTTTATCGGCATCTTTTGAAACACTTCCAAAACCATCATACTCAATTTGCCATTTTAAACTATCTTTTGGAGTTAAAATATCCTCTTTTAGAGTAAAATGAGCTCTTTGTTCACTAGCATTTTCATATCTTTGTCCATGAACAATTGCTAATTCAGGGCAAACTTCAGCACAATAACCACAAAAAATACATCTTCCCATATTTATTGTGTACTCTAAAACCTCTTTTCTTGAGTTTTCATCTATTCTTGTATCCATTTTTATACATTTAGAAATACATATCTTTTCACAAAGCCCACAACCAATACATCTCTCATTTCCTGATTCTAGAAGTCTTAGAAGTTTATGAACTGCTCTATATCTTGGACTCAAGGGAAGTTTCTCTTTTGGATAGTGAACTGTTGCGCTTTCATTTTTAAACAAATTTCTATAAAAAATTCCAAGAGTTATTTTAAGTCCAATAAAAAGGTCACCTTTAACTGACCTTTTTACAATCTGTTTAAAAATATCCCAATTTGATTTAGGATAATCATCTTCTAAAACTATTTTGTAATCTTTTTCATTCATCATAATTTCCTAAAACATAAGGGCAAAGCCCGTAATTAAAATATTTAAAAATGCTAAAGGCATTAAAATTTTCCAACAAAGCCACATTAGCTGATCTGGTCTTATATGTGGCCAAGTTGCTCTTGTCCATAAAAATATAAAGATTAAAAGCATAACTTTTAAAACTATTGCAACTGCTCCTGGAATAATCCATAAAGGATTAAATCCACCCAAAAATATTAGAGAAATTAAAAAACAAATAGTATATAAATTTGCATATTCACCTATAAAAAACATTCCCCATCTAAGTCCTGAATACTCAGTTGCATATCCAGCAACTAACTCAGCTTCATGTTCTAGTAAATCAAAAGGAGTTCTATTTGTTTGAGCAAATCCAGAAATCACAAATAAAATAAATGCTAATGGCTGAGAGAAAACAAGCCACGAAAAGATACCTTCATTTTGGTAGCTGTTTATATCAATTAAAGATAGACTTCCTATCATCATAAGTGGAGAAATTAGTGCAAGTCCTGAAATAACTTCATAAGATAAAAGCTGAATAGTTGTTCTTGCTCCTCCTAAAAGTGCCCATTTTGAAGCACTACTCATACCACCTAAAAGTGCTCCATAATGTCCTGCTGAAGAAACAGCCAAAACAAATAAAAGTCCAACATTTATATCACTAATTATTGGTCTTATTGTGTGAGAAAATATTGTAAATTCAGGTAAAAATGGAACAGCACTCATAGCTATAAATGCAGTACAAACAGTAATTAGAGGAGCAATCATAAAAATAGTTTTATTTGCATTTGCAGGAACTACGTCCTCTTTTGTAAAGAGTTTAATACCATCAGCTAAGAGTTGAAATATTCCAAAAGGACCAACTATATCTGGACCAACTCTTCTTTGAAAAAAAGCTAAAACTTTTCTTTCAATATAGGTTGTAAAAGCTGCTAAAAAACCAAAAACAGCAAGAACAACAAAGATTTTTATAATAGTTTCAATAACAATTGCTTCCATTTTAAACCTTTTTTATCGTTGCTATTTCATATCTATTTTCTAAAAAAAGATTTTTGTTTTCATTTTTTAGAAAAGTTGAAACATAAGGAATATTTCCTGCTAATTGATTATCTAAATAAATATTTAAAATAAGAGTTGCATTTTTTGTAGCTACTTGTACTTTTGAGTTTTTTTCAAGATTTAGATTTAAAAATTGCTCTTTTGAGAAGAAAATACCATCTTCTAAATTCTCTTTAAACTCTTTTGAAACGCTTGTAAACTCATTTACTTGATTTAGAGGATTTTTTCTATAGATAAAAATCTCATTTTCTTCTAAATTTGTATCTTCTATTTGCGGGAATTTTATCTCATTTTCAAAAGTTACATTAAAACTATTTAGTAAGTAACCTCTATCTTCAAGGCCACTATTTAAAAACTTATTTGGTAAATCATCAAACTCTAAATTTTTAAAACCTTTATTTAAAGGAAATTTTTTTGTGTATTCAATAGTATATTCAACATCTTTATTCAAAAGAGCATTTGCAACATCATTTAAAGTGTAACCATTGTATTTTAAAGCTGCATTTGTTGGAACTACTTTTTTATTTAAATTGATAAAAGTTCCCTCTTGTTCAAGAAGTGTTGGCATATCTAAATTTTTTTTTCCAAAACAAGCCATTGTAAAATCTGCTATTTCATTGTAACCAACGCTAAAACCATCAACTTTGTTTTCTAAATTACAAATTAAAGAAACACCTAAACTATTTGTTTTTGGTGGAATTATTAAAACTTTAAAGTTTGTATATTTTGCAATTAAGCCAACAATTTTTGCTAAAAAAACTCTATTTTTGTGAGTGATTATATCTTCACCAATAACTAAAGTGAAATTGTTTTTATCGTTGCTAAAGTTGTTTAAAGTTTCTAAAAAACTCTCATCTTTTTCAAGTTTTTTAAGTAAAAAAGAGTCTTCAAAATTTATCAAACTCTCAAACTCACTTGGAAGATTAGAGGCATATTTTTTCAGTAAAAGAGTAAAAATATACTCTTCAACATTTGGTTTATGATAGATAAAATTTGTGTTTTTACCTTTTTTTCCAATTAATTCTAAATTTGTATCAATTAAAGGATGGAAAAAAAGTGCATTTGCTTTATTTACTTTTACATTATTGTTTATCGCATTTTTGATACTTGGAGCATCTGTTTTTAAAAAACTTCCAATACTTACTATAAATTCACTATTTTTTATAGTCTCTAGTGAACCATTGTATAAAGATTCCCCAGAGATTTTTGAGTAGTTTTCTAAAAACTCTTTATAAAGTTTTGCTTCAGAATTTACTAGTTTAGCACCTGTAAAATTTGCTATTTCTTGAAGAATAAACGCCTCTTCATTTGTGATAAATGAGTTAAAAACTATATTTTTTGCTTTTTTTAAAGCTTCAATAGCGCTATTAAAAGCTATATTATCTTTTATTGCATCTTTGTTTTCATAATCAAAACAAAATCTAGCTGCTCCACAAAGTTCTTGAAAATGAAACTCATTTGTAGCTCTATAAACTTTTTTTCTTTTATCATCAATACTTGTTTGTTTCACTTCATATTGCATAAAAGAGCAATCACTATAAAAAGGATTTGCAGCTGGAATTTTTTCTAACTCCCAAGCGTTTGAGGTATATTGGAAATTGTTACTAATCATAGCACCTGTTGGACAAACAGCAATACACTCTCCACAACTAATACAAGAGTCGCTATTGTGAGATATTAGAGATTTATTTAGCTTATTCCACATAGCATAAGCATCTTTTGGCATGCTATCTTTTAGATTTTTATTTAGCTCTTCACCACCTCTTTTTGTAGTGCTTAAAGAGTTCGAACCAATAATATCACTACAAACAGTTACACATCTTTCACAAACTATACATAAAGCAGGGTCATAATTCATAACTCCCCAATGTTGTTTTGGTTTGTGCGTATCTTTTATAGAATAATTTTGCTCTGTTACTTGCATATATAAAGTGTAGTTTTGAAGTTCGCACTCTCCACTTTTGTCACAAACTCCACATTGTAAAGGGTGATTTACACAATAAACTTGCATTATTGCATTTCGCTCTTTTTCAATACTTGCATTTGTTGTAATTACTTGCATATTCTCTTTTGCTTTTGCATTGCAAGAATAAACTTGTTTTCCATCTACTTCAACCAAACAAAGCCTACAAGCTAAAGTAGCAGAGCAAGAGTTTAAATAACAAATAGCAGGAATAAATATATTATTTCTTCTTGCAATATTTAAAATTGTCTCACTTGGCTCTGCTGTGAACTCTTCACCATTTATTGTAAGCTTTATTTGGCTCATTTTTATTCGCTCTTTTCAATTTTTGCTTGTTTGTATCTGTAATCTTTTGAGAACTCTTTTACTTCTAAAAGAGCGATTGTTCCAAGAAGGTTGGTGTCAAGTTTTGCAACTCTTTTGTAGTTTTGATTTTTTGTAAAAATTTCTATGAGGTCACCATCTTTTATTTTTGCAATATTTAAAAAAGTCTGACTAGTAATCAAATATTTATCATCTGCTAAAATCTCATAAACAACAGTTCCATTAAAAGATTTTAAGTTATCAATATCTTCTAAAACTTCATTTTCAAAATGATCTATTTTTTTCTCTAACTCTTCATCTAAAACTATTACTGATAGCTCTGTAAATTTTTGAACTCTTCCAAGTAATCTTGCAATATTTTCAACTCTAAAATGATTTTTTATATCATCTCCCACAACTAAAACTCTGTTTGAAGCTTCAAAACTCAAATCATTTGCCTCTTCAAACTCCTCTTCTCCAGCACTACTTTCAGCTGCTAAATAACCAAAATCTAAATCATCTAAATAGTTTTTTGTTTTATCATCTAAATGATTTGCAAAAACATTTAATAAAAGAGCTAAAACTGCCTCTTCGCTTCCTGCTTCATACTTTATAAATTGATTGTAACTATCTTTTAACAGATGGTTATCAATAGGAGACATATATACAAAATTTACGTTTTTTGCTCTATTTAATACTATATTTCTTAAACTCTCATCTTCAAAAAAAGTTCCAAGTGAAATTATAAAATCACTATTTTTTAACTCTTCAATTCTCTTCATTTTTTATCTCCTCTTTTAAAGTTTTTATTTCAGGTCTTATATTTTTTACTACAACTGTCCAATCTTTTTCATTGAATTTTAGTGAATTCATAAGCGTAAATTTATTTTCATAAATAAAATTGGCAACTTTTTGAACATGTGAAAAATCACCTATTTCAAACAAAAAAATCACCACTTCTTCATCTTTTAAAGATTTTAAAACTTCTAGCATTTTGTCATAAAAGTCATTTTTTAAATCTCTTAAATCAACTCTTATCATCTATCAATCTCACCAAAAACAATATTTAAATTACCAATTATAGTAACCACATCAGCTAATTGACAACCAACTAAAAGCTCTTCAAGTAAAGCTGTATGAAAATAGCTAGGAGCTCGAACTTTTAGTCTATATGGGTACTCTTTTCCATCACTTTTTATATAAAATCCAAGCTCGCCTTTTGGTGATTCAGTTGCTACATATACTTCACCAATTGGTGGTTTTAATCCTTGAGTTACAAGGACAAAATGTTGCATTAAAGAGTAGTTTTGAGTCATAATATCCTCTTTTGTAGGGCTTATGTATCTTGGGTCACTGCTCATTAGTTGAGTGTTTGATTCATAATATTTTGGAAAAACTTGTTCTATTATTTTTATTGACTCTTTCATCTCTTCAATACAAAGTCTATATCTTCCATAAGAGTCACAAGTCTTTGAAATAGGTACTTCAAAATCTAACTCATTGTAAATGCTATATGGCATCTCTTTTCTTAAATCCCATTTTATACCACTACCACGTAAAGCTACCCCTGAAAGAGCAAAATCTTTTGCCATTTGAGGTGTGATTACTCCAACATTTTCTAGTCTCATTCTCCAAATTCTATTGTCATTTAGTAGTTTTTCATAATTATCAATTTCTTTTTTTAGATTATTTAAAAAAGTTGTACAGTTTTCAATCCAGTTTTCTGGTAAATCTAAAGGAACACCACCAATTCTTATAGCACTGTGAGTTAATCTTGCACCGCAGTAATCTTCTATTAAATCAAGTGCATACTCTCTTTCTCTAAAACAATACAAAAACATAGACATAGCACCCACATCAAGAGCATGAGTTGCAAGCCAAAAAAGATGAGAAACAACTCTATTTAATTCTAATAAAATAACTCTAATACATTCAGCACGCCTTGGAATTTTTAAGTCCAAAAGTTCTTCAACAGCTTTTGCATAGGCATAATTATTTGAAGTTGCAGCTATATAATCCATTCTATCCGTTGTTGGCAAAAATTCATTATAAATCATATTCTCTGCCATCTTTTCCATGCCACGATGTAAATAACCAATCATCGGTCTAGCTTTTACAACCTCTTCTCCTTGAAGTTCTAAAACTAATCTTAATTGTCCATGCGCAGATGGATGTTGAGGACCAAAATTTACAGTCATAGTGTTGTCTTCTCTTTGGAAGTGGATATTTTCAAAAAAAGGTTTTAGTCGGTTTGGAGTTTGATTCATTTTCTTTTCTCCAAAATTTTTGATTTGTTTGGGTCTAGCGTTTTTACAAGTTTTTGATTATCTTCTTGATATTTTATATCTGTATTTTCATTTGTAGCTTCAAATCCAAAAGGAACTTCATGTCCTAATCTTGAAAATCTTGTGGTATCATATCTATCTATACTTGCACTATCCCTAATTTCAGGACCAATAATATCTCTTGCACTTTTTCCAAAGATTTTATCTACCTCATACCAAGAAGCTACTTCATCACCTTGAAGAGGATAAGATTTTTTTAAAGGGTGGTCATACCAATCATCAGGCATTAAAATTCTTTTTAGGTTTGGATGATTTATGAATTTCACTCCAAACATATCATAAACTTCTCTTTCGCTCCAGTTCGCACTTTTAAAGATTTTTGAGACAGATTCTATATTTTCATTTTGTAAAATTGTTGTTTTTACTCTGATTCTTTTTTTCTTAGAGATTGAAAGCAGTTCATAGAAAATTTCAAAAGAGTTATTTTGAGCTAAATAATCAACACAAGATAGTTCAACTAACATATCATATTCTAAAGTTTTTAGTTTTTCTAAAATATTTAATACTTCATTTTTTGATATTTCTAAAATCAAATGAGCATGGCATATATACAATTTTTGTATCTTACAAGTTTTTTCTAATTCTTGTAAATCTTTATAAAAAATTTCATCATTTTCTACACTAATATATTCTTGAGTTGGACTTATAAAAAATCTATCATTGTAGTAAGATTTTCTTTGTACATCATCTTTTTTACTGTACTCTCTCATATAAGCCTCTTATTTTTTATATTTCTAAAAATTGATTCTTTTCTAATCTTTTGTTGAAGCATCATTAAAGCGTATTGTAATGTTTCGGGTCTTGGAGCGCATCCTGGAAGATAAATATCTACAGGAATAATTCTATCTGCTCCTTGAACTGTTGCATAAGTGTTGAACATTCCGCCTGTATTTGCACAGCTTCCCATAGAAATAACCCATTTTGGATCAGGCATTTGGTCATACAATCTTCTTAAAAATTCTGCATGTTTTTTTGTTAAAGTTCCAGCAATAATCAAAACATCAGATTGTCTAGGACTTGCTCTAAAAATTGTTCCAAATCTATCAAAGTCATATCTTGAACCGCCTGTTGCCATCATTTCAATAGCACAACATGCAAGTCCATAAGTCATTGGCCAAAGTGAGTTACTTCTTCCAAAATTAACTATTTTATCGATAGTTGTTAATTTAATAGCAGTTCCATTGTCTTGAAAATAATTTACTTTATGCTGTGCCATTCTAAGGCTCCTTTTTTCCAAGCATATAAAAAACCAATAGCTAAAATTAGTAAAAACATAAGCATCTCTATAAATCCAAACCAACCCAAAGCTTTAAAATTTATAGCCCAAGGAAACATAAATATAATCTCAACATCAAAAAGTATAAATAAAAGTGCAACTAAATAAAATTGAGTTGATATTTTATTTGGTTGTTTTGTAACTTCTACTCCACATTCATAAATTGTTGTTTTTAATTTTTCAGTATTTAATCTAGCTATTTTTCTACTAATAAATCTTGATAGTGCTAAAGCACTACCAAAAATAGCAAAGCTAAAAATAAACATCATAAAAGCACCAAAATATGGATGAGCAAAATCTATATGAGTCATAATCTATCCCTAAAAAAATCCAACTTTGTTTTCACTATCAAATTGACCTTTTTTCTCTTTACTTATTTGTTCTTCGAAATCACTTAGTTTAAATACAGCATTTTCTTGTATAGCAAGTTTATAGGCTGTATTTTTTATAACTAACTCTATTTGTCCACCAGTTAGTTCATGTTTTGCAATTTTTTCTATATCAAAATCTTTTTCTAAAGGTAAATTTGCAGGAAGCAATTTTTTCCATAAAGCAATTCTTTGATCTTTATTTGGTTTTAAAAATTCAATTTTATAGTTAAATCTTCTAGAAAATGCCTTATCAAGATTTTCTAATAGATTTGTTGTAGCTATTAAAATTCCATCAAATCTTTCTATTTGCTCTAAAAATATATTTTGCATTTGATTGTGCATCTTATCAGCACTACTTCCAGTTCCACTACTTCTTGAACTTAAAAATTGATCAGCTTCATTTAAAAGTAAAACTGGTTCCGTTTTTGTTTGCTCTTTAATTTCATTGTATTTATCAAAAATATTTCGTACATTTTTTTCACTTTCTCCAATGTACATAGATAAAATTTTTGAACAATCGAAACTTAAAACATCTTTTTTAAGAGATTTTGCTAATGCTAAAGCAGTAAGTGTTTTACCTGTTCCAGCAATTCCATAGAAGATTATTTTTGCATCAATTCCTCTTTTTTTATCTTTTATCCCCCAAGCTTTTAGTCTATTGATTACATTTTTATCTACTTGTTTTAAAAGAGCATCTAATGTTTCTTTTGTTTTTTCTGCAAGAACAACATCATCAAGTGTTTTTGTTGTATTAATGAGCTCAAAAATCTCTTGCTCTTTTATAATACTTTCTAGTTTTATTTTTGCAACACTTGAACCTTTTTTTGTAGGATGTGAAATTTTGTATAAAACTTCATCAGGAATATAAAAATTTCTATTAATTCCTCCAAATGGCGTTAAAACTTCATCATAATCAACTAAATTTTTTGAAATTAAAGTTGAACTCTCTTCAAGTAGGCTTCTATATTTAATTTTCTCATAATCATCATTTGAGATTAAATCTATTAAATAGTTCATCTCTCTTAGCGTTCCATCTCCACCACTATACTCTTCTTTTAAAAGAGCTAAGAATAGAGTTTGTTCTTGAATTGTTAAGTTGTTGTCTTTAAAAAAATCTTCAAGCATAATAGGATTTGTAGTTGCTTTTATTCTATCTTTTATTCTATTTTCTAATAAAGCTTGTTTTGCTTTTAATCTATTAAAACTAGGGCTATTTGCATCAAAATTTTTCTTTACAATATTTAATTGTTGAGCTAAATCGATTTTTAGAAATTGGTCTTGTAAATACTCCAGATGGTCACCATAATTTTTAATTTCAGGTAAAATAAAATCACTACTACCACTTTCTAGCATTTTTAAATAAGAACTTGAAAGAGTAATATTTGAGTTAATTAACTCTAGCTTTGAAGATTCATTTAGTTTTACTTGGTCAAAAGATGCTTGAACAATCCAGCCATACTCTAAAAGAGATTTTATAATATCTAGTTTTTCTAAATGCTCATATTTTTCAACATTATAAAATTGACCTAAAACATCAATAACATTTAAAATATCTCTTCCATTTATGTACTCTTTTGAAAGATATTGTAAAACTC
>CAYLKG010000017.1:0-29174 GCA_964384195.1 uncultured Aliarcobacter sp. | reverse complement strand
TTGACATCCCTTATTATATCATATAACATATTAGTATTTATTTAAAATGGTATAACAAAAACTTATATTTGTTTTAAATTTATAAAATTGAGTAATTTAAGAGTCATTCTTTTGTTATAATTAAATAATATTTAGATAGATTTAGTAAATTACCAATTTAAGTAATTCACATATTATATAATTGCTATTAAAAATTAAAGGATTGTAGTTTGGAAAACCTGGATTATGAAGGATTTGAACGTTATTGTAAAAATATTAATTTTATTAAATCAATAGGACAATATAAAAGGTACCTTGAAGAGGGAGTTAAGATATTGAATTTAGTTTCTGACAATGATTCAATTATACAGTTTTACAATAAATTACAAAATGATAAGAATTACTTAAAAGATCAATTCATAGAGCAAATAGAATCAAATAAACTACATCCTGATTTATATTCTGACTTTAAATCTGCACTTAAAAAATATATGAGTTTTATAAATAAAGAATATCCTTTAAGTGAAGAAGAAACTAGGATTAAGTACAAAGAAATTTTTGAATATATTGCAGAAAATGAGTCAATCAAATTAAAAACGCATAACAATTCATATTTTAATTTAGAAAATAATTCTACTTCTTTATGTGCAAGAGGAGATAATGGTAAAGGACAAGAAAAAATGTCAATATCATTAGACAAAATACTAAGAATTTTATACGATAATGAAAAATACACATATCCATCATATGAACCAAGTGTTATAAACTATATTTTTGGCTTAATAGAAGAAGAAACAACAATTCAAATAACAATAGAACAAGAACAATTCTATAGAGTATTAGCAAATGAATTTGGATTAAATATTAGAGAACCTCATTTATCAAGTGGTAGAAAATATTTTCAAATATATCCTAAAAATACACCTTTATCAGAAGGGACAGGTGGTACACATTATGAATTTGAAGTTAAAGGTAATGATATACATTTATCACTACATTTAGAAAATAAGATTCAAAATAAATTAGCTCTTAAAGAGTTGATTAATATGGATAATCCTAATGTACAAAAAAGAGAGTTTTCAAAAATAATTATTACTAACATGTCTGAAAGTGAAGTTAGAGAAGAATTTAAAAAACTTTATGACAAATATGAAACTAAAATAAATGAATTCTATACAACATTAAACTTAGAAACAAAGGCAAGTAAAGTGTCTACAAATATAAATCAACCACTAAATCAAATTCTTTATGGACCTCCTGGTACAAGTAAGACTTATAGTACAATCAACAAAGCAATTGAAATTATTGAAAACAGGACTGTTTTAGATAATGAAGATAGATTAAAATTAAAAGAAGATTTTGAGAAATATAAGGAGCAAGGACAGATAAAATTTGTAACATTTCATCAAAGTTATGGCTATGAAGAGTTTGTTGAAGGAATAAAAGCTGATACAAATAAAAATGATGAAGTTTTGTATATTAAGGAAAATGGTATATTTAAAAAGCTTGCAATAGATGCAATTTTATCTATGATTCATATTACACAGGAAAATGTTAGATCTTTAAGTTTTGATGAAATTTATTTAAGTCTGATAGAAAAAGTAAATAATAATGAGATACAGAAATTACCTTTAAAAACAAACGATGATATTGTGGTGTCAGATATTACAAAAAATGGAAATATTAATTTTAAACATCAAGGTCGTAACAAAAGGTATTTAGTATCAAAAGAACGCCTAAAAAAACTATTTAATTATTTTAATACAAAAGAAAAATTTGATTTAATCTCAAATATAAATGATGAGTTTAGAGAAGTTATAGGTGGTTGTAATTCTTCAGCATATTGGGCTGTTTTAAATTATATACATACTAATAATATTGAAGAAGAGTATCAAGATATTGATATAGAAAATATGACCGAGCAAGAACAAAAAGATATTCTTGTAAAGTATCTGCAAACTCCACCATTAGAGAGAAAACATCAAAAACAAAATAAAAACTATCTATTGATTATTGATGAAATAAATCGTGGAAATATTTCTAAGATTTTTGGAGAGTTAATCACGCTTATTGAAGATACTAAACGAATTAATGCTAAAGAAGAATTAAAAGCTCAATTACCATATACTGGAGAAGAATTTGGATTACCTCAAAATTTATACATTTTAGGAACAATGAATACAGCTGATAGAAGTATTGCTTTGATGGATACAGCTTTGCGAAGAAGATTTGAGTTTACAGAAATGATGCCACAGCCTGATTTATTAGATTTTAATGTAGCTATCAAAGATCAAATAATCAACATAAAAACACTTCTTAAAACTATTAATGAAAGAGTTGAATATCTTTACGATAGAGATCACACTATTGGACATGCTTATTTTATGGGATTAGAAAATCTAAATGAAGATAAAAAGAAAATAGAATTAGACAATATTTTTAGAAATAAGATCATCCCATTACTTCAAGAGTATTTCTACGATGATTGGGAAAAAATTAGAATGGTACTAGGTGATGGTTTTATAAAAAAACAAAAATTTGAATCTAATATATTTGATGAAGAGTTTAGAAATACTGATTATATAGAAGATGAAAAATTTAAATATACTATTGCAGAAGATTTTGATTACAGTAAGCTTGGAAAATGAAACAAAACAGTTTTTCAATATTAGAATACAGATCAATTTATTATAAAACTTACGATATTTATGCAGAAGATTTTGCAGGTAATTTAGTAGTTCCTAAAAAAGTATTTGATGATTTAAAACAATTCGTATTGAAAAACAATGAACAAACACTTTTCCTAAAGCCATCTTATAAAAATGGATTAGGAGAAACTCTTCAAGCACAAAACTATGTTGGAGTGATTCAAACTCAAGATGGTACAACAATAGAGATACTTCCTAAAATTAAAAATTTAGATGCAGATGACTCTAAAAAGATTTTAATTAAGATGTTAAAAACACTAAAGAAATCTCCATTTAAAAACTTCAATACAGCACATCTAAAAAGTTCAAAGATGCCATTACTTGAAATATTTATAACTATGTTTCTAGAAGAATTATCAAAACTGATTCAAAAAGGTATTAAATCAGACTATATAACAAAAGAAGAAAATCTAAAGTTTTTAAAAGGAAAACTACAAATCAATCAACAAATAAAAATGAATTACATTCATAAAGAACGTTTTTATGTAGAGTTCCAAGAGTTTTTATCAAATAGAGTTGAAAATAAACTAATTAAAACTACTTTAGAATTCTTGTATAAAAAATCAAAATCTAATAAAAACCAACAAAGGATTAGAGAGTTTTTATTTGTATTTGATGAAATTGAAATTTCTCATAATATCAAATCAGATTTTTCAAAAGTAAAATCTAACAGACAAATGAAAGATTATGAACAAATACTTTTATGGTGCAGAACTTTTTTATTAGAAAATTCATTTAGTCCTTATAAAGGGAGTGATATCGCATTTGCATTACTGTTTGACATGAACTTATTATTTGAATCATATGTAGGGCACTATTTGAAGAAAAAAGGTTTAAATGTAAGCTTGCAAGATAAAGGTAAGTATTTAGTTGAAGAACCAAATAAATTCGCTCTAAGACCTGATATTGTAATAAATAAAGTTGATGAAGAAGATGAGCTACTTATAGCAGATACAAAGTGGAAAATCATAAAAGATGAAAAAGATATTTCTCAACAAGATATGTATCAACTTTATGCTTATGGTACAAAATATATAGACTGCAAGAAATTATATTTAATTTATCCATACGATAATCATGAATTAAATTTAAGATATTTATATCAAAAAGAAGAAAGCAATAGACTAGTTTTAAATGTTTTATTTTTTGATTTGTCTCAAGATGAGCCTATGTTCTATAAACAAAATGAAACTGAATCAAAGTATAAATTATTTGAAAAATTTACTAAAAGGTATAACTATGATTAAAACTATAATGTCAGATATCACTACACTTGAAATAGATGCTATAGTAAATGCAGCGAACTCTTCGCTTCTTGGAGGTGGTGGAGTTGATGGTGCAATTCATAGTGCTGGTGGAATTTCTATTTTAAAAGAGTGTCAGAATATTAGGAATACTATTTATAAAAATGGACTTCCAACTGGTTATGCTGTAAGTACAAATGCAGGTAATCTTCCTTGTAATTATGTAATCCATACTGTTGGTCCAATTTTTTACGAATATGATGATGAAAAAGATGCTGAAAAACTTTTGGAAGATTGTTATAAAAATTCTTTAAAAGAAGCAAGTAGATTAAATTGTAAATCAATTGCATTTCCTGCAATATCAACTGGAGTCTATGGATATCCTAAAAACGATGCTGCAAGAGTAGCGTATAAAACTGTAAATGATTATATTAAAGTAAATTTACTAGATGTTTATTTTGTCTTTTTCTCATCAGAAGATAAAGATATTTTTGAGAAATCAAATAACATATAAAGGTACAGAATGACAATAATTGAAGCTGTAGAAACAAATAATATTGATTTTATTAGAAAAAATATTGGAAAATTTGATCCTAATCAAAATGGACAATACGGGTTTCCTTTATTACACAGAGCTTGTTATTTAGGACATTTAGAAGTTATAGAAATTTTAATAGATAGTGGCGCAAATATTGAAATAGTAAATGAGTATGGTGAAACAGCATTATTTAGTGTTATCGATGATTGTCAGGATAATTGGTTTGATGTAATAGAATTACTAATTGCAAAAGGTGCTAAAGTAAGCGATGATATGTTAGCTAAAGCAATAAGAGAAGAAAAGATACAAGAACTTATAGAACTATTTATAAAAAATGGTGCTGATGTAAATGCTTATGATGATATTGATGGTGGCAATATTATAAATGTAGCGTATGATAGAGGTATGTATGATATTGTTGAAATATTAAAAAAACATGGGGCTTCATACGATGGTAAAATAACAGAAAATGAACAAATGATGAGAGATTATGCATTAGGAATGTTAGAATCTGAAAAATTGAGAAAAAAATAATATTAATGAAGAAAGCAATTTATAAACCAACAAATCAAAATACTGTTATACTAAGTGACCTTGGAGAGTTTTGTGAAATTTTATTAGATGGTGAATATAAAACAGTTCCAAAAAATGATTTAGAATTTCTAACTCAAAAAACTAATATTTCAAAATTGTATGACTTTAAAGAAAATATCTTTTTAAATTTTGTTAGAAAACCATTAAGTGATATTTTATACTCTTTTAATACAAATAGACTAACTCCAGAACCACACCAATACAAACCCCTGATAAAGTTTTTAAATTCTGAAAACAATAGAATTTTAATTGCTGATGAAGTAGGGCTAGGAAAAACGATAGAAGCTGGAATGATTTATAAAGAGATAGATAAAAGACAAGAGTTAAGAATATCTTTAATTGTTGTTCCTTCATCTCTTACTTTAAAATGGCAAGAAGAGTTACATATTAGATTTGATGAATGGTTTGAAGTTTATAAAACAAATCAGTTTTTAAAATTAATTAACGATTTTGAAGAGTACAGTGGATCAAGACATTTCCAAGAGAAAGTTATTGTTTCATATCACACATTAAGAGATGAACGAGTTATGAAAAAACTTGAAAACAGTTTTTTTGAAGTAGATTTTTTAATCATGGATGAAGCACATACAATGCGGAATGATGGAACTTCTACTTTTGATAGTGCTAAGGCTATTACAAATTTATCTGATCATATTGTATTTTTATCTGCAACTCCTGTACAAAATAGTATTAGAGATATTTTTAATGTATTATCTTTACTTGATAACGACTATTTTAAAGATTTTGATTTTTTTCTATTGATGATTAAACCTAATAAGGTAATCCACAAATTAATAGCAATGTTAAGAAATAATTGCAATGAAGAAGAAATTAGACCATACATAAATGAAAATATGGATGAAGAGTATCCGGCAGTTTTAAAAAATACGATGCAAAAATTGTTTGTTGAGAGAAATTATGATTCTGAAAAAAGAATTAAGTATATTGATGAATTAACAAAACTAGATTTACTAAGTTTTATAATTAATAGAACAAAAAAGAAAGATGTAGGACGTTCTATTCCAAGAAATGCAAAATCTTTAATAGTTAGTTTAAATCAAAATGAGAAGAATTACTATCAATCTGTAATTAGTTTTATAGAGTTTTTGCATCCTAATACACCTCAAGGATTTATAACTATAATGCCTGAAAGAATGGCGAGTTCATCTATGATAGCTTCACTAGATAGTTTTAAAGAGATGAAAAAGTATGGAAAACTATTTATTAAAGACTTGACAGATTTAGAAGATTATTATGGAACTGAAATGGATATAGAAGCAGAAGCTTTAAAATATTTAGATGAAGTCATTGAATGTGGAGAATTAATAGGAACAGAAGATTCAAAGTTCATAAGATTTGAAGAAGTATTAAGAGATATAAAAGGCATGAATATTCAGCAACTTATAGTTTTTTCTTTTTTTAAAAAAACAATTGAATACTTATCAGATAAGCTTTTAAAATTGGGTTATAAAGTTGGTAAAATTCATGGAGATATGACTGTTGAAGATAGATTTGCAAAAATTAAGATGTTTAAAAAAGGTGAATTTGATATTTTACTAACAAGTGAGGTAGGTTCAGAAGGTCTTGATATGCAGTTTTGTAATGTCGTTATAAATTATGATTTACCTTGGAATCCAATGAGAGTTGAACAAAGAATAGGAAGGATTGATAGGATAGGTCAAAAGTTTGATAAATTGCATATATTTAATTTATGCATTGAAAGATCTATTGAAGATAGAATCTATAACAGACTTTATCAAAAGTTGGGTATCTTTGAAAATTCCATTGGAGAGTTAGAACCTATTTTAGGAACTCTTGAAGAAGAAATAAATATTGCAGAATTAATTCATTTATCTCAAGAAGAAATTGATGCAAAATTACATTTGACAGAACTTGCAATATCTAGAAGAGAATCTGAAATTCAAAAACAAACTTATGAAGTTGAAAAATTAATCAATGATGATATCAACCATAAATTAAAAGAAGATGAGCTAATTAATAGTTCTAAAATCAATATATTGCAAGAACAAAGTGAGAGTATATTTATTGAGTTTTTAATATCTAAAAATATAAATTTTCAAGAATTAAAAGATGGCAGTATTAAACTATCAAATGAAAATCTAAAAAAATTAATATCAATTTTAAAAGATATGATGAGCGATAAAAGAAATAAAAGTTCAAGTTACAATGAAGAAAGAGCTTTTTTACAAAAAATCTATAAACAAAAAGAACTAAAAATTAGTTTTTCCACAAATAACAATGATGAATACAATACGCAGTATATTTATTTAAATCACCCTGTAATTTCAATGATAAGTAGAACTAAACAATTAAAATCAGTTAATACTATAGCTCAAAATGATAATTACATAAACTCATTTGCAATTACATTTAGAATGGATTTAAAACAGTTAAAACCAAAATCATATATCAAAACAATTGTATTAAATAAAAATTTATCATTTGTTGATGAATTAGATTACTTTGAGTTTATAGAAAATTGTTATGAAGATTTAGAAAATTCTAGCAATACAGACTTTTTAAATGTTAAAGGTAAATCAATTCCACATATAATCAAGTGCATAAATAAACAAATTGAAGCTGAACAAGTTTTACAAAATAGAATGATAAACACAAAAATTAATTCTATAAATAGTTATTATGAAAAGCAAATAATTAGAGCTAAAACTCAACAAGAAAAATCAGAGCAAGAAGATGTTCAAAGAATGAAGACTGGTGAAATTGACAATCTTATAAAACAACGAGATAAAAAAATAGAAGAATATGAATTGCAAAAAGAGATAAAAAGTAGTTTTGAAATCTTGGGTATTATGGAGCTAATTTAATGAATATGGAATTTGAAACACTATCTAAAAAAAGAGCTTCATGGGTTGAAACTACGAAAAGCAATGGTTTTGATAATGGAATTAAAAATCTACTTACTGAACTTTATCCTGATAATGCACACTTTATTTATGAATTACTTCAAAATGCAGAAGATACAGAAGCTACAGAGGTTAAATTTATATTAAAACCAAATGAATTGATTTTCCAACACAATGGTAGAGATTTTAATTTTAAAGATATTGAAGCAATTACTAGTATTGGTCAAGGTACAAAAAAAGATGATATAAATAAAATAGGTAAATTTGGAGTTGGTTTTAAAGCAATATTTGCTTATACAAATACTCCGTATATCTATTCTAATAAGTACAGTTTTAGCATTAATGATTTAGTTATACCTATAGAAGTTTCAAAAAAAGATTTTCAATATTCAACAACTATGGTTTTTCCATTTGATAATAAAAATAAACAACCACAAATAGCATATCAAGAGATTAAAAAAGGTTTATCTTCAATAGCTGATAACACATTACTTTTTCTAAAAAATATTAACACAATCAATTATGAATATGAAAATAGCTCGAATCAGATTAAACGTAATGAAATAGATGATGTGAAAGTAGCTATATCAAATAGTTCTACCAAAGAGAAAACAAATTGGTTAAGATTTAAAAAGTTCTTGCCAAAAAGTGATAATCTTTTTGTATCAATAGCTTATAAAATTGAAGAAAATAAAGAGACAAAAAAAGAACAAATTGTACCAATTGATGGTGAAGTATCTATTTATTTCCCAGCTGAAAAAGAAACAAGTAAATTAAGATTTCATATTCATGCACCTTTTTCATCTACCGTTGCAAGAGATAGTATTAAAGATATTGATGAAAACAACAAACTAAGAGATCTCATATCAAAACTTACAATAGAATCATTTGAATATATAAAAGAAAATGGTTATTTTGATTTTGATTTTTTACAAGTATTACCTATAAAAGAGGATAATCTAGCAATATTTTATGAACCAATTTTAATTGATATTATAAAAATATTTAACAATGAACCTTATGTATTAGTTGAAGATAAAACTTTTATGCCTGCAAATGTGTGTTATAGAGCTTCTAATAAAATCAAAAAGTTAATTAATGAAGATGATTTAAAATATATTGTTTCTAATGATAATACTATTTATTGGGCTGTTAATCCATCACAGTTAAATAGTAGAGAGGATAAGTTTTTAAAACAATTAAAGATTGAGAATTTAACTAGCGAAATTTTTATTGAGATTCTAGAAGAGCAATTAACTAGATTAAACAATAGTACAAAACAATTTTTTGATACAAAAGATAATGAATGGTTTAAAAGATTTTATGAATTGATATGCGATTTAGAAGACAAACATTATATAGATCATTATTTATTCAAAAAAACAATAAAACTAAATAATGGAAATCTGAATTATGGTGGACAAAATTGTTTCTTTGAATCAAGCACACAATTTGTAAATACTAAATATATTGTAGAACCTGAGACATACTTAGATTCAAAAAAAGCAAAACAATTTTTAGAAATTTTAGATGTAAAAACTATAGATTTAAAAGAAGAAATAAAACTAATTTTAAATCTTGATGCTTACAATTATTCATATTATGATGAAAACCATGCAAAGGTTTCAAAAACTAAACATCTAGAACATTGGAATGTTTTTTTAGAATATTTTAAAACAGAATCAAGTAGTCTAAGTTTATTTGCAGGTAAAACTATATTATTTAATAATCAAAATAGTTTAGTTAGACCTAATGAAATTATATTATCAAAGCCATATGTTGAAAGTAATTTATATTTATTAGATGGACTAGGAAGTTGTTTTTTACTTCATGATATATATAAAGATATTCTAAATAAAGAGGATTTTTTAGAATTTATAAAAAAACTTGGAGTTTTAACTACTATTCCAATTAGTAAACAACGTATTCCATGGGATCATCAAGATAGATCAAAAATTGTTGAGTATGGTAATGAATCTGATTATACAATCAATGAAGATTATAATATTAATGATTTATCTAAAGTATTGAAAGAACCTAATTATGAAGTAAGTCTTTTATTATGGCAAACAATAATTTCAAGTGATAAAAATAAACAATTTGCTAAATATAGAAGAATTAAAACATCATCATTAAACTCTGCACCATCTAGTTTAATTTATAGTCTGAAAAAACTAAATTGGATTCCAGATAAAAATAATGTGTTTCATAAACCAAGTGAAATTTCTCAACAAATGTTACCTAAAGAATTTATATATGATGATTCAAAAGGTTGGATGAGTGCAATTGGTCTTGGTGAGAGTATTAAAAAGAAAAATGATGAATATAAGAAAACTGAAAAGTTAATTCACGATACAACAGGTTTTAGTATTGATAAATTAGAAAAAGCTAAAGATGCTGGTATAACTGATGAAGATATTGAAAAACTAATTATTCAAAAACAAAGTGCATCAGTTAAAACTGAACAATTAGATATGTTAGCAGCAATGAAATCTCATGATAAGCATGTAGAAAAAATAGAACAAGAGTTAAATCCATCAATTTTAAAAGATCAAGAAGAATATATTGAAAAATCCCAAAAGAAATTAAAAGAAAATATTGAAAAGTCAAATCAAGAAACTAAAAAAAGACATTCAAGTAGTAAAATAAAGTTTGGGGAAGAAGAAACTAAAAACTTTTTAGCAAAAGAGTATAAAGGGTATTGTCAAATATGTGGTTTTACTTTTGATAAAAAAGATAATCAAGGTAAATATTTTGAAACATTCAATTGGTTAAGTCAACAAATTACAAAACAAAAAATAAACATAGTGGAAGCTGGTAGCTCACTATGTTTATGTTCTAGATGCCATTCAATTTTAAAATACGGTGATTATGAATCAAAGTTTATATCAAACTTTGAAAAAAGTGATGTAAATCTAAATAGTTTCTCATTTAATGAATTCTGTAATGTGATAACAAAAATGACAGATGGTATAGAAACACCTGAAACATTTGATTTTATAGAAATGGATATGTTTAAAATACCTATAAGATTGTTAAATGAAGATGCTTGTATTTTTTACACCGAAGAACATTTCTTACAATTGTTTAACCTATTGACAATTGAAAATACTAAATCTAAAGAATTGGAATAGAATAACATGAAGTTTAATAAAAAAGATTTACTTGAATACGATTATAGTCTGTACCAAAAAGAATACCATAGAATTGAAGATGACTTAAATTCTAATAATTATAGAAATGAAGAAGATTTAACAAAAGACGATTTAAAAGCTTGGTTAGACAAAGGTATTTTTACTAGAAGATTAAAATTCAGAAATGCTAAAGAGAATTTTTATATAACTACAGCGACTATTAGAAGAGGTAAAATAGGAAATCCTGACTATAAGTTTGGTGATGACTACTTATTAAGCTATTGGTCTGATAACTCTCAACGAGCTGAAACATTAATGAAATTTGAAATAGGGGATGAATCTCCTGCAAATGGAGAATTAGATTTAATCGGTGAATACCATCCAAATAATGAAAATCTTCTAAATATAAAATATCAGACAAGATCTGGAAAAGAATTTATTAAAAATGCAAAGAATTTTTTAGAAGGTATTGATGAAGATGATGTTGTATATAAAATTGATATTGAAAAATTTTTTAGATTAAATTTTGAATTAGCTGGTCAAGGTCTTCAAGCACAAGCACTATATTCGGAAGATAATTGTATTATAGAAGGAATGGCTGGTACAGGTAAATCGACTATTGCATTACAAAAATTGAAATATTTTTATGAAAAACATAATATTTTACAAGAACAGATGATAGTAATAGTTAAGAATTTTAAATTAAAATCTCATTTTTTAACACTTTTGGAAGATAAAAATATTGATTTAAAAAGAATAAAAATTTTATCATTGAATGAAGTTTATAAAAATAGACTGCAAGAAAAAGATTTTATTAATTTTAAAAACACGTCACTTAATATAAAAAAAGATATTGAAAGATTTATTAATCTTAGAGAAATCAAGACACTATCAAATCATTATTACAATTTATTTAATTATATAGGTATAGATTTTTTTAGAAGTTTATTGCAGAAAAAAATAGAATCACTAAATACATCTGAGAATTTAACAAAATTAGAACATTTAACTATTTCAATTAATGAATTAAATCAAATTAAAACATTAAACGATGAAGAAAAAAATACTAAAAATAATATAACCAAAGAAATCAATAAAATTAGTCCACTAAGATTTGAAAAGATCTTAAAAATGTTAGATTCAAAATATCAATTTTCTGTTTCAGTTTTAGAAGACTTAATAAAGTTAATTGATTTTAGCGATACTTTATTATTTAATTGTGAAACTTTAAAATGGATTATTGAGTATAAAAATTACTTAATTAATTTATCTAAACTTGAACAAAAGAAAAAAGATTTAGTTAGTCAACTAAATAATAATCTTCCAGATTCAAAAATAAATGAAATTAAATCTAATTTATCAAAAATTGAAGAACAACTAAAAAAGAGTTTTCCATTTGCTACTAGGGAATATTTATCTAAATTTTCATTAGTTATGAATAATGTTTATTTAAATGAAAAATATATTTCAAATACTTATTTATCAACAAAAACTTCAGAAGAAAGAGAAATAATTACTAGATATTTAAATTTATCAAAAAGAGAATATAAAATTGTAATAGTTGATGAAGCACAAGATTTTGAAAAGGATGAATTAGAGTATATAAGATTATTAACTGACAAAATATTTTTAACAGGAGATATGCTTCAAAATTTAAATAATTCTAATGGATTAAAAAATTGGAATGATATTTTATTTGTAGATGATATTTTTGAAAAAGATTCAAAATTAAATATATTTAATCTAAAGCATAACTATAGACAAACTTATCAATTAGCAAATTCAAGCTTTAATTTTAGAAATATTTTATTACAAAGAGAATTAGAAGATATTGGTGATGATTATTTTGAAAATGAAAAAAAATTTGGTGATACTGAGTATTTTAAACCTTCAATCACATTCGCATATATCGATGATGAAGTTTATAATTTAGTTTATAAATCACTTATTAGCTTGTTAAATACGTATACAAGTAGGTTTCCTTTAGTTATTGTTGCTAAAAATATTGAACATAAAGATTACTATTTAAATTTATTTAAAGATCATAATCTTAATGATTCTGCAAATATTATCAATAGTGATATTATAGTTTACACTATTGATGAAATTAAAGGAGAACAATTCCCAATTGTATTTGCTAATACTTCTATGTTTACAAGTAAAGAAATATATTTGATAATGTCTAGAGCGCAATTTGAATTGAAATTATATTTTCAAGATTATAATAGTTTCAATAAACCTATGTTTGATTTGATGACTAATCAATTAAATTTAATTGATATAGATGAGATAATTGATTTAAATAAAATAAAATTAGATACAAATCAAAATGATATTGCAAATACTGATAAAAACGATGGTGAATTAATTAATGAAAAAGATGATTTAATTGAAAATGATGAAGAAATTTATGATATAGAAGTAGATGATATTCAATTCTCTAATCAAGATGATTCTGTAGATTTAGAAGATAATGAGATTAATTTTGATTTAGAAAAAGCTATTGGAAAGCATAATAGAGATATAGAAAATAAAAAAAGAGATTTGAATCCATCAATAATAAAAAAACAAGATGAATATTTAAATAAAGTTAAAGAGCAGTTTGAAAAAAATTATGAGAACTCATCTTTAATGAAAAAATATACTGTCACTGTTAATATTAAAAATGGCTATAAAGAAACTAAAGACTTTTTATTAAAACAATATGATGGATATTGTCAAATATGTGGTTTTACTTTTAAAAAAGAAAAAGATAGACAAAACTATTTTCAACATTTTAATTGGTTTAGCAATAAAATATCTAAACAAAAAGTAAATTTTATAGATCCTGGAAGTTCATTATGTTTGTGTTCTAAATGTTACTCAATTGCTAAGTATGGCAGCTTTGAATCAATATTTTTAGATAATATGCGAAAAGTAGATTTTAATTCTAAAAATCAATCTTTTGATAAATTTTGTGAATCAATCAATGAAAAAACTATTTTAATAGATATACCTGAATGTTTCGATTTTATAGAAATGGATATGTATAAAATCCCTGTAAAAATGTTAGAAGAAGAGAATTATATTTTCTACACAGAAGAACACTTTTTACATTTTTATAATTTATTAACAATTAGTAAAATTAATGAGTAAACATTATGATTGAATTTAATAATAGAATAAACCGTATATCTTCAATTTTACAGGTACTTAGTAAAGGATACAATCTCTCTACTCCTAGTTTAGTAGAAAGATTTGGAGTATCTAAAAAAATCATACAAACAGATTTTAAAGAGTATTTATTACCACTATTTTCTAATGGAACAATTTATTATGATTACTCTTCAAAAACATACAAAGCAAAAAACAATTTTTTAACTAAAACTTTATTTAGTGCTGATGAATTAGCAATTATTGCAATATTAAAAAATAAATCAAAAGATAAACATAGTGAAGATGATTTATCATTAAAAGTAGATGCTCTGTTTTCAAAATTTGAAGATGAATTAACTAATAAGTTTTATCAAAAATCATCTACTGAAAAATTTGATGAATTTAAAGAAGAGATTATTCAAATTAGAAATGCAATAGAGAATAAAAATATTATTGAATGTTTTTATAATAAAAAAGATAGAACAGTTTATCCCTTAAAGATATTAAATCTAGAAGGATTTTGGTATTTGATTATTTATGATCCAAATGAAGATAAAATCAAAACTTTCCACTTGAATACAATTAAAAATATTAATGTCTTACATTCTAATTATAAATTTGATGAAGAAAAAATTAAATCATTTGATAATGCAATTACTGCATACTATAAACCTGATGAGCCATCAATAATAGTTCAATTATTTATAGATTCAAAAGTGGCTAGATATTTTATTAGAAAACCTTTAAATACAACACAAAGAATAATTAAAAAATATGATGATAAATCAATTGAAGTAGAACTGAGTATTACAGATTATATGGAGATAATTCCAACTATTCAAAGATATATGCCATATGTTATGGTTATAGAACCTGATGAATTAAAATTAAAAGTTAAAGAGAACATTGAAATGTATATAAAAAATAGTGAGTAACCTTATTGGGTTACACACTAATAATATAATTTTGTATTATTCAAAGTAATAAATTAGTATAATCTATATAACTTTAGGTAAATTTTTATATAAGAAATAGTTTAGGAAATAAATAAATGGCAAAAGAAAAAAAAGAAGTTAATAATAAATCAATCGAAGAAACACTATGGCAAGCATGTGATAAATTAAGAGGCTCTATAGAGCCTTCTGAATATAAACATGTTGTTTTAGGACTTATTTTTTTAAAATTTGCAGGTGACAAGTTTGAAGAAAGAAGAAAAGAGCTTATTGAAGAAGGAAAAGAAAAATATTTAGAGCAAGCTCCTTTTTACAGTATGAAAAATGTTTTCTTTCTTGAAGATATTTCGAGATGGTCATATATCGCTAAAAATGCAGCACAGAATGATATAGCTCTAAAAATAGATACTGCATTACATACTATTGAAAAAGATAATAAAGCTTTAAAAGGTGCATTACCAGATAACTATTTCTCAAGGCTTGGTCTTGATAAAACAAAACTAAAATCACTAATCGATAAAATTAACGAAATTGACACACTTAAAGATAAAAAGCAAGATATAGTTGGAAGAGTATATGAATACTTCTTAAAAAAGTTTGCAATTAAAGAAGGAAAAGGGAAAGGAGAATTCTATACTCCTAAAACAATTGTAAACCTAATTGCTGAATTAATAGAGCCATATAAAGGAATCATCTACGACCCTGCATGTGGTGCTGGAGGTATGTTCGTACAGTCTATGAAGTTTATTGAAGCTCATCATGGTAATAAAAAAGAAGTTTCAATCTATGGTCAAGAGTACACAAAGACTACTTATAAACTAGCAAAGATGAACCTTGCTATTAGAGGTATATCTGCAAATTTTGGAAATAAAGAAGCTGATACATTTAGCGACGATCAACACAAAGATTTAAAAGCTGATTATATTATGGCTAATCCACCTTTTAATCAAAAAGACTGGAGAGGAGAAAGTGAACTACTTGATGATCCAAGATGGTCAGGGTATGAAGTACCTCCAAAGTCAAATGCAAACTATGCATGGATATTGAATATGGTATCAAAGTTGTCTGATAATGGAGTTGCTGGATTCATCCTTGCAAATGGTGCATTATCAGGTGGTGGAGAAGAGTATAAAATTAGAAAAAAACTAATTGAAAACAATCTTGTAGAAGCTATTATCATAATACCTAGAAATACATTTTATACTACTGATATTAGTGTTACTCTATGGATATTAAATAAAAATAAAAAGCAAAGAACTGTTAATGTTAATGAAGAAGTTAAAAACTATAGAGATAGAGAAAAAGAAATCCTATTTATGGACTTAAGAAGATGGGGAAGTGAATATGAAAAGTCATTTATCGAACTAACGGATGAAGATATTGCTAAAGTAGCTTTAAATTATCATAATTGGCAACAAGAAGACTATAAATCAACATATAAAGATATCCCAGAGTTTTGTAAAAGTGTACACTATGAAACAATTTCTAATAAAGAAAATGATTTTTCTTTAGTTCCAAGTAAATACATAGAGTTTGTAGATGCTGATAGTAATATTAACTTTGATAAAGAGATGAAAAGAATTCAAAGTGAATTTAAAACACTTATAAAAGAAGAAAAAGAGTCTCAACAAGAACTAATAGATGCATTTAAGGTACTTGGTTATGAGCTTTAAACCAATAGGAGATTTTATAAAATTAGCTGAAGAAAAAAACAGCGATTTAATCACAACTAATTTATTGAGTATAAATATTACTAAAAACTTTATGCCATCAGTTGCAAATATATCTGGAGTTGATTTATCTAAATATAAACTTATTAGAAAAAATCAATTCTCAACAAATATCATGCATGTTGGAAGAGATGAAAGATTACCTATAGCATTATATAAGAATGATGAGCCATCTATAGTCTCTCCAGCATATAAAGTATTTGAAGTAATGGATGAGGAAGAAATATTACCTGATTATCTGATGATGCTTTTTCAGAGACCAGAATTTGACAGATTAACTTGGTACTACTGTGATAGTAGCGTTAGAGGTGGTTTAGATTGGGATAGATTTTGTGAAATAGAACTTCCAATTCCATCAATTGATGAACAAAAGAAATATGTAGCTATTTATAAAGGTCTTTTAACCAATCAAAGAACTTATGAACAATCACTTGATGATTTGCAGTTGATTTGTGATGGATATATTGAAAATCTAATCAAAACTCAAGAACTAAAATTGTTGGGAGATTATATTGAACAATCGGATGAAAGAAATATAGATAATAAATATAATTCTGTTAAAGGGATGAGTGTTTTAAAAGAATTTAGATCACCTAGTAGTAAAGTCAATATGGAGAATTTAAGTAATTATAAGGTTGTGCATTATAATGAATTTGGTTATGTACAAACTACAAATAATGAGAAAGTATTAATAGTTTGTTTATCAAAATATAAAAAACCAATTATTATTTCACCTGTTCATATTGTTTTTAGAATAAAAAATGAAAAAGAATTTATTCCAGAATATTTACAAATATTTTTTAAGCGTAAGGAAATTGATAGATATGCAAGATTTCACTCTTGGGGAAGTGCTAGAGAAACATTTAACTGGGATGATATGTGCAATATAAAGTTACCTATCCCAGATATAAAAGTGCAAGAAGCAATCGTTAAAATTTATCATACATTAGAAACAAGAAAACGAATCAACACACAGTTAAAAGAGACTATAAAACCACTTTGTCCGATACTCATGAGGGGTGTTATAGAGAGTTTAGAAAAAGAGTAGGTCTAAATATGGGGAAATTTACAGAAGCAAAGTTAGAAGAGGCATTTGTCGAAGTTTTAGCAGATGAGGGGTATCCGCATAAGTTGGGTAGCACTCTAGTAAGAAGTGAAGATGAAGTACTTATAGAGGATGATTTAAAAGCTTTTTTAAAAGAGAGATATAAAAAAGAAAAAATCACCGATGGTGAGATAAACTCTATCATCATGCAACTCAAAACTTTAAATGCTTATGATTTGTATGAGACAAATAAAACTATAATGTCCATGCTTCGTGATGGATTTGAACTTATAAGAGAAGATAGAAGCCAAAAAGATATTTGGATCTATCTCATTGACTATTCAAATAAAAATAAAAACACTTATAGGTTTGTCAATCAGCTTGAAATCTTAGGGGAACAAAAGAGAATACCTGATGGAATAATCTATATAAATGGCTTACCGTTGGTTGTGTTTGAATTTAAAAGTGCTATTAGAGAAGAAGCAACAATTCATGATGCATATGTTCAATTGACTACTAGATATAAAAGAGATATTCCAGAATTATTTAAATACAACGCTTTTTGTGTTATAAGTGATGGAGTTAATAATAGAGCTGGTTCATTCTTTGCACCATATGACTTTTATTATGCATGGAGAAGAATCGCTGGTCTTGCTAAAGATGTAGATGGTATAGATAGCATGTTTACACTAGTACAAGGAATGCTAAATCAAAATAGACTAAGAGATATTATAGAAAACTTCATATACATTCCCGACACTTCTAAAAAAGAGGTAAAAGTGGTGTGTAGATACCCACAATACTATGCAGCTAGAAAATTGTATGACAATATCAAAAAAGCACAAAAGCCTCATGGAGATGGAAAAGGTGGGACATATTTTGGAGCAACAGGAAGCGGAAAAAGCTTTACAATGCTTTATCTTACAAGACTGCTTATGAAAAGCACCCATTTTGAAAATCCTACTATTGTACTAATCACAGATAGAACTGATTTAGATGACCAACTTTCAGAAGAGTTTACCAATGCTAAAAACTACATCGGGGATAATGGAATTTTAAGTGTTGAAAGTAGAATTCATCTTAGAGAACTTCTTCAAGGCAGAGAGAGCGGAGGAGTGTTTTTAACAACTATTCATAAATTTACAGAAGATATAAAACTTCTAAGTGATAGAACAAATATCATCTGTATATCTGATGAAGCACATAGAAGCCAAACAAACTTAGACCAAAAAGTAAAGGTTACAAGTAAAGGTGTTAAAAAAACTTATGGTTTTGCTAAGTACTTGCATGATTCACTGCCAAATGCAACCTTTGTAGGTTTTACAGGAACTCCAGTTGATGCTACTTTAGATGTTTTTGGAAAAGTTATTGATGCCTATACGATGACAGAATCTGTAAGAGATGAGATTACTGTAAGAATCGTTTATGAAGGAAGAGCAGCCAAAGTAATCCTCAAAAATGAAGAGTTAAAAAAGATTGAGAAGTACTATGAAGAAGCAGAACAGTTAGGTGCCAATGAGTACCAAATAGAAGAGAGTAAGAAAGCTACTGCAAATATGAATGCAATACTTGGAGATCCTGATAGATTAAGAGTTTTAGCAGAAGACTTTGTAAAACACTACGAAAATAGAGTTAATGAAGGCTCAACTGTAAAAGGTAAAGCAATGTTTGTATGTAGTTCAAGAGAAATTGCATATGAATTTTATAAAAATGTAGTTACATTAAGACCTAGTTGGCTTGATATAAAAGAAGCTGATGATGGAGTAATTCTTACAGAAAATGAAAGAAAAGAAATTAAGCCTATTGAAAAAATAAAAATGATTATGACTAGAAATGATGATGATCCAAAAGAGCTTCATACATTGCTAGGAGATAAAAAACACAGAAAAGAGCTTGATAGACAATTTAAAAATGAAAAGTCTAATTTTAAAATAGCTATTGTAGTTGATATGTGGCTTACTGGATTTGATGTACCGTTCCTTGATACTATTTATATAGACAAACCTATACAACAACATAATCTAATTCAAACAATTTCTAGAGTAAATAGAAAATATGAAGGTAAAAATAAAGGTTTGGTAGTTGATTATATTGGAATTAAAAAACAAATGAACTTAGCCCTTGCCAAATACAATAAAGGGGATGATGAAAACTTTGAAGATATTACAGAGTCACTTATTGTTGTTAGAAACCACCTTGACTTATTATTTAAGATTTTTCATAAATTTGATAGTAGTAAATATTTCAATGGAAGTGCATTAGAACAGTTAAATACTCTAAATATGGCAGCTGAGTTTGCACAACAAACTAAAGAAATAGAGACTAGATTTATGGGCTTTGTGAAAAGACTTAAAGCAGCCTATGATATTTGCTGTGGAAGTGAACAGATAAAGCAAATTGAAAGAGATTACATTCATTTTTATTTAGCTATTAGGTCTATCGTATTTAAGCTAACAAAAGGTAATGCACCTGACACAGAGCAAATGAATGCTAAAGTAAGAGAAATGATAAAAGATGCACTTCAAAGTGATGGTGTAGAAGAAATATTTAAACTTGGTGATGAAGCTGAGAGTGAACAAGATATTTTTGATAAAGATTATTTAGCAAAGATAGATAAAATCAAACTACCTAATACAAAAATAAAGCTTTTACAACAACTTTTAGCTAAAGCAATTGGGGAAATTAAAAAAGTAAATAAAGTTAGAGGAACAGATTTTTCTAAAAAAATGCAATCATTAGTAGAAAAGTATAATGAAAGAAAAGAAGATGATGTACTTAGAAGTGAAGTTTATGAAGAAATGGCAGAAGAACTAACAAATCTTATTTGGGAGGTTCAAAAAGAGTTTAATGCTGGAGATGATTTAGGGATTAACTTTGAAGAAAAAGCATTCTATGATATTTTAATGCAGTTATGTATTAAATATGATTTTAGATATCCAGAAGATAAACTAATCAATCTTGCTAAAGCAACTAAAGAGCTTGTAGATGAGCAAACTCAATTTCCAGATTGGAATAATAGGCAAGATATAAAAGATTCATTAAAAGTTGGTCTTATTATACTTCTTGATGAGCATGGTTATCCACCAGTAGAAAGAGATGAAGTATATGAAGATATATTTGAACAAGCTGAGAATTTTAAGAAGAATAGATAATGCAGACTAATTTTACATCTTATGATTTTGAAAAAAGTATTGTAAGAATTGATGAAATATTAAATGAATCAGATAAATCATTTGAAGAGTTAAATTCAATTCCTTCTAGAGATAAATTAACCTATAAAAATGGATTTTATGTTAATTGTACAGCTTTATTCGTAGATATAAGAGACTCCTCTTCTCTTCCATCTAAACATAAAAGACCAACTCTTGCAAAGATATATAGAAGTTATATATCTGAAGTTGTAGCAATAATGAATGGAAATATTAATTGTAAAGAAATAGAAATTGATGGTGACTGTATTAGTGGTATTTATGATACACCTAAAATGCCTGATATTGATTCTGTATTTCATGATGCTTACACAATTAATTCAATAGTTAAGATTTTAAATTACAAATTTTCTAAAAAAAATATAGAAAATATTAATATAGGCATAGGAATAGACTATGGTAGAGCATTGATGATTAAGGCTGGATATAACGGCAGTGGCTTAAACAAAGTTGTTTGGATGGGTGATGTTGTCAATAGTGCCTCAAATTTATGTAATAAAGCAAATAAGGGTTGGGAATCCAAAGAGATTTTTGTTTCTGATGTAATTTATAGCAATTTAAACGAACACAATAAATCTTTACTATCTAGAAATCATACACATTATTGCTATCATGGTAGTGTAATCCATTCAGGACTTGAAGATTGGTATGAAAAGAACTGTACAAATAAAAATTCTAATCAAGGCTTAGCATTGTGGCAGATAAATTAAAAGATATATTTGAAAATGTAAATAACTGGCTTAAATTTGCAGAGGCAAAAAATGCAACCCTTGTAGCTGGGAATGGACTATTGATATTTGGAATATTAAAAACTATTCATGAAATAGATATCCATATTTATTTATTATATTACATCTATTTCTGTTTGATTTTATTTTCATTGTCATTAGTAATTTCATTAATATCATTTATACCAAAGGTTAAGATTCCAACTTTTTTACTAAATAGTGATATTGAAACTAATGATAATTTACTATTTTATGGACATATTCTTAAATATAATGAAAAGACATTATTAGATAAATTAAATACAATGATAAAAGATGATGAAGATAAAACATCTAATGAATTTAAGACTATGTATGCGCAGCAGATTATTATAAATTCTAAAATCGCTAGAAATAAATTTCAGTTATTTGATATCGCTATAAAATTTACATTATCAGGTATTTTATCTCCCATATTATATTTTTTATTTATTCATTTCTTTGTTGAAAAAGAAGTGTCTAAAATTGATTAAATATGAAATTAAAGGTTAAAAATGTTTGACGATTTACTTAAAACGATAAAAAAACTAGAACAAACTAAAACAATTTCAATTCCATTAGAATCCGATGAGAGAGGATATATAGATAGACAGTGTCCTGTTGAAGATTGTAGTTTTATTTTTAAAGTTTATGAAGATGACTGGAAAAATATTTGTAAAGATGAAGCAATTTTTTGTCCATTCTGCAGACACAGTGCTCCAACTGATAATTGGTTTACATTAGAACAAATTTCTAGTGCAGAAAAAGAAGCATTAAAATTAATGGAAAATCAGATTCACAATGCTATGTTATTTGATGCACAGAAAGTAAATCGTAAACAATCTAAAAATAGTTTTATATCTATCTCAATGAAAGTAAATGGTGGGAAGAGAAGAACTCAATCAATTCCTATTAAAGCAGCAGAACAAATGCAACTTGAAATAAGATGTGAAGAATGTGATACTAGATTTTCAGTAATTGGAAGTGCTTATTTTTGCCCAGCTTGCGGACATAACTCTGTAGACAGAACTTTTAAAGATTCACTTAGAAAAATAAAAGCTAAACTTGACAACTTATCAGTTGTAAAAGATTCTCTAAGTGTTTCAGTAGGAAAAGATGAAGCAGAGTTAGTTTGTAGATCACTTTTAGAATCTTGCCTTAGTGATGGAGTTGTAGCTTTTCAAAAATTTTGTGAGGGCAAGTATGAAAAATTCAATAAAGTACCATTCAATGCTTTCCAAAGATTAAGCCAAGGTAGTGATTTATGGAAAAATTTACTTGGATATAATTATTCGGACTGGTTGACAGAAAATGAACTTAATGGTTTAAATATTTTATTCCAAAAAAGGCATATTCTAGCACATAATGAAGGTATTGTGGATGAAAAATATTTAAAGAATTCAAATGATAATACATATAATGTTGATCAAAGAATTGTTATTTTAAAAAATGATATAACTAACCTTATTAATATTCTAGAAAAACTTACAAATTCCATAGATAATTCATTATTCAAACTAAATAGAAATATGCTCATACAAGAAAATTAGCATTATTAAAATTAAGTAGTGGTACCGCTGGCCGGACTCGAACCGGCAAGCCGTGAAGCGGTTGATTTTGAATCAACTGAGTTTACCAATTTCTCCACAGCGGCACAAAAAGTAAAGTGATACCCAAAAGTGATACCCGTATATTTTAAGAACTCTATCTAAACCCCATATTATAGCTAGTTTAACAAAATCTAACCTTAGATTTAGAATCTCATTTGTTTGAAATAGTAAATCCAAATGATTTGTATTTATTTATAAAATATCTAAGTGGTAAATTTACTGCAAAACAAATTGAAAGATTATTTATCTCTTATTGTGAAAATGAAATGTTCTGGTTATCTCATACCATTAATCTATTTTCAGAAATATATGATTATATCGATGATTTTAAACCAACCAAATGTAGATTTGATTTGCTTCATGATGATATTGTAAATTATCATCGAATAATTTTAAATAAAAAATTATTTCAAATTGAATTTCATTATGATGAAAAATTTTTAAAAGCTTGTATAAATATAAATAATTATGAAATTAGATTACCAAAAAATGGTGTTCAATTATATCAATGGTCAA
Source organism: uncultured Aliarcobacter sp. (assembly GCA_964384195.1). Taxonomy (GTDB): domain Bacteria; phylum Campylobacterota; class Campylobacteria; order Campylobacterales; family Arcobacteraceae; genus Aliarcobacter. The sequence continues at coordinate 5,148 of CAYLKG010000017.1, read as the reverse complement.
ATGTTCTTCAAAATTGTTTATCTGGTTATTGGAGATTAATTAAAGAGAAACAAACTATTGTATATGGTTTTTATGAAAATAATGAAATTAAATTTGCTGTTGAAATAAAAAACAATAAAATTGTCCAATCAAAATCAAAATATAATCAAGACCTCCAACATAAAGAGATGAATCTAGTAAAAGGATGGTTTAAAGAGTATTTTGAAGAAAATTTAAATTAAAATATATCTCAAAAATAACTACAAATAAAAATAAATTCTACTAGACAAAATATGACTATTTAAATAAATATGATTCTATTCTCAAAGGAGGATAGAGTCGTATAGCTTACGAAATTTACTTTTAGTATTAAAAATAAAAAAACTCAAAAAGGAAACATAATGATTAAAAAAATAGTTACTATTTCTTTAGCTAGTGCATTAATGATTGGTTTAAGTGGTTGTTCTTCAAAAGAAGTAACAATTGAAAATAAACAACCTGAAAAATATGAAGTTTTAGGAAAAGCAACAGGAACTGGAAGTGGTTCATTAGGTCTTTTAGCAACAGGATATTATTTTATTCCTCTTGGATTAAATGATAGACAAGAAAGAGCATATGCAGATGCAATTGCAAGTGTACCAGGAGCAACTGGATTAATTAATGTAACTTATAGTGAAGATTGGTTTTGGTGGGTTTTAGGAACAAATAGAACTGTAACAGTTACAGGTGATGCAATTAGGGAGATTAAATAATGAAAGCAAAAAATCTATTAAAAATTTTATTCTTAACTGTATTTGCAGTTTATTTTACAGGTTGTTCAGGTAAACCTGTATCTTTTACAAGTGTTGACCCAAAACTTTATGCCAATAAAAAAGCTGAAGCTAGAACAATATCTTCAGAAGCTAGTGGTTTTCAACTATTGTTATTCTTTCCAATTAGTGTTAATGATAGACATGAACAAGCATATAATGCTTTAAAAGGTCAAGCTAATGGAGATTATATAACAGATATTAAAATTACTGAATCTTGGACTTACGCATTTGTTGGAACAATCTATACTACTAAAATGACAGCTACGGTTTATCCTAAGAAATAAGAGAGATTTTCTTTTCAAATACCTAAGATCTTATTTCTTAGGTATTTAAAATTTATCTTAAACCATAAACCAAACAGCATCACTAGCACTTCCACTGCATAATCCACCATCAACAAGATTTTCTTCTAAATATTCACCATCTTCATCTTTTTCATTTGATGAATATAAATTAACTATATAGCCAGTATCACAGCTTTCAAATATTTCGTAAAATAGATTGTTATATTTAAACTCTACAGATTTTTCTTTTTCTAAAAGCTCTGATAGTTTTGAGATATTAGTTCTATTCATAATTCCAATTTCAAGCATTTTAAAATTCTCCTTTTAATCTTGATTCTATTTTTGATTTAATTCTTTTTGAAAGACTAGGATAGAGTAGTAAAAACTCTAATCCCTCTTTAGTCCAACCTTTAAAACTTTTTCTAGCTTCATTTTGAATATAAATATTTTTTAACATCACGAAGCCTTTTTAATTACTGATAATTTTGTGGGTTTAAAAGATAAATCCCTTTCAACACCTAAGCCTAAATTACCTCTAATCTCATTTAGTTCATTTAGACTAAAATATCCAAGTTCTCCCTCAAAGCCTTTTGTATAGCCATAACAGGTATCTAAATCTATGGATATTTCAATGATATACCACTCCCATATTGAATCAGGAGTAAATAGTTTTAAATGACAAATAGGATTTGATAAATTTTCAGTTTCATACAGCTTTGGAATTTTTAGTTTATTTATTAAATCTTTTGGGATTAACTCACTCATGCTACTTGCCTTTTTGGTAAATACCACTGTTTATTTTGTGCACTCCACATAAAACCCGCGTTCTTGATTATTGATTTTTTTTCAAAGATTCCATCACCAGAAACAGTCAAAGTATCCCCATTATCAATCACTTGTAAACCTGCATTTATAAGGCTTCTAAAGTCATTTTGATATTGGTATTGTTGTTTTTGGTTTGCTTGTCTTTGAGGCTGATAGCTTTGTTGATTTGTAGTTCTTTGATTACTAATGTTTTGTTTTGAATATGAAGTACTATTTTGTTGTGATATTGCATTTTCAACTTCATTTGCACTTGCGTATTCAATCCCACCTAATGATAAACATGCTAAAGCCCTTCCTATAGAACTTGTTTCTGCATTCTCTAAAGCTGATGTTTGATTTATAAAATTCTCATTTCTAAACTCTTCAGCTAATCCAGTTGCAATTACAATATTATTTGGAGTTGTAATTTTTGTTTGAACTATTACTTTAATTTCATCATCGTGTAATATATTTGTAACAACAGAATAATCAGGGAAATGTTTTCTAAAGATAGCTATTCTATTTGCTACAGTTGTATATGCTTTTCCTTTTATATCAATAGTTGGAACTGTTTTAAGTTCTTCAACTGCTAAATGTAAAGGATTATATTGATTTTGTGAATTCATAATTTACTCCTTATGCAGCAATGAGTTCATCATTTGATAAACCGCTTTTTCTTTTATTAATTCTAATAGTTGCACCTTTTACAACTTTTTCAATTTTCATATCAGCATAATCTTTCACTTCTTCTCTTTTATCAGCTGATAATAAAGCTTCTTCCACTGCTTGTAAATCTAATTCAACTTTAAAATATCCTGCTTTTATTAGTTCATCTTCATTTAGTATTTGAAGTTTTGCAACACTTTTAACTGTTTCTTTTGAAACTGTAATACTAGATACTTTCATTCCCTCAAGCTTGGTTACTCCAAATGATAGAAAGGCTTTTGAAACTTCTTCTTTAGCGAACTCTTTTGCAATTTCAATTTGCTTTTTTAAACTTGATAATAATCGTTGTTGTTCTACTATGTAATCAAGTTTTGAATCAAGTGAGATAAAAGCATCAGCTATTTGGTCTGCTTTTGTAAAAGATGATAGATTTTGATTTTCTAAGATATTAATCACACTTTGATAAAACCATTGTTTAGCTTGATTATTACCTGTATGAAGTGCAATTAAATCAAGTTCAAGTTGTGGTGTATATTGTAATATTGGGTTTTTAATTAAATCATTCATTGTTAATTCCTTATTTTTATAATTAAGCTACTGCTTTATAATCTGATTTTAAAAGTGCAACTTTTTCAACAACTTCAAATAGTTCTTTATTGAATTTAATAGTTGCATCAATACCATTTATGGCTTTTGAGGTAAAAGTTTTATTTGTAACAAGATTTTTCATCTTAACTCCACCTCGAATCATTGCTTCTTGAATTCTGTTATAAACATTCCATAAAGTAGGAAGTTCATCTTCTTGATGATTTACTTTTAAAAGCTCATCAGCTTTTATATAATGTGTGTTTGTATCAAACCTAATATCTATTGCTGCATTAGCTAGCATCTGTTCTTCATGTGGTGTTAGATGAATAGATTTAAAATTTGCAACTTGTTCTTTTATCTTTGACATATAAGAGGTTACTTCAGTTATTGCATTTTTTACTTTCTCTTGGTTAAAGCCAACATGAACTATTGAAGTATGAACGAAACTTTTACTAGGAATTACAAGCATATTGGAACAAACTAGCCTAAAAATTGCTAAATCAACAATGAAGCTAGAGGTTCTATTATGAGAATTTGTTAAAACAATATCTTCATATTCAGCTTTTGCATTGGGTCTAAGTAAGTTTTCTAGGCTTCTAAACTGGATTATATGTTTTTGATAACCTTGATTATTTTCATCTCTAACTTTACTCTCACTAGCCATTATTGGGTAGTAACCTGAATCTCTGAATGTATCAAGTAACTTGTGAGTTGCTACAAATGCGTATTTATCTGAAACTGTTTCAATTGGGTTTTCAGAAAAGATTGATGGTGCAACTTTTAAAAGTTCTTCATTTGAAAGGGGTTTTATATTTTTTGACATGGTTTTATCCTTTTAATTTTTTTGTTTTTTATATTTTTTTGTTAAAAGCCTTATTCTAATTTTCTTGTTTTTCTAGTGCATCTTTCAAAATTTGTAATGCAGCTAAAAGAACTGCTATTATTACTGATGGTGGAACATTCATACTAAGCCCCTTGCAATGGGTTATAATCTAACCTATTTACACAATATCTTGTTATTGTGCCAACGGGGAAATAGTCTTCAAAGTTTTTTTTCTCTTTTTCTTTGCTTTTGGGTTCTGTTTCTTTTGGCTTATCACTACTTAAATTTTCAATAAACCTTTTCCAATTTTCGTAATGCTTTTTCTGTTTAGGGTTGTTTAAGTCAAAACATTTAGATTCTTTACTCATATTCACATCCTTTTTTTTGATTTTTGGGATACAAAAATACAGAACAACTCATCATTTTGAGTTGTTCTATAGGTTTGGTTATGTTTATGATATATCGTTGAAAATTTTTGATTTTCAATTAATGTTGTAGTCTAATTGCATTTGATTTTAATATTTTGTTATAATGTAAAGATAAAATGAATGAAAGGTTAGCCTATGAGTATAAATGAATTGTTAGAACAAGCCTTAACATTGAATGTAAATGAAAGAACAAAACTTATTGATGAGCTTTTTAAAAGTATAGATAAACCTGATGAAGAAATAGATCAAATCTGGGTAGATGAAGCTGATAAAAGATTAGAAGCATATCGAAAAGGTGAAATTAAAGCAGTGCCTATGGAAAATATTTTTAAATAATGCAAGTATTATTTTTAGAAATTGCCGAAAAAGAGTTTTACATTTCTCAAGAGTATTATGAAGAACAACAAACTAATTTAGGTAATAAGTTTAAAAGTGAAGTGTATAACACTTTAAAAAGAATCCAAAAATTTCCTAATATGTTTGTTAAAGTTAAAAAAGATATTAGAAAATGTATAGTAAATAAATTTCCTTTTAATATTTTATATTCTATAGAAGGTAATAATATTTTAGTTATTGCAATAGCTCATCATCATAGAAGTCCTGATTATTGGATTGATAGAATTTAAATTTAGTGTGAAGTGTGACAAGATTTATTCTTTCAGAATTACTTTAAGATGGAATATTTAACGGTCTCGTTTTGGTCTCTTTCAAAGGGACTGTTAGAAATTCCGTGTCAATCTGATAAAATAATATCAAGGATTGAA
>CAYLKG010000016.1:0-31575 GCA_964384195.1 uncultured Aliarcobacter sp. | reverse complement strand
ATGCTCAGAGTTTACACTAAAAAACAATTAGGTTTTATGTGCGAAAGTTGAGTTAGTAAGTTTTATGATTTTATTTTAAATTTTATTTTGTAGGAAGGTTATGTTAAATTGTGATAATGAATTAGGAGTTTGTATGACTAGCGAGTCAAAAGCTTCAAGTCAAAAAGAGTTGGATTTATCAGGACCAACTCTTTTTTATATTGGTGATCCTATGTGTTCTTGGTGTTTTGGTATGTCAAATATTTTAAAAGAAGTAGAAGATTATTGTTCTAAAAACAATATAAGATTTGAAATAATTTTGGCAGGATTAAGAGCTGGTGGAGGAGATTATTGGAATAAAGAGTTCAAAGCTTTTTTGAAAGAAGAGTGGACAAAAATTTCAAAAGTATGTTCAAAAAATTTTAGTTTTGATTTATTGGAACTTGATTATTTTAACTACGATACCGCACCTGCTTGTAAGGCTGTTTTTATTGTAAAAGAGCTTAAAAAAGATAGTAAATTTGTCTTAGAATTTTTTTCTTTGATACAAGAAAAGTTTTACAGTAAGTCAAAAAATCCAAAAGAGTTAGAATTTTATAGAGAAATTTGTGAGAAACTAGATTTATCTTTTGAAGATTTCTCAAAACTTTTTAATGATAATAACATAACAAAAAAATTGCAAGAAGAGTTTATTTATTCAAGAACTTTTAGCAGATCAATGCCGAGCTTAGTTTTGGTTAAGGATAATCAAAAAATAAATATATCTATTGGTTATAGCAGATATGAAGATGTAATTTCTAGATTAAATAAGGTTATGAAATAAAAGTTGAAGTGTAAAACATTTCAACTTTTTTGGAATCTATTTTTGAAAAAGGTATCTTTCAAGAATTATTTTTGCAGCTAGTGAATCAATTCTTCCATCTCTTTTGTATTTAATCTCACCTTTGATCAAATCTTCAGCTTCAATAGAACTCATATTTTCTTCTTGAAATTCAAAAGGGATTTTAAGTTCAAGTAAACCTACAAAATGTTTTATTCTATTTTGGCTATCTTCGCTTGAACTTGGAAATCCAACAATTAGTTTATCTATTTCCCACTCTTTTAAAAAAGCATTTACATCAGTTGCAGCTTGATTTCTATTCTTTCTTATAATTGCAGGTTGAGGAGTTACTATATCGCTTGTTAGACAAATAGCAACTCCAACTCTTTTTAAACCCACATCAATAGCAGCTAATTTCAATCTATAATCTCTGCTGCAACATCAAATTTATTATTTGCTGTCATTAGATGAATTTTTGGATGTATTTTATTTATTTCTTTATATAAATTTTGGCTTAGTTGCATTCCTACTTTATACTCTTCTTCTTCACTAATGCTATGAGCTTTTTCCAATTCATCAATCCAAAATTGAGGAACATGAATACCTGGAACTTGAGCAGATAAGAATAGGGCTGTTCTTAGTTTTGTAATAGGGAAAAGTCCAAGAATTAGTTGAGCTTTTTTCTTCTCACCATCAACATTCTCTTTTGCATTTTCAAAATATTCTAAAAGTTTTTTAACATTTTCAATATCAAAAACAGGCTGAGTAATAATTCCAACAGCTCCATGTTGAATTTTTTGACTCATCTTTTTCTCTAGTGAACCAAAATTTTTTGCATAAGCATTAACAACAGCAAATGGAAAAATTTGTTTAGGTTCAATTTTAAAAGGTCGACCAGCAAAATCCATACCATAGTTAAATGATTTAATCATTTTTAAAAGCATCAAAGAGTTTGCTTCATAAACCCCTTTAGTATTTGGCTGATCACTCATATTTGCTGGATCTCCTGTTAGAGCCAAGATTGCTCTAATATCAAAATCATTTGCTCCTAAAAGGTCAGATTGCAAAGCTATCTTGTTTCTATCTCTCATTGCAACAGTTGCAATTACTGGTTTTTTAAACTCTTGTTGAAGCTTTAAAGCTGCAAAAAGTGAAGAGTATTTTAGTTTTGCAAGAGGATTATCCGTACATGTAAATCCATCTACTTTTGTATCTATTTTAAACTTTTTGATTTTTTCTATAATGTTGTGCATAGATGGTTCATGCTGAGGTGTTGTTTCAAGAGTTAAGTATCTATCTTCTTGAAGCTTTTGAATAAGTGTTTCAAACATAAAAAAAGATTCCTTTTTTAAACTATTTAGTTAAATTTGGCTAATATTATACCCTTTAATATTTAAAGTTTTAGGATATTTATGAAATTAGCAGTTTTCGATTTTGACTCAACACTTATGGATGGAGAGACAATTGATATTTTGGCACAAGAGTTTGGTTTAGGCGATGAAGTTAAGAAAATAACTGAAGAAGCAATGTGTGGAAGATTGGATTTCTTTGAATCTTTAATTCAAAGAGTATCACTTCTAAAAGGTATGCCTTATAAAAGGGTAGTTGATATTTGTAAAGAGCTACCATTGATGCCAGGAGCTTATGAAATAGTACCTGAACTTAAAAAAATGAATTATAAAGTAGTTTGTTTTAGTGGTGGATTTAGAGTTGGAACATCTCCTGCTAAAGAAAAATTAGGACTTGATGCTGATTTTTCAAACATATTACACGAAAAAGATGGAATTTTAACAGGTCTTGTTGGCGGAGATATGATGTTTGGTTATTCAAAAGGTGATATGATAAGAAGACTACAAGAACTTTTAAAAATTTCAAAAGCAGACACTTTGGTTTGCGGGGATGGAGCAAATGATTTAAGTATGTTTAAAGAAGCTGACACAAAAATTGCTTTTTGTGCAAAAGAAATACTTAAAAAAGAGGCTAGTATTGTTGTAGATACAAAAGACTTAACAAAAATTTTAGATTATATAAAGGCTTAAAATGGGACTATTTGAAGATATAAATTATTCGATTTGGTGTGATTTTATTGAAAGAGATTTTTTAGAAAATAGATTTCAAGAGATTATAAATGATGGAACAATAAAAGGTGCTACATCAAACCCAGCTATTTTTGAAGCATCAATTACAGGTTCTGTTGCATACAAGCAACAGCTTGATATGCTTCAAGCAAATGACCAAAAAAGAATTTACGAAGAGTTGGCTTTAACTGATATTAGAAGAGCTGCAAATCTTTTAGAACCTTTACATAAAATAAATTCAAATGATGGATTTATATCTATTGAAGTTGATCCTATGCTTTGTGACGATGCAGCTGGAACTATTGAAGAGGGACTGAGAATTTATAAAAGTCTAAATGCTGATAATGTTATGATAAAAATTCCTGCAACAAATGCTGGTTATATAGCAATGAGAGAACTTAGTTCAAGAGGTATTCATATAAATGCAACTTTAATTTTCTCTCCAGAACAAGCAAAAAAATGTGCAATGGCTTTGGATGAAGGAATAAAAGATTCAAACAAAGATACAAAAGGGGTTGTGTCTATTTTTGTTTCAAGATTCGACAGATTAATGGATACGACTTTAAGCTCAAAAACTTTACAAACTTCAAAATTAGGTATAGTAAATGCTACAAAATGTTATCATGAAGTAAATAAACTAGGAAATCCGAATATTAGAACTCTTTTTGCAAGTACAGGGGTAAAAGGAAATGAACTAAGTCCATCTTACTATGTTGATAATTTAATCTATCCAAATTCAATAAATACAGCACCTCTTGGAACTATTGAAGATTGGTTAAAAGATGGTAAAAAAGAGCAAAGTTCTATAATGAGCGATGATGAGTGTAATAAATATTTTACTCTTCTTGAACAAAATGAAATCAATATGACTGAAGTTTATGAAAAGCTTTTAAATGATGGACTTGAAGCATTTAAAATTTCATTTAAAGAGTTATTATCAAAACTGAAACATTAATTTAAAATTAAGATATATTGGATAAAATTTTTCCAATGATAAAAATATAAAAAAGGTATAAAAATGAAAAACTGGAGCCCAAATAGTTGGAGAGATTTTCCAATAAAGCAACAACCAACTTATAATGATTTAGAAAAGTTAGCAAAAGTTGAAAAAGAGTTGGCATCATATCCTCCTCTTATTTTTGCAGGTGAAGCACTAAATCTAAAAAAACAGTTAGCAGATGTTGTAAATGGAAAAGCTTTTTTACTTCAAGGTGGAGATTGTGCTGAGTCATTTTCTACATTTAATGCACAAAATATAAAAGATTTATTTAAAGTAATAATGCAAATGGCTGTTGTACTTACTTTCTCAGGTGGTTGTCCTGTTGTGAAAGTTGGTCGTGTTGCTGGGCAGTTTGCAAAGCCAAGAAGTGCTGATTTTGAAGATATAAATGGTTTATCTCTACCATCATATAGAGGGGATATTATAAATGATAAGGATTTTACAAGTGATGCAAGAGAGCCTAAAGCAAAGAAACTTTTAAAAGCATACAATCAAAGTGCAGCTACAATGAATCTTTTAAGAGCATTTTCAAGAGGTGGAATGGCTGATTTAAATCAGATTCATCACTGGAATTTGGGGTTTGTAAGAGATAATACTTTAGGTGCAAAATATGAAGATTTAGTAGATAAAATATCTCAAAGTTTAACATTTATGAAATCTTGTGGAATTACAAGTGAAAATACTCCACAATTAAGCCAAACGACTTTATTTACTTCTCATGAAGCTCTTTTATTAAATTATGAAGAGGCACTTACAAGAAGAGATTCAATCACTGGTGATTGGTATAACTGTTCAGCACATATGCTTTGGATTGGTGATAGAACAAGGGAACTTGATGGTGCACATCTTGAGTACTTTAGAGGGATAAAAAATCCAATTGGCTGCAAAGTTGGACCATCTATGAAAGAGGATGAATTAATCAAACTAATAGATGCTTTAAATCCTGAAAATGAAGCAGGAAGATTAAATCTTATTGTTAGAATGGGTAATGAAAAAATTGCAGAATTTTTTCCAAAACTACTGGCAAGAGTTGAAAAAGAGGGTAAAAAAGTTTTATGGTCAAGTGATCCAATGCATGGAAATACGATAAAAGCGGATAATGGATACAAAACTAGAGATTTTGAAGCAATTTTAGGAGAGGTTAAACAATTTTTCCAAATTCATAAAGCTCAAGGTTCGTATGCTGGTGGAGTTCATCTTGAAATGACAGGACAAAATGTAACTGAGTGTACTGGAAGTAAATCAGCTGCTATTACTCAAGCTGGTTTAGCAAGTAGATATCACACTCAATGTGACCCAAGATTAAATGCTGACCAAGCACTTGAACTATCATTTATGATAGCAGAAACTCTAAAAGAAGCTAGAAAATAATAAAAAATTAAGAAGATTATAAAAAAATCTTCTTATATTTCTCTTCATCCCAAGCTACAACCAATTTATCATCAAACTCAATAACTGGTCTTTTAAAAAGTAAAGGTTCTTTGCAAAGCCACTCAAATTTTCCATTTGCATCAAGATTTAAATCTTTTAGATTTAGAGTTTTATACTTTGTACCTTTAGAGTTGAAAAGTAGGTTTATATCAGCTTTTTTTGTCCAATCTTTTATTTTTGATTCTTCTGGAGTTTTTTGTTTGAAATCGAAAAATTCAACTTCAATGTTGTTGTCCTTGAAAAACTTTAAAGCATTTCTTACGCTTCCACAAGTTTTTATTCCATAAACAGTTATCATTTTTTACTCAATAATTTTTGGAACTACAAAATAGTTATCTTCACTTTTTGGAGCATTTTTCAAAATAGAGTCTGAAATCTCTTTATTTTGAATAGCAATATCTTCTCTAAAAGGAGTTCCACCACTAATTGTACTAAAAGTTGCCTCCACATTTGAAACATCAACTTCATTTAGATTATTTACAAATTCTAGCATTTGTGCTATATCATTTTTAATTTTTTCTTTATTATCATCTTCTATTCTTAAACTTGAAAGTTTCTCTAATTTTGCTAATAATATATCATCAATCGTGCTCATACTTTTCCTTATTTAAAATTTATCTTAATTTTTTAGTTTTCTATTTTATCGAAAAAAAGTTTATTTGCCTCTTTTGGCATAAAACTCTTTTTTAAACTCAACCCAATTGTTCGCTATTATAGCCTCTCTTGCTTGTTTCATAAGATTTAGATAATAGTGAATATTATGTATTGAACCTAGTCTAAAATATGTAATCTCACCGGCTCTAAATAGATGATTTAGGTATGCTCTACTAAAATTTTTACAAGTGTAACATTCGCACTCTTCATCTATTGGTCTAATATCATCTTTGAACTCAGCTTTTTTGATATTTAATCTTCCAAAGCTTGTAAATAATGTTCCATTTCTAGCATTTCTTGTAGGCATTACACAGTCAAACATATCAACACCTCGTTCAATATTCTCTATTAAATCTTCAGGTGTTCCAACTCCCATTAAATATCGGGGCTTTTCTTTTGGCATAAATTGAGTTGTCCACTCAACTGTTTCGTACATATCAGCATTTGGTTCACCAACACTTAATCCTCCTATTGCAAAACCATCATAATCACCCAATGCACAAAGTTGTTCGGCACTCATTTTTCTAAACTCTTTGTCTGTTCCACCTTGAATAATTGCAAAGATATTTTGATTTACACCAATCCCCTTTGCTTTTTGTTCCATATGATACTCAATTGCTTCCTTTGCCCATTTTGTAGTTCTTTCAATTGATTTTGCTATTCTCTCTTTTGTATTTGGAAGAGCTACTAAATCATCTAAAATCATCATAATGTCAGACCCTAAATCATACTGAGTATCTAAAACACTTTTAGGTGTAAAGTAGTGCTTACTTCCATCAATATGAGATTTAAACATAATTCCATTTTCATCTGGTTTGCTATTATCACTTAGTGAAAATGCTTGAAAACCACCTGAATCTGTTAAAAATGAGTTTGGAAATTTTGAAAAACCATGAAGTCCACCAAACTTTTTTACAAGTTTACTTCCAGGTCTTAAGTATAGATGATAAGTATTTCCAAGTATAATTTTAGCTCCAAGTTCTAACATATCATTTGCATCAAGAGCCTTTACAGTTCCTTGCGTTCCAACAGGCATAAAAACAGGAGTTAAAATAGTGCTATGAGCTGTTTTTATAGTACATGCTCTTGCACCTTTTGAAGTTGCGTCGATATTAAATTCCATAAATTTGATAAACCTTTTTAAAATAAAATATATAGTATCCAAAATCTACTATTAAACTTTTTAAGATATAATTTAGCCCATGAAAAAAATATTAATTATACTTGACGGAATAGTTGCAAAGAAGTTACTTCAAAGAATAGTTGAGTCAAATACAGGCGATAATAACTATGATGTTGTATATTTAAATGATGTAATTTTACCAGTACAAAAGCCATCAAATTTTACTTTTTATAAGTTCGACCCAACTTCAAATTCAAAATTATCTATTGTATTAGAAAAAAATATTCATACTGAAGTTTTAATGGCACTTAACTCAAAAGATGAGATGCTAAGCGTTATTAAAAATATAAGAGAATACAAAAAAAATCTTCAAATCACAATTTTAGATTATTGGGGAATAAATATAAATGACCAATTTATAAATATATACAAAGGGATTGAAGTACTAGCAAATGGTATGGTTGAAAGATTGCCAAATGTTCCAGTTTTAGCTCAAAATATTGGTTTAAAACAAGGTGAAATTATGGAGATAAGAATTCCATTTGGAAGTTCTTATGCTTATAGATCAATAGCTTCAATAGAGCAAAAACAGTGGAGAATTTTTGGAATTTATAGAAATCAAAAGATGTTGGATTTAAGACCAACTTTAGTTTTAAAACCAAATGACCTTATTTTGGTTGTTGGAAAACCAACAGTTTTAATGAATATTTACAATGTTATTGGTAAAACTCAAGGTCAATTTCCAATGCCTTTTGGAAATAAAATTTATCTTTATTTAGATTTATATTTAGAAAATGAAAAAAGTTTAAAAAAAGCTATTGATGAGGCGAAATTTCTCAACAATAAATTAAAAAATTCATTTTTAATTATAAAAATAACAAGACCTACAACAGTTCATATAATGGATTTAATAAAAGAAGAAGTTAGAAATTTCTCTAGTATTATTTTACAAATAGATTATGCAAATAAAGGTTTCAAAGAGATAATAAAAGAAGATTCAAGGAAGTATAATATTGGTTTATTAATGCTTACATTACCTATGTTTGAAGATATAGAAGCTGTAAAATATATTTTAGAGCTAAAAATTCCTATCTTTAAATTTGGAAAAGAAAGCTTAAAAGCTGTTAAAAATGTTGGAGTTCTTTTAAATGAAAGTGGAAGTTATGAGCAAATATCTCCAATCGTTTTTGATGTTGCATCTCAATTAAAAGTAAAAACAAAGATTTTTGATTTTGATCCAATAGGTGAAAAAGATAATCAAGTAAGATTGCTTGATCATTTTGAAAGTTTAGCAAAAATATTTAATGAAAAGCTCGAGATTATTCAAGGAAGTGAAAATCCAATAAGAGAGTTTAAAAAACAAAGAGAGATTCTTCAAATATTACCTTTAAAAGAGAAGATGTTTAGAAAAAGATTTTTTAAGAAGTTTTTTTATACAAATAGCGATTTAATCTCTTTTGATATGAATAGATTTAATCAAATATTAATACCAGTATCTGAAGATTAATAAAGGAAAAAAATGACACCACATGATCTAAATGAAGCGAGAACAAATCCTGATTTTCTAAAATATTTAGAAGAGGCAAGAGTAAATTCTATAAAATCAAAAAATATTGAACTTATGTATGAAACTTTGGATTCTATGTTGGTTTTAGATTTAGATGAAGAGAAAATAAACTCATTGTATGAAGAGATTCTAAAATTGTCATTTTTAAGTGTAGAAAAGCTTTTAAATAAAAATGAAAAATTAGATTTAAGTGAGCCAAACATATTTTATATAAGAGCTTTGTATGAACATGCAATAGAAAAATGGACAAATGAAAATTTTACAGGAGCAAAAGAACTTTTATTTGTAATAGCAAATATTATTGATGATAATATTTTAAAAGATGCCCTAAATTGTATGATTATATTTTTAAATAAAGAGTTGAATTTTGATGAATTTTATGATGGTTTTGTAGATTTAGAATCAAATAATAGTGATGAAAAATATGGATATTTTTTAATTAACTTCAACTTTAAAACAGTAGATTTTCTAAAAGATAATCAAAATATTTTAGAACAAGAGTATAAAAATTTACAACATTTAATAATGGAGAGAAAGTAGTGAGAGTTCATTTTATTGGTATTGGTGGAATTGGGCTTTCAGCCTTAGCTAGATTTTTAAATTTTGATGGGCACAGTGTTAGTGGAAGTGATATGAAAAGCTCTCCTATTACAAAAGAGCTGGAAAAAGAGGGAATAAAAATATCTTGTCCGCAAGAAGCAAAAAATATAACTGATGATTTAGAGTTGGTTATCTATTCAGCAGCTGTAACAGATGAAAATCCTGAATTAATAGAAGCTAGACTTAAACAAATAAGAACTTTATCAAGAAAAGAGGCTCTGCCTATAATTTTAGGAGATAAGAAGAATTATTGTGTTGCAGGAGCTCATGGGAAATCTACAACAACTTCGATCTTAGCAACAATTTTACAAAGTAGTACACTAATTGGTGCTATTCCAAAAGAGTTTGGTTCAAATTTTAGATATGTAAATGATGTTGTTGCTTTTGAAGCAGATGAAAGTGATGCTTCATTTTTATTATCAAATCCATATTGTGCAATTGTTACAAATGCTGAGCCTGAGCATATGGAGTATTATCACTATGATTATGATAAATTTTACGAATCTTATGAAAAATTTATCTCTTTAGCAAAAAAAAGAGTTTTAAATGCTGAAGATAAAGATATACAAAAATTAAAATTTGAAGATGCTACGCTCTTATATCCAAGTTGTGATATAAAAAATCTTTGTTATACTTTAAAAGATGGGCAGCCTTGTACTAAATTTGATTTAAAAGATTATGGTACTTTTGAAGTTTGGGGATTTGGTTTTCATATAGCTTTAAATGCTTCTTTGGCAATACTTGCCGCTTTAAATGAACTTGATATTGAAACAATCAGAAAAAATCTCTTAAATTATAAAGGAATAAAAAAGAGATTTGATATTGTTCAATCAAATGAAAAATTTGTAGTAATTGATGATTATGCACATCATCCAACAGAGATTGAAGCAACTATGAAATCTATTGAGCTATATGATAATCTTACAAATTTTAACAACAGAATAGTTCTTTGGCAACCTCATAAATATTCAAGAACAGCCGATAATCTTGAAGGATTTAAAAAATGCTTTAGAAGATGTGATGAGTTAATAATACTTCCTTTATGGACAGTTGCTGGTGAGAAAAAGATTGATATTGATTTTGCCAAAGAGTTTGCTATTTATAATCCAATTTTTGCTGATAGAGTTGTTGCAACAAAAGGTAAAATTGAATTAATTAAAGATGATAAAATCATAAAAACTTATGATGAAGGTATATTTTTAGGTGTTGGAGCTGGGGATATAACTTATCAATTAAGATACTAAAAGACAAAGGAATTATAATTTTTTTATCCTCTTGATTTAAAAAACCCTGAGAGGATGTAAGCATATTAGTTTGGTGTTTCTTGCTGTTATATATATTGTTTAACAACATCGAGTGTTGCATCACCACAACTTCCTGCAAAATAGCTAGGACTCCAAAGTTTAAATGTATAGCTTGTAACTTTGAAATAAATCCAGATATACAAGCAAGTAAAACTATTTTAAAAAGAGCCTTAGAGTCGTTTGGGCTAGGAACTAGCCTTGTAGACTATAAACATAAAGCCTTTCGCTCAACTTCAAAAGAAGTTGCTAGTTAGGAAGCTTCGCCCTTTAGTCAGGGGTGGGTTCACGGCGGAGTTGGTTCACAAATATGGAAGTTTATTTAAAAGTACAGGTTCTACTTCATTTAAGAGATGTTTTGACTCTTTTAAAGCTTTTATAGTAACATCATAAGGATGACCAATTGCTATTGCATAACCTTGTTTTTTTGCTATTTTAATAGCTTCTTTTAGTTGGTTTTGAATTGCTGCAAAATCTTTTGTATTATCTAAAAATGTATTTCTTACAATATAAGGCATATTGTGCTTTGCTGAGTATTTTTTTGCAACAGATTTTGGACTAGTTCTGCTATCTACAAAGATAAAATTGTATTTTTCTAAAGCTTTAAATAACTTTGCCATTGCTTCATCATTTTCAGTGAAAACAGAACCTGTATGATTATTTGTATATATAGCTTTTGGATACCATTGTCTAAGCTGTTTTACTCTAGCTTCAATTTCTTCATAAGAGTCAGTTATTTTTAAAGTGCCCATCTCGGGACCTTTAAACGCACTTGATGCTTGCATAGGAAAGTGAATTATATGAAAAGGAATACTATTTGCGATTTGTGCTGAATTTTTATGTTTATTTGTTGGTGGTAAAAAAGCCATAGTTATCGGATATCCAATATTTAAAATACTCTCTTTTTGTTTTTCATTACTTACATCATCAATTATAATTACAAGTTTTGGCTTATTTTTTGGGTCGTGTACATACTTATCTTTTGAAGTTATTATTGATTTATCATCATGTTTAGGTGATTCATCTTTTCTTGTTGTTTCTTTTATTTTTTCTTTTGTATCTTTTGATTCTTCTTTTTTACTTATACTTTTTTCTTCATTTATTTTTTTTATCTCTTCCATTTTTTGGATAATTTTTTCATTTATATTATCTTTATTCTCTTCAATATAACTTTTTTCTAATTCGTAATTTGTCTCTTCAAAATTCTCTTCTTTATTATTTTCATGAACTTTAGTGTTATCCGTAATTTTTAATTCATCAAATATTTTTTTTTCATCTAGAGTTTTGTTTTCATAAGTAGATGACTCTTTTTTTATGTCTAAATTTTGTTTTTGAATCTCTTTGTTTTCTTTATAAAGTATAAAATATAATCCAATAGATATAAACATTATAGATGCTATAAGTATTAAAAGTAGTTTGGATATTTTTTTTCTTGATAGTTTTCTTTTAGTTTGTCGTACTTTAGTTTTTAGCTTGGATCTTTTTTTTGCCATTAGGGAAATTATATATTTTAAGGAAAAAATTCCTTAAAATATATTAGTTAGTCTCTTGATTTACTATTTTTTTAGAAGCAATCCATGGCATCATATTTCTTAATTTAACACCTGTTTGCTCTAATAATGAAGCTCTTGTGTATGCTCTTTCTGCATTCATTCTTGGGTATCCAGCTTGACCTTCAAGTATGAAATCTTTAGCAAATACACCATTTTGAATCTCTTTTAAGATTTGTCTCATAGCTTTTTTAGACTCATCATTGATAACTCTAGGTCCTGATACATAATCTCCATATTCAGCTGTGTTAGAAATAGAGTATCTCATATCTGCAATTCCACCTTCATACATTAAGTCAACGATTAATTTTAACTCATGTAAACACTCAAAGTATGCCATTTCAGGTTCATAACCAGCTTCTGTTAATACTTCAAATCCAGCTTGAACTAATGCTGTAGCTCCACCACAAAGAACTGCTTGCTCACCAAATAAGTCAGTTTCAGTTTCATCTTTGAAAGTAGTTTCAATAATTCCTGTTCTTCCTCCACCAATTGCACTTGCGTATGCTAAAGCAACTTGCTTAGTATCACCTGATGCATCTTGGTGAACTGCAATTAGATCTGGAATTCCTCCACCCTTTACAAATTCACTTCTTACAGTATGTCCTGGAGCTTTTGGAGCAATCATCATAATGTTCATATTTGAACTTGGAATAATTCTTTTATAGTGAATGTTAAAACCATGTCCAAATGCTAAATAAGCTCCAGCTTTTAGGTTAGGTTTGATATCTCTTTCGTAAATTTCAGCTTGATTTTCATCTGGTAATAAAATCATTACAACATCTGCAATTTTTGTAGCTTCAGCAACTGTTAAAACTTTAAATCCTTTTGCTTCAGCTTTTTTCCAAGAAGATCCACCTTGTCTTAAACCAACAACAACTTCAACTCCAGAATCTCTTAAGTTTTCAGCGTGTGCGTGTCCTTGTGAACCAAATCCAATCATTGCAACTTTTTTTGATTTTATTAAATCTATATTACAATCTTTGTCATAGAATACATTTATAGCCATTTGTCTACCCTCTATTTTTTTAAAAATTTAGCAATATTGTACAAAAATCAAACTAAATATTAGATTTAAAGTTAAAACTATATAATAGTGCAAATAATAAGGATAGAAATTGTTAAAAGAATTATTTAAAAAAATTTCAAAAGAAGATTGTACATTTTCACAACAAGAAGAGAAAATTTTAGAATGTTATATAAAAGATGAAATTGTTATAAAAAATGGAAATATCTATGAAATAAATTCAAAATACAAAATTGGAATTTTAAAAATAGAGAAAAATTATGCAGAGATTTTAGATTTTGAAAATCCTATTAAAAACATAAAAATTGAATTAGACTCTTTAGCAGGTGCATTTAATGATGACTTAGTTTTAGCTAAAAGAATTTTTAATCCAAGAAGTAAAATAAAAGCAAAAATAATAAAAGTGCTTGAGGGAAAAAAAGCTGAAGTTTTAGTTTATGTAAAAGATAGTTCTTTTTTTACATTGAAAGAAAATATTGAGTTAAGTAGTGCAAATACAAAAAATTACAAAAATTATGATGTTTTAATAATAGACAACAAAGAGTTAAAAGAGATTAAATTTGTTGGAAATTTAGATGATCCAAAGATAGATGAATTTATAAGTTTGTATATTCATGAAGAACTTTATCGAGATATACAAAAAGTTGAAGTAGATGATTTTGTAGAAGATGTGGAACAAAGAGTTGATTTAAGAGATTTACTATTTTGTACAATTGATCCAAATAGTGCAAAAGACCATGATGACGCAATATATTTTGACGAAGAAAATAACACTCTTTTTGTAGCAATTGCTGATGTATCTTATTTTGTAAAAGAAGATAGTCTTTTGGATAAATTAGCTTTTAAAAAGTCGTCAACGATATATTTACCAAGTAGAACTTTACCGATGCTTCCATCAATTCTAAGTGAAAATTTATGTTCACTAAAAGAAGGACAGGATAGATACGCATATGTTTTTAAATTAAAACTTGATTTAAAAAAATTAAAAGTTGAAAGTAGTGAGTTGTTTTCTGCAATTATAAAAAATCACAGAAACTTTTCATATGGAAGAATTGATAGAGTTTTGGATAATAAACTAGATTTGTATAACCAAACAGAAAAAGACATTTTTGATTATTTATTACCTCTTTATAAAATTACAAAAAAATTTAGGGAAAATAGACTTAAGAAAGGTTATGACTTTAGAACTCAAGAAAATAGGCTTAAATTAAAAAATGATTTACTTGAAAGTATTGAAGTTGAGAAATCTACACCGTCACATCAGCTAATAGAAGAATGTATGCTAATGGCAAATATTGAAGCTAGTAAAAAAGTTGGTAGTTTAGGGATTTTTAGAATACATGAAGAACCTAGTTTTAAAGCTTTATCAAAATTAGTTGATGATGTTAATATTTTAGGAGTAAAGGCAAAATTAAAGGATAATGTTCATGAAACACTTACTCATATCCAAGAAGAAGCTAACAAGCTTTTACTAAGAGATGAAGTAGATGAGCTTGTAATTCAAAGTTTAACTCAAGCAAAATATAGCTCAAAAAATTTAGGTCACTTTGGTTTGGGATTTAATTCTTATTCTCATTTTACAAGTCCTATTAGAAGATATTCAGATTTGGTTTTACATCGTATTTTGAAAAATAAAAAACTACCAAAAGATTTAGATGATATTTGTGCTCATATTTCTGATCAGGAAAGAAAAATAGATAAGTTAGTTTGGGATTTTGAAGATAGAAAATATGCAAGATGGGCTAAGGAAAATTTAGGAGCTGAAATCAAAGTAAAAATTGTTGATATAGAGAAATCAAGAGCTGTTTGTTATGATAAAATGATTGGGCTAAAAGTTGTTATAGAAAACTATAAAGGTCAGAAACTATTTTCAAAATGTAAAGTAAAAATAGTTTCTAGCTGTTTAGCAACAAAATTAATTGTTGCAACTATAATTTAATACACTTGTCAATTGTTGCAAGACATGGATCAACTTTTTCATTCGTAACATATTGACCAACTAACTTCTCTTTTTCATTGATAAATATTGGAGCAACAAGGTTTACAATTGAGTATTCAACTGGATCTTGTGAAACAACAATAAAATAAGTTTCTAAATCATTTTCAGATTTAATTTTTAATAACAACCTCGAGAAATCCCATTGGTCTTTAGCCCATGGGATGAATCGAAAAGCCTAACCTTGATTTGCTATATAATTCTGTATAGTTTCAGGACTAGCTTCTCCAACACTACACACAAAATATCCATCACTTTAAAAAGTTTTTCTTTCCAAAAGTGCTTTTGTAAGTAATTACTATATTTTCCCCAAATTCTATAGGTAGTTATGGACTTAATACGATTAACAATAGAAGATAAGCTCTGGTAGTATGATTAAAAAAGTTGATGAAAAACTAAATAGTCTTGTAGAATCTATTTTTATTGAAGGTAAAAGTACCTATGGAACGAGAAGAATAAAAGATAGGTTACTTTTATATTTTGGATTGTTTGTATCAAGAAAGCGTATTTCAAATATCATGAAAGATTTAAATTTAAAAGTAAAAATAAAACGAAGGTATAAAAATACAACTGATTCTAACCATAATTTGCCAATAGCTTCTAATATTTTAAATAGAGATTTTTATGCTTCAAATCCAAATGAGAAATATGTAGGAGATATAACTTATATCTCAACAGGAGAAGGATGGTTATATCTTGCAACTGTAATTGACCTTTACTCAAGAAAAGTTGTTGGTTGGAGTATGGATGATACAATGAAAGTATCACTTGTAAATGATGCATTAAATATGGCATTAAAACATAGAACTCCAAAAAATGGTCTTGTTTGGCATACTGATAGAGGAAGTCAGTATGCTTCTTACGAACATAGAGATTTACTAAAACAATATGGAATTATACAAAGTATGAGCCGAAAAGGAAATTGTTGGGATAATTCAGTTGCTGAAAGTTTTTTTAAGAGCTTAAAAAATGAATTGGTGTATCAAACATACTTTTACACAAAAAAACAAGCAAAATTAGAAATATTTAAATATATTGAACTGTTTTATAATAGAATTAGATCTCATAGTTATTTAAATGGATTATCTCCTGTTGAGTTTGAAGAGAAGATAGAAAGGTTACACTCAGTAACAGCAGTATAGAAAATGAAATAAATGTGTCTGATTTTAAGTTACCATTCCAATGAGTTCATTGATAAGAAGCTAGCACATGAAGTAAAAGATGGAAATACATTTGCAATAATGTTTTTAGATATTGATTATTTTAAAATGATAAATGATACCTATGGTCATGATGTTGGAGATGATATTTTAAGAAAACTAGCAATAACTATGAAAAAATCTATTAGTGAAAATGAATTCATTATCAGATATGGTGGTGAAGAGTTTTTAATTCTTATGAGAAATCCAACAGAAGAGTCTGCGCATGACTTGGCATTGAAAATAAACAATGAATTCTCAAAAATAATTTTTAACTACAATGGAGATTCATTTACAAAAACAGTAAGTATTGGTTACTCTTTTTATCCAAATGATGCTGATCAAATATATAAATGTATCAAATATGCTGATATCTCACTATATGAGGCAAAAGCTACAGGAAGAAATAAAGTTATAAGATTTACAAAAGATATATTGAAAAATGGAGATAAGTTAGATTATTAATTTTGTAGAGATTTTCTCTACAAAATAATTGAAAGATTCAAGAAATTTTTTATTCCATCAAACATTATTTGAGCTGATAGCGCTGCTAAAAAAAGCCCTGTTATTTTTGAGATAATCAATAAACCATTTTTTCCTATAAATTTCTCAATTAAACTCGATAAATATAGCATCGTACCTATTAAAATTATTGCACAAAGTAAAGCTAAACTTCCTAAAACTAGCTTTGAAAAACTACTAAATTCGGCTCCCATAACAAGTAAAACTCCAATAGTTCCAGGACCTATTGTAATAGGAAGAGCTAAAGGAACAACAGCTAAATCTGATAGATTTGTATCTGTTAGTTTTTGCCCATCTTTGTTCCCATAAATCAAACCAACTGCCGTTAAAAATAATAAAGCCCCTGCTCCTATTTTAAAGGCATCAAGTGTTATTTCAAAAATTTTAAAAATATGTTGCCCAAAGAAAAGTAAAACTAAAGATATCACTATAACAGAAAAGGTAACTTTAACTGCTAGCTTACGCTTTTCATTTAATGTTGCTTCATTTGTTATAGTCAAAAAAACACTAAGAACAAAAAAAGGAGTCATAATAAAAAACATTTTTATAAAAGTGGAGATAAAAAAATCCATAAAACTCCTAAAATAAGTAATTATTTCTCGACAATAGTATAATGAAGTTCTAAACCTTTTGAGGTACTTACAAAGCCATTTACATTTATAGTTCCATCATGAACCATTTTGTGATGCAATTTACACAAAGGAATAAGATTGTATTTGTGATTTGCATTTATATGTCCTATAAATCCATCCGCATTTGCTTTTGATTGCTCTATTATATGATGAACATCATCACAGGCTCTTCCACAAATTATACAATTTGACGTGAAAAGATTACTATTATATTTTGAACTATTTTTTTGAGAAATTCTTTCTATTTTTGTATAGTCATCACTCAATCTTTTTCTAATCTCATTTGCAATACTTAAAAACTCTCTATCCATATGTAGTGATTTTGCAAACTCAAGCCCATAAATAGAAGAACCACTTCCATAGGCTAATTTTCTATTAAAAACTAGTTTATCCTCATCATCCATATACATAACAGCCAAATGAAGGGAAATTATATTTTTTAACTTTTCAATTTCTGGAATTTGTGGTAGCTGATGAAGATGTGTTGCAAAAACAAAAATAGCTTCAAGCCTTGCTAGTTTTAAAATAGCACTTGCAACAATACTAAGTCCACTTAAAGTTTCTGTACTATGACTTATTTCATCACCTAAAATAAGTGATTTTTTACTAGCTCTATTGAATATATTTTTTAAATCCATCATTTCAACAGCAAAACTTGATAAACCTTTTGCAATATTATCAGCTCCACTAATTCTTGTAAAAATAGAATCAAAAATTGAAAATCTCATACTTTTGCAAGGGACAAAAAACCCAGCTTGAGCCATAATTACGCTTATTCCAATAGCTTTCATAAGTGAAGATTTACCAGAAGAATTTATTCCAAAAAGTAAAATCCCATGCATTTTATTAGCTTGAAGATTTATAGGATTTGAATTTTTTATTATTAGATTTTCTTGATACTCTTTTGAAGCAAGATTTAACTCTCCTAAAATAACATCATTTGGTACATAAATACCGCTCTCTTCATTGCTTTCAATTATTGGATGTCTTAAATCTATCAACTCCAAAAAGTTCTCATCATCTTTTGTTTTTACTATTTTTGGACAAGTATAATTATATTTTTTTGCAGTTTTTATGTTTGAGACTGTAAGGTCAATTTCAGCAATAAACATAACCAATTCACCAAGTAGCATTGCAAACTTTTTCTCAAATTCACAAAGTTTTTCTTTAAATACAATCTTATTTATTTCAACTATTTTTTTAAGATTATGAACATATTTATCTGATATCTCTTCAGTCAATTTACAAGATATTTTTACACTATTTGTCTGAGTTTTGATTGTAAAATCTTTAAATAATAACAACTCATCATCAATAATCAAATGAGACTTTAGCAATTCATCTTTTATTAGATTAAATCTATTTTTTGTTAAACCTAAAAAAAAGCCTTCTTTATCAAGTCTATTTATTGTTACATAAGATTCATCTTCACTTTTTAAAAAACCTAAAATATGTTCTTTGATAATCTCTAATTTTGAAAATAATAAAACATTTTTTCTATTTAATTCATCAATTTGAGTGTTTATTCCAGATGTTATCATATTTGTATCAACATCTTTAAGCATAAATTTTCCACTTATACTTAAATCAAAAGTGCTATTAATAGATTTTATAAAACTGTCAACCTCTTCACTACTACAAGGAGGAGATATAAATTTATAGTTTTCCATAAACTTTACAATTTCTTTTATACTTAATAAAGAGTCGTATAAATAGTTTAGTTCAAATGGATGAAGTCTTGCTAACTTTATTCTTCTTGTTAATCTTTCAATATCATAAATATTTGCTAGCTCATTTTCAATTGGTGAGTGATAATCATATAACTCTTTTGATAGATTGTATCTTCTTAAGAGCTCTTTAGCATCTTTAATAGGATTTGTAAGTCTCTCTTTTAAAAGTCTTTTACCCATTGCAGTTGATGTGTTATTCATTAGCTTTATTAAACTTGGATTATGACTTGTATCTATTATATTTAACTGCTCTAGGGCATTGTTTCCAAGATATATGTATCTGCTTACATCCAATTTTATTGGATTTGATAATTTTTGAATTATTGCACTATCGTGAGCGATTACAAAATCTATTAAAATAGCTAAAGACTCTGTTGATAGTGGACTTCTTTCCATATCTAGATGTTCAATAGGTGTCAGAAGTGATTCTATACTAAAAACATTTTTAAAAAGTTCATTTTGATATGAAATTTTTGGTCTGAAGTTTCTTAAATGATAACTCTTTAAGTTTAATTCCAAATAGTCAATAATCTCTTTTTGATTTATATTTTTATCTGCAATAGTTACTATTACTTCGCTAGTTTTATGCATATTCATATAGTTAAATACTTCATCTAAAGCAAAAAACTTATCTTCAGCCGTTCCAAAAACTTCATTGTAATAGCATTTTGCGGTTGTTACATCAATAGCACTATAACCAATCAAATAATTTCCTCTTATTTGATCAACAACTATTGAAGTAATAAAATTATCATCTTGATCTACAACAAAATCAAAATTTGTCCCAGGGCTTACAACAACATCAAGGTATCTGCTAACATTTGGAGGAATACCTTTTTGTCTAACAATAGCAATAGTATACTTTTGTTCAGCAATGATACGTGCTAAATGTTTTTCAAATGAAATGGCTGGGACTCCAGCCATAATAGGATTCTCTTTTGAGTTTTCAAGGATTGATTTATTTTTTCTTGTTAATTGAATATTTAGAAGTTCAGCTATTTCTTTTGCTTTACCAATTTTTTCTTTGTCGTTATTTACTTCGTATACCTCAAAAAAAGTGCCAATTTCCATAAGAACTAAAGCATTTTTGCCGTATTTATTCTCAAATAGCTCTTGAAGTTTAAAATATGTAACAGTAAGTAGTTCACCCCTATTTTCTAAAAGCTCAGCAACTTCTTCTCTCACTATTTTCTTACCCCAGTCCAATCTCTAATCATCTGTCGCTCTTCTTTTGTTAATTCAGCATCTTTATGAACCCAAGCATAGGCAGGAAGAGGCATAGCAGAATAAACAGTTCTATAAATAGCTTTTAATTTCTCTTCTTTTAACACATAATTGTATTTTTCCCAGTTAGAAAAATTTAAAGCTTTTACACCTTCTGTTGTATGATTTACAACAACCCAAGAAAATGGAGCTACATTTGAATACCAAGGATAGTTTATCTCATTTGAATGACAATCATAACAAGCTTTTAACAATATTTGTCTAATCTCTTCAGGTGCTTTTAACTCAGTATCTAAATCTTTTTTATATTCCACTTTTTCAGGTCGAATAAACTGCATTGCAACAAAAAGAAAAAGTAAAATTGCTAAAGCTCTAATCATTAAAACACCATCTCATATAATCTTTTTATCTCTTGATTAAATATATTTAAACTAATATTTCTTCCATAACGATTGAACTCCTTATTTTCAAAAAAAACTAAAATTGTTGGATTTGAGAATATATTAAAATAGCTTGAAATATCTAAATTCAAAGCCGAATTTACATATATTTGTTTAATTTTTGAAAAGTTTTGACAAATTTCTTGTTCTATTTTTGGTCTTAATACTTCACAAACACCACAATTTATTGCACCAAAATATAGTAATACTGCACTATTATTTTTTAAAATTTCTAAAATCTCTTCTTTATTACTTAACTCTTCCATATTTTACTAAAGATAGGATTTCTCCTATCTTTTCAAACCTGATGTCCACAATTTTTTGTAAGTCTATTTTTTTGAGATAAATATGAATTTAATGCCCCAATATATGCATTTGCAGTTGCAAGCATAGTATCAATGCTTAATCCATGTCCTACAAATGCAGGTGTTGTATCATCAAAACTAACTCTTGTTGTTACTTTTGCAAGAGCATCTTTACCTTCACTAACAGATATAACTTTATAATCTTTTAGCTCTCCTGAATACCCAGTTAATCTATCAATTGTTTTGAAAATAGCATCCATTGTACCATCTCCCAAACCTGCATCTTTTATTATATTACCTTCATATCTTATAGATACAGCTGCCATTGGCATACCATTTGAACAGTCGCTTATTTGTAATCCTACTAATTCGTAAATTTTATCGTGATTTAAAGCTTCATCTGTTATTAACATTCTAACATCATCATCAGTTATATCTTTTTTCTTATCAGCTAAAACTTTGAATCTTTCAAATGCACTATTTAACTCTTCATCACTAACTTTATCAAAACCTAATTGAGCAATTTTGTCTTTAAATGCTGCACGTCCTGAATGTTTTCCTAAAATTAAAGTACTATCTTTTATAACTCCAACATCTTCTGGTCTCATAATCTCATATGTCTCTTGATGTTTTAAAACACCATCTTGGTGAATTCCACTCTCATGAGAAAATGCATTTTTACCAACAATTGCTTTATTTTGTTGTGGTTCAACTCCAGTAATTGTAGCAACTAATCTTGAAGTTGCATAAATTTCAGGTGTGTTAATAGATGTATATAAATCTCCAAATATATCTTTTCTAGTTTTTATAGCCATTACAGCTTCTTCTAAAGCTGAATTTCCAGCTCTTTCTCCTAAACCATTTATTGTTACTTCGATTTGTCTAGCACCATTTAAAACAGCTGCTAAAGTGTTTGCTGTTGCTAATCCTAAGTCGTTGTGATTATGGACTGAAATTATTGCTCTGCCTGCAGTATAATCACTTAACTCTTTTACCATTGCACCTAGTTCTGTTGGTAACCTATACCCTACAGTATCAGGTAAATTGATTGTTTTTACTCCAGCTTTTATTATTGCATCTATAACTTCCTTCATAAAAGAAATTTCGCTTCTTCCAGCATCCTCTAAAGAAAATTCAACATCATCAACAAAAGTTTTAGCATACTCTACAGCATGAACTGCTCTTTTTATAACCTCTTCTTCACGCATTTTTAACTTATATTTCATATGAATTGGTGAAGTTGCTATAAATGTGTGAATTCTATGTTTTGATGCGTGAGAAACTGCTAATCCAGCTTGTTTAATATCATTTTCAATAGCTCTACTTAATGAACATATTGTTGAATTTTTAACTATTTTAGCAATTTGACTAACTGCATCAAAATCTCCAGGACTCGCTGCTGCAAACCCAGCTTCAATAACATCAACTCCTAACTTTTCTAACTGTAACGCAACTCTTAATTTCTCTTCAGTGTTCATAGAACACCCAGGACTTTGCTCTCCATCTCTTAAAGTAGTATCAAATACAATAATTTTATTTTTATCCATAATATTTACCTTTTAGTTTAACAATTGATTATATCTTTTTTTAAATAAAAAAAGAAAAACAGATTTTAAAATACGAAATTAACTATAAAATTTATAATTAGAGAGAAAAATTGAGGAGCAAAGAAGAGTTTACACTTTCAATGAAATTGTTTTTAGAAATATTAAATATTTTCATATTACTCTCCTTTTTAATTTAAGTTTTGAAGTATAATTTATTTTTTTTGATTTGTCAAGGATAATTTTTATCTTCTTCTAAAATTTAAACTTTTGAATAAGTCACTTTTTCTAATAAATTAATTTCCATTTATATCTGCTATAGTTCTTGCAGCTTTTAATATTTTATTTATACTTCTAAAGGAAAGTGCATAATTTATTCTAGCTTTTTCTAAAATACTTTTGCTCTCTTCATCTAAAACACAATATTTTTATATCTTCGTAAAGCTTGCTTCAACTTCTACAACGGTTGCATCAATTAAATCTTGAACTGCAGATTTTATAATTTTCATAAATTTATCAAAATAATTTATTATTATATAATTATTTACAAAAAATTGTTCTCTTGAAGTGTTTTATTTAAACATTAGTTGATATAATAAGTAAAAAATTAGGATTTTTGTATGTCATCAATTATGAATTGTCCTGATTGTGAAGCTGAGATTCTATCAAGAATGGGTACAATTTGTCCAAATTGTGGCTTTACGGTTGGATATTTTAATGGAACAAAAAAAAGAAAAATATATGGAAATTTTTTTGCACTTACAGTTTTTGGACCGTTTTTCTCATTTTTAACAATACTTTTTGCACAAGTAAATATTTACAGTTTTTTAATTGCAATCGCAGTATTTTTTTATTTAGCAATAAAAGCTTGTCCGTATAATTTTAAAGATGTTTTTGCATCAAAATTTGAAAAAATATTTTTTTGGATAGTTTGGGGATTTGTAAATAATTTTTTACTTATTTTAATAATAAATATTTTAAAAAAAGGTATTTAAAAGAAAAATTATTTTTTCTCTTTTAATTTTTTCTTCCATTCTTTTTCAAATTTTTGTCTTTTTATGAAAGATAAGTTTTCTATAAAAACATGACCTTCTAAATGCTCTATTTCATGTTGCCAAGCAACAGCTAAAAAGTCTTCACATTCCATAGTTTGTTTTTCACCAAATCTATTAAAATATTCAACGATAATATGTTTTGCTCTAGTAACATCTTCACTAAATCCAGGAACACTTAAACAACCCTCAGTAAAAACCTGAACTCCATCTTTATGTGTGATTTTTGGATTTATTGCTTCAATTAGCTCATTTTTATCTTGAATATCCTCTTCATTTGGAATATTTATGATTAATATATTTTTAGGAATTGCAACCTGAATAGCAGCCAAGCCAACACCTGACGCTGCTATCATAGTTTCATACATATCATCAAGAAGAGTGTGTAATTCTTCATCAAATTTTTCTACATCTTGCGATTTTGTTCGAAGTAACTTATTGGGATATGTAATAATTTCTCTAACCATTTTAATTCTTACTTGTGTTTTTCTATAACTTCATCTATTAAGCCATATGTACAAGCTTCTTCTGCACTCATGAAGTTATCTCTATCTGTATCTTTTTCAATAGTTTCAAAATCTTGTCCTGTTTGACTAGCTAAAATAGAGTTTAAGCTATCTTTTAACCTTTGAATCTCTTTTGCTTGAATTTGAATATCAGTAGCTTGACCTCTAGCACCACCTAATGGTTGATGAATCATAATTCTAGAGTTTGGAAGAGAATATCTTTTTCCTTTTGCTCCACTACTTAATAAAAACGCTCCCATAGATGCAGCCTGACCTATACAAATAGTACAAACATCAGGTTTTATATAATTCATAGTATCATAAATAGATAATCCTGAAGTTACAACTCCACCTGGAGAATTTATATATAAATAAATATCTTTTTCTGGATCCTCAGCTTCTAAAAAAAGAAGCTGCGCAACAACTGTCGATGAAACTGCATCATTTATTTCACCACTTAACATGATAATTCTATCTTTAAGAAGTCTTGAATAAATATCGTAACTTCTTTCTCCTCGACCAGTTTTTTCAACTACATATGGTATGTAACTCATATTTTTTCCTAAAATTATTTTGCTAATTTCTCATCAAAAAGTTTAGAGATAACTTTCTCTTCAATAATTGACATTTTAATTGCAGGTAAATATCCAGCTTCTTGATATTGTTTAATAACATTTTGTGGATTTTGTCCCATTTGTAATGCTTCAAAATATAATAATTGAGTAACTTCTTGGTCATTTACATCTACATTTTCAGCTTTTGCTAAAGCATCAATAATAAATGTAGCTTTAACAGAATTTATTGCATCTGTTTTCAGCTCTTCTCTAATTTTTTCAATTTTTGTTGCATCTTCCTTAATCTCATTTATTTCAGCTTCACTCATACTTCTGATTTTGTTGTTTAAAGCAAAATTAACTTCTTGATCAACAACTGTTTTTGGTAGTGCAAAGTTGATTTTCTCAACTAAAGTTTCCAAGAAAGTTGGTTTTAACTCTTCTCTGTAGTAAGTTGCTTTTTCAGTTGCAACAATTTGCTCTTTAATTTTCTCTCTTAAAGAATCAAGTGTTACATCTTTTTCATTTGGTAATAATTTTTGTGCGAACTCATCATTTAACTCAGGAGCTACTCTTTCTTGAATTTCATGTAAAGTTACTTTAAATACCGCTTCTTTTCCAGCTAAATCTTTTGCTTGGTACTCTTTTGGGAAAGTTACAACAACATCTTTTTGCTCTTCATATTTCATACCAATTATTTGTTCTTCAAAACCTGGAATAAAAGAGTTTGAACCTAATTGAAGAGGATATTTTTCAGCTTTTCCCCCTTCAAATGCTACACCATCAACAAATCCTTCAAAATCAATCACAGCATAATCACCATCTTTTGCTGCTCTTTTTCTTGCAATTTTTTCTAAAGGTGCTGATTGACTTGCAATTTCTGTAAGTCTTGCATCAATTTTTTCAATTCCAACTTCTACAGCTTTAACTTCAGGAACTAAAGTTTTATAGTCACCTAAATCTATTTTTGGTTTACAAGCTACAGAAATTTCTAACTCAACGCTTCCATTCTCTTTTTTATCAAATTTAGAGATACTTGGCTCACCTATTAAATCATCATTTTTAAGGTCAAGTAATTTTAAACCTTCATTTAAAACTTTTCTAATAGCTTCACCTTGAGCATCTTCTAATAGTTTATCTGCATATCTTTGTTTTACTACAGCAACAGGAACTTTTCCTTTTCTAAAACCTTGAACATTCATAGTCTTAGCAGCTTGAGCAGCTACTTTATCTAAGTTTTTTTCAATTAATTCTTTTGAAAGTGTTGCTGTTATTTCAACATTTGCTTCATCAACTCTATTTGCTTTAAATTCCATCAAATTTACTCCGAATTTTAATTTTAGCAAATATTTTATCTAAATTTTAATAAGGCTTTTCTTTAAGTAGTTATTTGTAGATTTTTAAAGTAAAAACAAAAGATTAATAATCTTTTGTTTTTCTCATTTGAAGTAATTCTCTTTGTATAGAAATATTTATATTTTCATTTGCTTCAAAATTTAATGAATAATTTCTTCCATCATAGTCAACAGAATTTAATATAATTTTTAAAGCTTCAAATCTAGCTAAATGTTTATTATCACTTCTAATTATATGCCAAGGTGCACTTCTTGATGTAGTTCTTCTTAACATTTCATATTTTTTTTCTGAAAATTCATCCCATAAATCTTGAGCTTGCATATCAACCTCAGAAAATTTCCAGTGTCTTAAAGGATCATTGATTCTTCTTTCAAATCTTCTTTTTTGCTCTTCTTTTGAAACAGAAAAATATAGTTTAATTAATATCATTCCTTGTCTTACTAAATCTTGCTCAAAATTTACTATATCTTCCATGAAAATTTCATGCTCTTCAGGTGTACAAAATCCAAAAATTGGCTCCACCATAGCCCTATTGTACCAACTTCTATCAAATAATACTACTTCACCACCTGTTGGAAAATGCTCAATATATCTTTGTAAAAACCATTGATTTCTTTGTGTTTCTGTGGGTTTTCCTAAAGCAACAACTCTATAATGTTTATTGTTCATATATCTTGTAATTCTTCTAATAGCTCCACCTTTTCCAGAAGCATCCCTTCCTTCAAAGATAATAATCATTCTTTTATTCTCTTTTTCAAGCCAATCTTGAAGTTTAATTAGTTCAATTTGATAGGGCTTTAGACTTTGTAAGTCATAAATTTTTTGTATTCCCTCTTCTAAAACTTCAGGATTTAATTTTTTATAATCTTTTAATAATGATTTTAAAAACTTATTCTCTTCTTGTAAAGCCTGTAAATTATCACTTACTTTAGAAGTAGTTTTTAAAATAACCTTCTCTTCTTTATCTTTTTTATCATCTTTTTTTAAAAGAGTTTCACCGTTGCCCGCAACCTTTAATTTAAAATCTTCAAATAAGCTTACAGCTTTTTGTAAAGTTAAATTGTCTTTTTTTACATATCCCAAAACTTTTACATATCTTTTTTTATCATGTTGGAATCTTGCTATATATTTTTTTCCAAAAATAGAATGTTCTTCTTTAGAAATATAAAGACCAATCTGAGAAGTTTTATCAAATTCATTTAAATTCATTGTTCACCTTTTTCAATAGCTAAAAGCTCATTTTTTCTTTCCATACTTTCAATCTCTTCAGAACCACTCACAACAACTTTTTTGTCAATTTTATATAGTTCTTTATCTTTCATTTTATTTTCATAATCAATATTATTTAAAATATGTTTAATACAATTTAATCTTGCTTCTTTTTTATTATCAGTTTTGATGATTACCCAAGGCGATGTTGAAGTGTGAGATGCCATTAACATTGAATATTTTGCAGCTGTGTATTGGTCCCATCTAAGTTGAGCTTCTTCGTCTATTGGAGATAATTTATATTGTTTTAATAAAACTGTTTCTCTTTTTTTAAATCTCTCTTGTTGTTCATTTTTTGAAATTGAGAAATAAAATTTATATAAAATAATTCCAGACTCAACAAGCATTTTTTCAAAATCAGGTACATCTCTCAAAAATTGCATGTGTTGTTCTTTTGTACAAAACCCCATAACAGGCTCAACTCCTGCTCTATTGTACCAACTTCTATCGAATAAAACTATCTCTCCAGAACTTGGAAGATGCTCTACATATCTTTGAAAATACCATTGTGTTTTTTGAACATCACTAGGTTTTTCTAAAGCAACAATTCTAGCTCCTCTTGGATTTAAATGTTCGGTTATTCTTTTGATTATCCCACCTTTTCCAGCAGCATCTCTTCCTTCAAATATAATTAAAACTTTTAGACCTTTCTCTTTTACATAATTTTGAAGCTTTAAAAGTTCAATTTGAAGCAAATGTAACTCTTTTTGATATTCCAAAGTATCTTTTTTAACCCAAACTTGAACTTTTTGCTCTTCATCTTCGATTTTTTCTTTAGACTTTTTAGTTTTTTTATATTTTTTTTCTTCGACATCTTTAATAGCTTCATCTATATCTACATCAGCAAAAGCTTCTTTTATAAGATTTCTATCATATCCCTTCATATTTTTCTCCTAAAATTGACTATGAAAGTCTCATTTTATAATCATTATAACCAAAGTTTTTTACTATTTTATATCTGTTTTCTTTAGTTTTTATAACAATTGAAGGTAGTTTTATACCATTAAAGGTTGTCGTTTTTACCATTGTATAATGAATCATATCTTCTAAAATTATTTTATCACCTATTTTTAAAGGTTCATCAAAAGAGTAATCACCAATAATATCTCCAGCTAAACAAGTATTCCCGCCTAATCTATAAGTATACTTTTTTTCACTAGCAATTCCAGAACCTCTTATCATTGCTCTATATGGCATTGCTAATGTATCTGGCATATGAGCTTCAGCACTCGTATCAAGAAGCACTAAATCCATTCCATTATTCACTATATCAAGTACAGTTGCAACCAAATAACCTGTTTGCCAACCAACTGCTTCACCCGGCTCCATATAAACTTCAAGATGAGGATATCTAGTTTTAAAATCTTTTAAAAGTTTGATTAATCCTTCAACATCATAATCAGCTCTTGTAATATGATGTCCTCCACCAAAATTTACCCACTTTAATTTATCAAAATATTGACTAAAGTTTTTTTCAAAATTTGCCAAAGCACCTTCAAGAGCATCTACATTTTGCTCACAAAGTGCATGAAAATGAAACCCTTCTAAATATTGCAGTTGAGCTTCATCAAAATTCGCTTTTGTAATACCAAGTCTTGAAAATGGAGCACAAGGATTATATAAATCCACTTCTACACTTGAATACTCAGGGTTTAATCTAACACCTAAAGATACTTTTCCAAAAGCTTTATCTTTATATCTTTTTAACTGATTAAATGAGTTAAATACTAAATGATTTGAGATAGCTATAATCTCGTCTATCTCCTCATCTTTAAATGCTGGACTATAAGTGTGAACTTCTCCACCAAACTCCTCTTTTGCTAAAAGAGCTTCATGTAGTCCTGATGCACAACAACCCTTTAAATATTTTCTACATAAATCAAAAGTTGAATGCATAGCAAAACCTTTTAGAGCTAAAAGAATTTTAACTCCAGTTTCATCTTGAACTCTTTTTAATAATTTTAGATTTTTCTCTAAAAGCTCTTCTTCACAAACATAAGCAGGACTTGGGAGTTTTTCAAAACTATCCACTATTTCGTAGTTCTTACTCATACTATTTTGCATCTAATTCTAAAATTTTCCAAGGAAGACCTTGAGTCATTAACTCATCCATAAATGGTTTTGCATCAAACTCTTCTATATTAAACACCCCTTGATTTTTCCAAATACCTTTATAAAGTAACTTAGAACCAATCATTGCTGGAACTCCTGTTGTATAACTTACAGCTTGTGCTCCTGTTTCTTTGTAACACTCTTGGTGGTCACAAACATTGTAGATATAAACTTTTCTTGGTTTTCCATCTTTTATACCTTCGATTATACATCCAATATTTGTTTGTCCAACAGTTCTTGGTCCTAAGCTTGCTGGATCTGGCAATAAAGTTTTCAAAAACTCAATTGGAATAATTTTCATTCCTTGATGTTCAACTGGTTCAATTCCCAACATTCCAACATTTTGTAAACAGTTCATATGTTGAATATAACTATCCCCAAATGTCATAAAAAATCTAATTCTTTTCAGACCTTTGATATTTTTTGCTAGTGATTCTAACTCTTCATGATAAAGTAAGTATGAAGCTTTTACTCCAATTTCTGGATAATCATGATCAACTCTAATTTCAAGAGGTTTTGTCTCAATCCATTGACCATTTTCCCAATATCTTCCATTTGCACTAACTTCTCTTAGATTAATCTCTGGATTGAAGTTTGTAGCAAATTTATATCCATGGTCACCTGCATTACAATCCATAATGTCTATAGTGTGAATCTCATCAAATAAATTTTGTTGAGCATATGCACAAAATACTCCAGTTACACCTGGATCAAAACCTGAACCTAAAAGAGCCATAATTCCAGCTTCTTTAAATTGTTTATCTCTTTCCCATTGTAATTTGTACTCAAACTTTGCCTCATCTGGATGTTCATAATTTGCTGTATCAACATAATCAACTTTACATTTTGTACATGCATCCATGATAGTTAAATCTTGATATGGTAAAGCAACATTTAATACTAATTTTGGATTTACTTTTTCAATTAATTTTACTAATTCATCAACACTATCAGCATCAACACTAGCTACATCAATTTTTACACCTTGATTTTTTAAAATATCAGCAGCAATTGATTCACATTTTGAAACTGTTCTTGAAGCAAGTGTAATTTTTTCAAATGTATCTATATTCATAGCACACTTAACAGTAGCCACTCTGCTAACACCACCAGCTCCAATAATTAAAATACCTTTTTTACTCATTTGTCTACTCCATATGATTTTATGTAAATATTATACAATGTAAAACTATAATAAAAAATGAAGCAAGCCATAATTTACCTTTTGGTAACATTTTGATTACAATTAATAAGTTTTTTATAATTACTTTTGTACAATAATCTTAAGTTATGGGGATGACTTGGTATCGATTAGAGCAGTGAGTATAAGTTGCATGTCGGTCTGAACATGCCGTTACGCGGTTCATTTTTTTTAGACGCAAACAATACAAATTACGCTCCAGCTTACGCTAAAGCTGCGTAAGTTTAACAACTTATTGACTCGGCCTTTCCGGCCTTGAGTCTATGGAGGCTGGCACTACAGATTCTATCTATGTAGGTAAATGCTGGTTCAACCTAGATAGATTATCTTTGAGGTATTGATTGAACTTTGAAGAGAAATTTTAGATCTTAGCTTTATGATTGCTTTTGGAAGTTGAGTTGTCGTAGAGTGAAATTTTTCAACTTTTCTAAGCATGTAGACGCTTATATAAGCTGTTTTAAGACTGCGGTTCGATCCCGCACATCTCCACCAATTAATATTGCAATTCTTTCCAAAATATTACAAATTTTAGCAAGATTTTACATGTATAATCTTTGCCAAATTTTATTCATCTTTTAAAATTATTTTTATTTTTTGATTTAATTTCATTTTTGCCAACAAACTCTTTTTCATTTGCATTTGATACTATTAGTTTTGCTATATCATCTATTAATATTGCTATATCATGAGATTGAGTTGCTACAGAAGCATTTTGTTGTGTTTGTTGATCCAAACTATTTACAGCATCATTAACCCAAATTTTTCAATAGAGAAATGATAATCTAAAACAAACTGGCATATAA
>CAYLKG010000015.1:0-31693 GCA_964384195.1 uncultured Aliarcobacter sp. | reverse complement strand
CGTTTAAACGAATAATATTACAAATTGTAATTCTTTTTAAAAGAAAAGAATTTACTAAAGAGGTAATTGATTTTATGAAACCTATATTTAAAAAAGTGTGTAAAGATTTTGAAGGTGAACTAATTGAATATGATGGAGAGAGTGACCATGTGCATCTATTAATTATCCGCCAAAAATATCAATCTTAAAACTTGTAAACTCACTAAAAGGTGTTTCAAGTAGAAGAGTAAAACAACAAAAATTTCAAAGTGTTGATTCTAAGATATGGGGAGATTCACTTTGGAGTCCTAGCTATTTTGCAGGGAGTTGTGGTGGTGCAAGTTTAGATGTTGTTAAAAAATACATTGAACAACAAGAAACACCAAGCTAATATTACTAAGTTAATATGCTTACATCCTCTCCCTGAAGGAAGAGGTTTTTCGCATTAAGAGGATAAATATAAAAAATCCCAAAACAAATGATGGCAGTATTTTCACTTTTTCCATAAACATCCTTTAATTTCTAAAACTTTCACTATCTCTTGAAAAATAGTTATATATAAAATTAAACCTAACTAAACTTTTATTATAATTAAAATCTAATCTTGGATACTCTTTATATATATTTAATTTACCATTTTTTCTTAATAATTCATCTGTGTAAATTCCACTATAATCAATTATTAATGTATCATCAAAAACACCAAATTCATCTATGATATCAACATAATATATCTCATCTATTATATATGTACTTATTTCAACATTTTTAAAGTCGTATCTTTGTATTAACTTAAAAGATTTTGCTTTTAGCTCATCTTTAAATAAAGATACAAAAAATCCACTCACAAGACCATTCCATTTGCAACTAGAATCTAAATTTATATACTCAATAAACATTTTGTTATATTTTATATCATCAATATTTGCAATATATGAAAATTTTGCACAGTAATCATAAGTGTTTTGTTTGTTACTATAACTTATTTCATTATTTAAAATGGTGTTTTTTGAAGAAAAACAAGAATTTAATACAAAAATTATTGGTAAGATTTTTAAAATTTTGAACATTTTAACCCCCATAAAATAAAAGCTCATTATACAATTTAAATTTTTAGACTTGACATATTTATCAATTTTAACTAAGATAAATAAAATTTTTCACCAAATTCAAAAGGAGTTATACTAAATGAAATCTAGTAAAATATACATTTTTATTATGTTATTTTCGATACTTTTCACAGGTTGTTCTTTTAAATCAAGTGAAGAAAAAATTGATGTATCTAAATACCAAAGCTCACAAAAACAGCCTTCCGTGCATCAACAAGCAACATTTCCAAGTAATAAGTTGGGTGTGAATAAAAATATCGATGTATTTAACACTAAAAGTAACTATACTTCAAAACAAGTTAAAATCAACAATAATCTGTTTGATTTTTACAGTAATTGGGAAGGTGTAAGATACAAATTAGGTGGTACATCTAAGAAGGGGATTGATTGCTCTGGATTTGTACAAAAAGCATTAAAAGAAAAGTTCAATCTTAATTTACCTAGAAGTACAGGTGAGCAAGCACAAGTTGGCAAACCAATAAATAAAAATGAACTTCAAATGGGTGATTTAGTTTTCTTCAAGACAGGAAGAACTAATCATGTTGGTATATATATTGAAGATGGTAAGTTTATGCATGCATCAACAAAGATAGGAGTTACTATCTCTGAATTAGAAAGTGATTACTTCTCAAAAAATTACTGGAAAGCTCAAAGAGTTTTTAAATAATCAATAAATGTGATAAGTTAAGAATGTCAAAAAAAGTTTCAATAGTAACCACTATACTTTTATTACTTTTGGGCTTGCAAACTTCCATCTATGCAGCTCAAGACAATAATAAAAAAGTACAACAAGTTAAATCTCAAACAAAAATCAAAAAACCTCAACCAAAAACTACAAAAAACCAAATAAATAAAAAAATAAAAGTTGAATCTAAAAAGGTAAATAACAACAAAAATAAAGAAATAAATAAAATAGTAAATAATAAAACTAAAAATAGTAACAATAAAGTTTCTAAAAACACTAATAATAAAATTATTACAACTACTAAAAAAAGCACTAACCATAACAATGAATTTAATAGTTATGCATATCTAGCTAAAAATCAAAAACAAAAAGTATTTAATGAATTTTACAATGAAACAAAGCATATTAAATACAAAATGGGTGGAACAGGGCAAAATGCTATAGATTGTTCAGCATTTACTCAAAAAATGTTTAAAGAAAAATTTGACTATACCCTTTCAAGATCTACTCTAACTCAAGTTAATGAAGGAATTGAAGTTAAGAAATCTGAATTACAACCAGGTGACTTAGTATTCTTTAAAACTAGCAAAATAGATAAACATGTTGGTGTTTATACTGGAAATGGAGAATTTTTACATGCTTCAATTAAAGGTATTCAATACACAAAACTTGATAAACCATTCTACAAAGATTCATATTGGACTGCAAGAAGAGTCATAAACTAAACTCTCTTTTTTTACTCTGAAATACCCAAAAATTTGGACATTATAAATAATAAAATTACACAAATTATGTACATTTTAAATGCATAAAAAATATTTAATTTAAATATCTCTTTAGGATTACAGTTATATCTAGCACTCATTGTAAGATTTAACCCTGAAATTGGTGATGTTGAAACTGTTGTAGCCCATGCCATTAAAAATGTCATAGCAACTAAAGTATGATTTGCATCTGCAAAGAAGTTTCCTAAAATTGAGATAGAAATAATTGGATGAATTCCAATAAATGCTAATAATATAAATATCAGAAGCATTATCGATGCAATTTTATAATCAAAAATAATAAAAGGTAATTTAAAATCAAGACCCAATAAAACACTACTTGCTATTATTCCAAAAAAACCAGCAACTAAGAAAAGTATTATTTCACTTTTCATTTTTGGTAATTCTTCTAATATATGGTATTTTAAAATCTTCGAACTCTCTTTTAATCCTTTTTTTATAGGTAGAATAAGTATTGTAAGTAAAAAAGCAAATAAAGAGATAAGTAAAATAATCTTTAAATCCGCATTGTAAAAATGTGTTAAAAGAACAAAAAAAGCTAAAAGTAAAGGTAAATATAGTGTTTGTAAAGAAAGTGGATATCCATAAAAATCATCGAAATGAAATTTGCTTCCAATTACTTCAAAATATGTAATAACAAAAGAAAAAATAGCTAAAAAAATACCAAATGAAATTATTGAAAAGGTATTTAAATTTGGAGCATATGTTAATGCAGCAGCAAACGCAACAAAAAAAGGTGACCAATACGCATCACTAGAAAAAGATCGAGTTAAAACAATAATTTGAAGAGGTGTTAATTTTGCTTTTTTATACATTTTATCTGCTACTAATAATAATGATGACAAATTTATAATTGATCCAAATAGATGAATTCCTAAGTAAGTTTTTATAAATGACAGCTTACCTTTAGGAAGTTCATCTTTGTCTTTTCTAGGTGTTGCAATAAGCTTTAAAAATCCAACAGATATTAAAAGTGTAAGTAAATAGATATTTATACTAAAAGCCTTAAAATAATCGATATAAAATTCATTTGAAAAACTATATAAAAAAGCTAAAAATGAGAAAAAAAGTAAAAATAAAATTAGTCTTTTTGATTTCATTGCAAAAAAAAGTATAAAAGATGCCATCCATATAAAAATCACTCCAACAATATTTTGCTTTTCATAAAAGAAATATGAATATACAGTAAAAATAAAACTTAAAAATATTAAAACTCCAGATAACCTTGAAACAAAAATTGACATATAAAACCTTTAAATATTTAAAATTAATTATATTAAAACTTAGTATAATCCAAGGAAAAAAGGATTTATTTTGATAAGGCTAGGTTCAAACTCTCCAACAAGAGCAAAAATTTTAAATAGTTTTAATATAAACTTTATACAAAATGGTGGTAATTTTGATGAAGATTCTATAAAAACTACAAATCCTAAAGAGTTTTGTTATTTAGCAACTAAGGGCAAATTTGATGAACTATATAATAAATATGGAATAAATGATATGCCCCTACTTGTTGCTGATAGTGTTGTTACTTGCGATAATAAACTTTTACGTAAAGCAAAAGATTATGAAGATGCAAAAACTATGCTAGAACTTCAAAGTGGTAATTGTACATCTGTAATAACTTGTATGATTTATAAAAATAAAAATATAGAATTAATTGATATATCCATAACAAGTTATGAATTTTCTAAATTTGATGAAAAAGAAGTATTAAATTATCTTAATAGTGGAGAGTGTTTTGGAAAGGCTGGAGCTATAATGGTCGAAGGGTTTTGCAAACCTTATATAAAATCTGTAAAAGGTTTGGAGAGTACAGCTATGGGACTTAGTATAGAAAAATTGATTCCTTATTTATAAAGAATTGGAAATTTACCAATTCTTTATAGTCAATATCAATCAAAAGATGGTTTTGGAGTTTTATCAGTAGACTCTGGTAGTTGTGGATAAACTATAGCTGGTTTATCACCTTTTAATGCTTTTAAGAATATTACTATTTTAGCTGCATCTGCATCTGTAATAGTTATTCCTAATTGTACAGAACCCATCTCTTTTACTGCATCATTTAATGACCAAATTTGTCCATTATGGAAGTATGGTGCTGTTTCAGTAATATTTCTTAGAGTTGGAGTTTTAACCATTCCATTTTTATCACCTTTAAAATCACCTACATTTGTGAATTTATATTGTTGAGCAACTTGGAATGGTTGCATTGTTCCACCAAGAGCAATTCCTGTATGACAAGCTGTACAACCTTTATCTATAAATGTAGTTAGCCCTTCTTGTTCTTCTTTAGTTAAAGCTTTTGAATCACCACTTAAGAATTTATCAAATCTTGATGGAGTAACAAGAGTTTTTTCAAAAGTTGCAATAGTTTCAGTAATCTTTGCGAAATCAACTTTTACATCTTTTCCATAAGCATTTTTAAATTCATCAACATAAGCTGGAATTGAATTAATTCTTTCCTCAACTAATGCTGGTGGTGCTGCCATTTCTGGACCTGCTTGAACTGGACCTTGTGCTTGATCTGCTAAGTGTGGACTTCTTCCATCCCAAAATTGTGCTTTAAAGAAAACAGAGTTATAAACTGTTGGCGAGTTTAGATGATGTGGATTTGCTGTCCATCCATGTCCAATTGCTGCTGGAACTCCATCAGCTCCACCAAGTCCAAGGTTATGACATGTATTACAAGAGATTAAATTACTTCTAGATAATCTTGGATCAAAATATAGTTTCTTCCCTAACTCTACTTTTGCATCCGTAATTGGGTCTTTTTTATCATCAATTAATTTCATAAGCTCTGGTTTTGAACTTGGTATTGGCTCTAAACCAGCATTTTTCGCTTTCGTAACCAATTCACTGCTAGCAAATAAACTACTTGCACCTAAAAGTACTACTAAAGAAATTTTTAGTTTCATAATTAAAATCCTCCTATTTGATTTTGTTAATCTTAGGATAAAAATTATTAAATGAAAGTTAAATTAATAGTTATTTTTGAATAAAATAATAAAAAAACATATAAAAATAGGATACTATTTGTCCTATTTATCGACTAATAAGACTAATTGTTTAGCTAAAAGTCCTAAAGATTCTTCAACTTTAGTTGTATCTCCATGCTCAATAAAACTATCTTCATATTCAAAAGATTTTATATTTATATTTGTAATTTCTAATTCACTTAAAGCTTCCATTATTGCACTTGCAACACCGCCTTGTTTTTGAGAATCACTAAACACATACCAACTATCATATTTATCACTAAGAGTTTTTAATATATTTTTATCAATTGGTTTTATAAATCTTAAATCTAAAATAGCAATATCTTCTTCATGAAGTTTCTCTACATCTATTGCTTTTGATACACCATTTCCATATCCTATAAAAAGTTTATTTGAGTTACCATCTTTTAATAATTCTGCTTTACCTAATTCAAAATTAGTAGCTTTAAAATCTAGTTCTTTAAAAGAACCTCTTGGATATCTAATAGCACAAGGACTACTTAAAGTATAAGCAAATTCCAATGAATTTTCTAATGTTTCATTATCTCTAGGAGCAAATAAAATCATGTTTGGGATAAACCTTAGAAAATTTATATCAAAAGCCCCTTGATGTGTTTCACCATCATTACCTACAATTCCTGCTCTATCCATAGCAAATACAACAGGAAGATTCATAATACAAACATCATGAATTATTTGATCAAATCCTCTTTGTAAAAAAGTAGAATAAATTGTTATAAAAGGTTTAAATCCTTCTTTTGCCATAGCAGCCATTGAAGTAACTGCATGTTGCTCTGCAATTGCAACATCCCAAAATCTATTAGGATAAGCTTCAATCAATTTATCTACCCCTGTACCACTTGGCATTGCAGCAGTTACACCAACTACATTTTCATATTTTTTTGCTAGATTTAAAAGACTATACGAATAAACTGATGTTGCACTTTTTTGTGTAGATTTTTTAATAAATTCACCATCTTCTACATTAAAAGGACCAACTCCGTGCCAATGCTCATGTTGACCTTCTGCTATTTTATAACCTTTTCCTTTAACTGTTTTTGCATGTACAATAACTGGTTTTCCCATAGATTTTGCTATTGTTAAAGTATCAATAATCTCTTCAATGTCATGTCCATCAATTGGTCCGATATAATCAATTCCCATCTCTTCAAATAGTATTCCAGGAGTTATTAATTTTATAGAACTTTCAAGTCTTTTAGCAAGATATGTAGTACCTTCAGGCATATTATTTCTAATAAATTTATCAACTCTTGCTTTAAAACTTTGATAAAATTTCCCAGCAAGTATTTTTGATAAATATTTTGATATAGCACCAATTGGCTTTGCAATACTCATCTCATTATCATTTAAAATTATTACAACAGGAAGTTTTAAATCTCCTAATTCATTTAGTGCTTCATATACCATTCCAGCACTCATTGAACCATCTCCAATCATTACAACAGGAACTCTTGATTGATTTTTTAATTTTATAGATTTTGCAGCACCAACTGCAAGAGAAATAGATGTAGAACTATGTCCTGCTACAAAATAATCAGCCTTACTTTCATTTGGTTTTGTAAACCCGCAAAGCCCACCAAATTGTCTTATAGTTTCAAATTCTTCCCATCTATTTGTAAGAAGTTTATGTGCATAACATTGATGAGATACATCGAAAATAAAAGGATCCTCTTCTACATCAAAAACATAGTGCATTCCAAGAGTTAGCTCAACAGCTCCCAAAGTTGAAGAAAAATGCCCACCTTTTCTTGATACAACATCAATTATCCTCTCCCTTATTTTTGAAGCTACTTCTTCTAATTCTTCTACAGATTTACCTTTTATTTCCATCATCTAGCTCTTATTTTAACTCTTCTAAAACTTCATCTAAAAGTTTAAATAGTTTAGTATTTTGTGCATTTGTACCAATTGTTACTCTAATTGCATTTAAACCATATCCAGTTAAATCTCTTACAATCATACCTTTTTCAAGAAGTTTCTGAGAAACTAATTTTGAAACAAAATCCTCAAATTTGATTGTAATAAAATTTGTATAAGAAGGAATAAATTCAAAACCTTTTTTAGAAGCATACTCTTCATATCTTTTCATCTCTTCAAAATTCTTAGAGATACAATCTTTTACAAAATCTTCATTTTTTAAAGCTTCAATAGCTGCTGCTAGACTTAAAGTTGTGATATTAAAAGGTGCTCTAATTTTATAAAAAGTTGAGATAATTTCAGATTGCGCTAAACCATAGCCTACTCTCATACCTCCAAGAGCATAAGCTTTTGAAAAAGTTCCTAAATAAATAGTATTTGGAAATTTAGAAATTAAATCTTTTGGACAAATTCTTTTT
This sequence comes from uncultured Aliarcobacter sp., assembly GCA_964384195.1. Taxonomy (GTDB): domain Bacteria; phylum Campylobacterota; class Campylobacteria; order Campylobacterales; family Arcobacteraceae; genus Aliarcobacter. The sequence continues at coordinate 23,779 of CAYLKG010000015.1, read as the reverse complement.
TTCTCATCTTTGAAACTTGCATACTCTTGATAAGCACCATCAACAACAACTAAAGTATTATCATCTACAGATTTTAAAAATTCATATACATCATCTTTATCCAGACACTCACCTAAAGGATTATTTGGTAAACAAAGGAATATTACATCTGCTCCATGTTTTTTGTATGCTTTTAAAAACTCTTTTAGATTATGTTGGCTTGAATTAGTTTTTATTACATTTGCTCCAACTTGTTTTGCGTATATTTCATACATTGCAAAAGTTGTTTTTGCCATCAAAACATTTGAATCCTTTTTACATTTTGCATGAATACAAAATTCTAAAATCTGATCACTTCCAGATCCAATTATTACATTTTTACTATCTAATTCAAATTTTTTTGCCAATGCCTCTTTTAACTCAAACATTGAATCATCAGGGTATAAATACATATTTTTTGCTAGACTTTCTATTTTTTTTACAACTTTTGGACTTGTTCCATAAGGATTTTCATTTGAAGCTAGTTTAACAACCTCTTTTGGATCTATCCCATATTCTCTTACAACCAATTCTATTGGTTTTCCAGCTTCATAAGTTGATAAATTTTTTAGCACTTTATTAAATTTCATTTTATTGTTCTCCATTACTTTTAAATATCTTTTATCTCTTTTACATAAGAACCTAAAACTTTTACACTAGATTTATGTTTTTCTAACACGTTCTTAACATTCTCATCATCTTTGTGTCCATCAAAATCTATAAAAAATATTGAATCTCCTTCTACTATATGTGATTTTATTTTTGTAAGATTAATTCCAGCATTATTAAAATCGTTCAAAAATCTAACTAAAACACCTTGTTCATCTGGAAATTTTACTAAAATTGAAGTTTTATCATTTCCACTAGGAGCATTTTCAAAATCACTTAAAATAAAAAATCTAGTCTTGTTATTATCTTTATCTTCAATATTTTCAAATAAAATTGGTAGATTATACAACTTTGCAGCTACATGTGGACAAATTGCAGCACAATTTGGCTCATTTGAAGCTAATTTTGCAGCTTTTGTTGTAGATTCAACAGGAATTAATTCTACTTCGTCTAAGCCGAAATTTGTTAAAAATTTTCTGCACTGATCAAATGCTATGTCTTTTGAATAAATCTTCTTAATATCACTTATTCTATCGCATGTAGTCGCCAATGTATGATGTATATTTAGTACAACTTCTGCAATAATTTTAGAGTTAAAATTTGAAAAACCATTTATAGTATCATTAACTATACCATTTGAAGAGTTCTCTATAGGAACAACTCCATATTTTATTTTTTTTGATTCTAATTCTTTGAAGATACCTTTAATAGAACTTATCGAAACATAAGAACTCATAGCACCAAATCTAGCTTCAGCTGCTTGGTGCGTAAAGCTTCCTTGAGGGCCCAAGTAACCAATATTTTCAGGTAATTCAATATTTCTTGATATTGCAAAAATCTCTAAAAAAAGTGCTTCAATAGCACTTCTATTTAAAAGACCTTTGTTGTCTTGATTTATTTTATCAAGTCTATCTATTATTGATTTTTCTCTTTCAGGTCTATAAATAGCTCCACCACTTTTTGCTTTCAAAGCCCCTACTTTATGAACTAGTTTCATTCTATCATTAAGTAGTTTAAGAAGTTCGTTATCTATATTATCTAATTGATCTCTTAGTTCTAATAATCCATCTTCATTTGCCATAATAAATTTACCTTATTTTATAAACTCTTCTTCTAAAGCAATTAAATCTTCAAAAGTTTCTCTTTTTCTAATTAATCTATCAACTCCATTTTCAATAGCAATTTCAGCAACTCTTCCTCTTGTATTATAGTTACTTGCCATTGTAAATCCATAAGCTCCTGCACTATGAATTGCTATTAAATCATTATGTTCTGTTTTTGGTAATTCAATATTTTTTGCGAAAAAGTCTCCGCTCTCACATACGGGTCCTACAAGATTACAATCACTAAACTCTTTGTTGTCATTTAGCACTTCAATTCTATGGTAAGCATTATAAAGTGCAGGTCTTATTAAATCGTTCATTGCTCCATCAACAATAACAAATCTTTTATTTCCATTTACTTTCTCATATAAAACTTTTGTTACAAAAGTTCCAGAGTTTCCAACAATAAATCTTCCTGGCTCACAAATTATTGTTAAATCAAGTCCAAACATTACATCTAAAATTGACTGAGCATATTCATAAGTATCTATTAGTCTTTCATCTTTATAAACAATTCCTAATCCTCCACCAACATCCATAAAAGATAAATCTATTTTTATAGCTTTTAGGTTTCTAACTAAATCTGCTACTATTTTTACAGCATCTTTAATTGGTTGAAGTTGTGTAAGTTGAGAACCAATATGACAATGAATTCCTGTTGGGTCTAAAAATTCACTGTTTTTACATTGAATATACATTCTTTTTGCACTATCAATATCTACACCAAATTTATTTTCATGTAACCCTGTAGAAATATATGGATGTGTTTTTGGGTCAATATTTGGATTTACTCTAATAGAAATTCTTGCTACTTTATTTAACTCTTTTGCAATAATTTCGACTCTATCAAGTTCAGCAGCACTTTCAACATTTATCATTAAAATATCTAGTTCAAGAGCTTGTCTTATCTCATCATCACTTTTTCCAACACCTGAAAACATGATTTTATAAGAAGGAACTCCAACTTTTAAAGCTCTTTTAACTTCACCAATACTAACACAATCAGCACCAGCTCCAAGATTTGCTAAGTGCTTAATTACACTCAAATTTGAATTTGCTTTAACCGCGTAAGCGATTAATGATTTTCTAGCTCTAAATGAGCTTTTTAACTCTTCATACTGTTTTGTAATGTAATCGAAATCATAAACATAATATGGAGTTTGGTATTTGTTTGCTAAGTTTTTAAAATCTATATTCATTTCTTTATCCTAAGTTGTTAAATTTTCTTATTTTTATAAAAATTATTAAAACTATATTTTAATAACTTACCTCTATCTCAAACCAACCTAAAATTGCATTTCTAGTAAAAACAAAGCCTAAAAAAATCTTAAGTCAAAGACTTAAGATTTTTTATAAATAAAAAATTTATTAAAAAACAAATTTCTACTTTTTACTTGTCAGTTCCATTCCAAGCAATTCTAGGTCTTCCATCTTCAAATTCAACAGCTGGCATACCCATAATATTAAATCCGCTATCTACATAATGAATTTCTCCAGTTACTGCACTACTTAAATCACTTAAAAGATACATACCAGAATTTCCAACCTCATCGATAGTTACATTTTTCTTTAATGGAGAATGAGCTTCATTCCATTTAAGCATAAATCTAAAATCACCAATTCCTGCAGCTGCTAAAGTTTTAATTGGTCCTGCACTAATTGCATTTACTCTAATTCCATCTTTTCCTAAATCTTCAGCCAAATATTTTGTTGTCATATCTAAAGCTGCTTTTGCAACTCCCATAAGATTATAATTTGGAATATATTTTGCACCACCATAATAAGTTAGTGTCAAAATAGAAGAGCTAGAAGATAAAAGAGGTTTTAACTCTCTTGCTACTTCAATTAATGAAAACACTGATATATCCATTGCTATGTCAAATGCTTCTTTTGTAATATTATGAAATCTTCCACTAAGTCCTTCTTTTGGAGCAAAAGCTATAGAGTGAACGATAAAATCAATTTCTCCTAAATCTTTTTGTAAAGACTCTCTCAAAGCAACTATTTCCTCAGGTTTTGAAACATCACAAGGATAAACCAACGCTTCACTACCAAACTCTGCAGCAATTGGTTCAACTCTTTTTTTAAGTGCATCATTTAAGTATGTAAAAGCTATTTTTGCACCTTGAGCAGCACATGCTTTTGCTATACCATAAGCGATTGACTTATCGTTTGCAACCCCTAAAATAACACCTTTTTTCCCCTTCATTATCATTTTATATCCTTTGTATTTTCAATTATTTGTATAAAGTCGTCTACTTTCCATGAAGCAGTTCCTATTAAGGCTCCATCAACATTTGGTATTTCACAAATTTCTTTCACATTTTCAACTTTTACACTTCCACCATATAAAAGTGGTTTTGAAATTTTATCTTTTATAGCTTTATGAATATTTTGTATATCTTCATTTGTTGCTGTAACTCCTGTTCCAATTGCCCAAACAGGCTCATAAGCAAGAATTAAATTTTCATAATTTGTATCAATACCATTAAATTGCTCAAAAATATATTCCAAAGTTTTATCTAAACCTTGTTTTTTTATTTCTAAAGGTTCTCCAATACAATAAACAATTTTAAAACCTAAAGTTTTATAAAATTCATATTTTTTTGCTATCTCTTCTTGAGTTTCATTTAGTATATGTCTTCTTTCACTATGTCCTATTAAAATAGTTTTTATACTAAACTCTTCAAGTTGTTCTAATCCAATTTCACCTGTAAAAGAACCGTTTCTAACAGCATATGCATTTTGAGCCCCAACTTCAAGATTTTCTACACTTGAAAAGTCATTTAAAGAACTAGATGTTGGAAATACTAAAACTTGAGTACTTATACTATTTTGTTTTAAATGGTTATTTAATTTTTCAATATACTCTTTTGTACTTTTTCTTGTGTGATTTGTCTTGAAATTGCTTGCAATTATAGGCATTAATTATCTTCCTCGATAACTAACGCTTTAACACCTGGCAAAATTTTTCCTTCGATTAACTCTAAAGATGCTCCTCCACCAGTACTAATAAATGTCATATCAGCTTCATCTCCAGTAATTCTTACTAAATCTGCTGTATCTCCTCCACCAACAACTGTTGTTGCATAAGAGCTTGCAACTGCGTGAGATATTTTTGTACTACCTTTTGCAAATTTCTCCATTTCATAAACACCCATTGGTCCATTCCATAAAATAGTATTTGCATCACTTAATACTTCACTAAATAAAAGAGCTGTTGCAGGTCCAATATCAAGTCCCATCCAAGATTTTGGCATCTCTTGAACTGGTACAATTTTAGCAATAGCCTCAGAATCGAAAGCTTCAGCAGCAACAATATCAACTGGTAAATAAAGTTTTACACCTTTTTGTTTTGCTAAATCCATTATTTTTATAGCTTCAGGTATTAAATCCTCTTCGACCAAAGATTTTCCAATCTCATGACCTAATGCTTTTAAGAATGTAAATGCCATTCCTCCACCAATTAAAATTTTATCAACTTTTGGAACAAGATTATAAAGAGCTTCCAGTTTCCCTGAAACTTTTGAACCACCAACTATTGATACAAATGGTCTTTTTGGATTTTCTACTATATGATGGAAAAATTTAATCTCTTTTGCTAATAAAAATCCTGCTGCTTTGTGATTTTCATCAAAATATTTTGCAATTCCTTCAACTGAAGAGTGAGCTCTATGAGATACTCCAAAAGCATCATTTACGAAAACATCAGCCATTGATGCTAATTTTTTGCTAAGTTCTTCATCATTTTTTGTTTCACCTGCTTCAAATCTCATATTTTCAAGAAGCATAATTTCACCAGTTTTTAACTCTTTTGCCATTTTTAAAGTATCTTCGCAAACAACATTTGGTGCTAATTTTATTTCTTGTTTTAATAAAATATGAAGTCTTTTAGCAATAGGTGCTAATGAATATTTTTCTTCAAACCCACCTTTTGGTCTTCCAAAATGACTTGCCAATATAACCGAACAATCATTGTCAATACAATATCTAATTGTATTTAATGCACTTCTAATTCTTCTATCATCTGTTATATTATTATACTCATCAACTGGAACATTAAAATCGCATCTAATAAATACTTTTTTACCAGCAATATCAATATTTTTTATCTCTTGAAGTTTCATATAATTCCCTTATTTTTTCGCTACATAAACTGCTAAATCAACTAATCTTGCTGAATATCCCCACTCATTATCATACCAGCTCATAATTTTTATCATATTTCCACCAATTACTTGCGTTAAATCACTAGCTATTATTGTTGAGTTCGTATTTCCAACAATATCACTTGAAACCAACATATCATTATCAACAGCAACTATTCCAGCTAAGTCTTTTGATTTTTGAGTAAATAGTGCATTTATCTCTTCTTTTGTTGTATCTTTTTTTATTACAAAGTTAACATCAACCATTGAAACATTTGGAGTTGGAACTCTCACACTTTGCCCATGAAGTTTACCTTCAAGTTGTGGCATAATTAATTTCATAGCTTTTGCTGCACCTGTACTAGTTGGAATCATGTTTTGTGCACCAGCTCTTGCTCTTCTTTTGTCAGATTTATGTTTTACGTCTAAAATATTTTGGTCATTTGTATATGAATGAATTGTTGTCATTAAACCTTTTTCTATTCCAAAAGCATCATCAATAATTTTTGCAATCGGCCCTAAACAGTTTGTTGTACAAGAAGCATTTGAAATAATTTTTTCACCATCATAAGTGTTCTCATTTACACCCATAACATATGTTTTTGTATCATCTTTTGCAGGGGCACTCATAACAACTTTTTTTGCACCATTTTTTATATGAACTTCACAAGACTCTTTTGTTAAGTATGCACCTGTACACTCTAAAATAATTTCAGCTCCACAATCTTTTGTAAATGTTAATTCATTTGCATCTCTAGTTGAATAAAGTTTTGCATTTACTTTACCCATTTTTAAATAACCATTTTCAACTTTTACGTCACCTTCAAAAGTTCCATGAATTGTGTCATATTTTGTAATATATTCAAGCATATCTGGTTTTGCTGTATCATTTATTGCAACTAATTCAACATCATCTCTATTAGCAATAATTCTAGCTACACATCTTCCTATTCTTCCAAATCCATTTATTGCAACTTTAATAGCCATTTATTCCCTTTATATAAATCTAAAATAGCAAATATTTTATCCAAAAATTGCTATAATAATATTTAATTAAAAAACAAAGGCAAAGAAATAATTGAAAATTGCAATTTTTGGTGGCAGTTTTGATCCTGTTCATATAGGACACAAGATTATAGTTAAAGAAGCTCTAAAAGTACTAAATATAGATAAATTAATCATAGTTCCTACTTACTTAAACCCACTTAAAAAAGATTTCTTATTCGCTCCAAAAACTAGATTTGAACTATTAAAAAAAGTTTTTAAAGATAATTCAAAAGTGGAAATAAGTGATTTTGAAATAAATCAAAAAAAACTAAGCTATACTTATGAAACAATAAGATATATTAAAACCTTATATAATCCTAGTAAAATCTATTTTATTATTGGTGAAGACAACTTAAGATCTCTTCATAAATGGCATAATATTGATGAGTTAAAAAATAATTTAGAGTTTGTAGTAGCAAAGAGAAAAGGCTATAACTTACTAAGTGAAGAATTTAAAACACTAGATGTTGATGTAGATATTAGTTCTACAAAACTAAGAGAAAAATTAGATTTAAAGTTTATACCAAAAGTAATTTGGCAAGATTTAATAAATTTACAAAAAAAGGAAAAATTTGAATAGTAGAATACAAAACATTAAAGCAATTTTAGAAGATAAAAAAGCTGATGACGTTGAAATCTTTGATTTAACATCAAAAGATTATTTAGTTGATTATGTTGTAATTGCTACAACATTAAATCCAAAACATGCAAATGCATTACTGGATTATTTAAAAATAGACTTGAAACCAAAAGGTGAAGAGTTTTTAAGAGTTGATGAAGATGACAATTGGACCGTTATAGATTTAGGGGATATTTTTGTTCATTTGATGAGTGAAAAATATAGAGAAAAATATAATATAGAAGAGTTTCTAGAAAGTTTTGCAAAACAAAAAGATTAATTTTTCTAATTGTCTTAAGCAAAAAAGATTACATAATCTCTTTTGCTTCTATTCCAAGCAGTTTAAGCCCTACTTTAAGGCTCAACTTTGATATACTTAAAACCTTTAGGTAAACTTTTTCTTCATTACTTCCAACTATTTTATGTTCATTATAAAATTTATGAATACTAGAAGCAAGGTTATATAAATACTCAGTAATTTTTTGCATATCTCTTTTTAAAAATGCTTCATTTAAAACTGATTCAAGAAGAAGTGATTCATAAACTAAATTTAAAGCATCACTATTTAGATTCTCAAAACTCTCACTTACTATATCGTCCAAGCTTAATCCTGATTTTACAAAAAGTTGATTAATTCTTGCATGAGCATAATTTATATAAAAAATTGGATTTGATGAATCTTGATTTTTTAACATATCAATATCAAATTCTAAATGAGTATCACTCTTCTTAGTTAGGAATATAAATCTTAAAGCATCACTTCCAATTTCAGCAGTAATATCTGACATAAGTATTACATTTCCAGCTCTTTTACTCATTTTATATGGTTGTCCACCTTTTAAAAGCTGTACCATTTGAGATAAAATTACCTCTAATTTTGAAGAATCATTTCCTAAAAACTCAATTGCTGCTTTAACTCTTGAAATATATCCATGGTGGTCTGCACCCCAAATATTTATATATTTATCAAATCTTCTATCAAATTTATTTTTATGATAGATAATATCCCCAGCAAGATATGTTGGAATTCCATTATCTCTTACAACAACCCTATCGCTATCATCACCATATTGCGTTGATTTTAAATAAATCTTGTCATCTTTTGGATATAAAGAACCATTTTTTTCTAAAATTACTTTTGTTGCATCCCAAGAACTATATAAAGATTTTTCAGATACAAAATTTTGAAAATTAATTCCTAAATCACTCAAATCTTTGATAATAATTTGAATAACTATATCTTTTGCAAAAATTGCCATCTCATCAAATCTTGCTTCATCATAAATAATATCTTTTCCATATTTCTCTATAATCTTTTCAGCAATTTCTATTAAATACTCACCTCTATAGTAGCTTTCAGGATACTCTACTTCTTCTTTGAAAATAAAATCTCTTGCAGCAAGACTAACAGAAATTCCAAGCAATTGCATTTGAGCACCAGCATCATTTATATAATACTCAGTAGTTATATCGTATCCTAAGTACTTTCCTACTTTATATAAAGTATCTCCAAATACAGCACCTCTTGCATGACCTATGTGAAGTGGTCCTGTTGGATTTGCACTCACATACTCTAAAAGGATTTTATCACTTTTTAGTTCACCTTTTGCAAAATCATCTTGTTTTTTCAAAGCCTCATTTGATAGTTTCTCTATAAATTTTTTTGAAAGTGTAAAATTTACAAAACCCTTTACAGCTTCTATTTTCTCAAAAAGTTCTGTATTTTGAAGTTTTAAAACTAACTCATCAGCTATTTGCATTGGAGACTTTTTTAACTCTTTTGCTAAAGAAAAAGCAATTGGAGTAGCAAAATGTCCCAAAGAGATATCCTTTGGTTTTTCTAAAACTATCTCTTTTTCTAATATCTTTTCTATATACTTTTTAATAATATTTTGCAACTGACCACTCTTATGATTTCTTAATTTCTTGATTTTGTTCTGTTGGAACTTCAGCTTTTTTTTCTGTATCTTCAATTTTTGTTGCACTTGAAGCAGTTGCTGTTTCTTCATCTTCTTTTACAGCTTTTTTGAAGTTTCTAATACCACTTCCTAAACCTTTTGCAAGTTCTGGAATCTTTTTTCCACCAAATAAAATTAATACAATTAAAACTATTATTAATAGTTCCATTCCACTAGGCATACTCATAAAAATCCTTTAATTTAAAATTATGATTGTTTTGTCTCACTTGCTTTTATATCAGCTTTTTTATCATTATCATCTATTTTTGAAGCAGTTGCAACTTCCTCTTCATCCTCTTTCACAGCTTTTTTAAAGTTTTTAATTCCACTTCCTAAGCCTTTTGCTAACTCTGGTATTTTTTTACCACCAAACAAAATTAACACAATTAAAACAATTACTAATAATTGCATACCACTTGGCATATGCATAGCTATTCCTTATTTTGATATAAAATTATTATAACCAAAAAAACTTAAAAAGTTTTGACTATTGTCATTTTATTAAAAATATAACTAACTTGAAACCTACCATAACAAGGAATATTGAACCAAATAGATTTAAAATTATATTTAAAATGGCTAAATTAAGTGAACTATTAAAAAGTAGAAAACTATCTAAAGCAAATGTAGAAAATGTAGTCAAACCACCTAAAAATCCTGCAGTTAAAAATGCTTTATATACTGTTGGAATTTCATGTGTAGAAAAATAAGCATATAGCATACCAATAATAAAAGAGCCTAGCATATTTACAAATAATATCCCAAAGGGAAAACTATTTGTCCCTAGTTTATGTATATAATCTACAGCATAAAATCTCAATATTGAACCCAATGCTCCACCTAGTCCAACAGAAAAAATAATTTGTAAATTATAAGACATACTTCTTATACTCTTTTTCGAAAACTTCCTTCATATTCTTTTCCGTATCTTCATACCATGAAGTATCTTTGCTAGCTTGAACTGGTTCTAAATAAACAACTTTTACAATTCCTGGAGAAGCTTCAACTTTTTGAGAATTTACTATATTTCTTGTATTAAACATAATAACTGGTTGAACTCTTAGATTAAATTTGTTACCAACCATTTTAGCTCCAACTTTAAACTCTCTCATATAAGTTCCATTACTTCTTGTTCCTTCTGGAAACATTGCAATTGGACGACCTAAATCTAATCTATTTTTAACATCTGCTAAAAGTTTAATAAGCCCTGCTTTATTTTCTCTATCAACACTTATCATTCTTGGAGCTTTTATAATGTGGCCAAAAAAGAATAAATCTGTAATCTCTTTTTTTGCAACCCAAGCTATATTTCTATTATGAATGTGTTCCATAACAATTATATCTAGAAGTGATTGGTGATTTAAAATAATCAAATCACAGCTTTCATCAAGTTTTCCTTCAACTTCAAGCTTAATTCCAAGAAAAAACATTTGAACTTTCATCCAAATTTTTATAACTTTATGAGTATGATTTCTAAATAAATACATAAAAAATACGACTATCGCAACAGTTATTGAAAATTGTATAAATACAACGATTCCTCTAATTTTTTTCAAAACTATCCTCCTTTATCCAACCAATAAAGCCATCTTCAATTCCTAAAACCTTTACAAATTGTCCTTTTTTTTCTAAAACTTCAACTTCAAGCTCTTTATCAGATTTAAAAAATACTGTTGAATTTTTTGTTGGTAAAATGTAAACAAAAGATTCTGTTTTTATTTTTCCCTTATCATTTGGAAGATTATAAATTAAGGCAAAAATAAATGTTACTAAAACAAAAGGAATTAAGATCTTTTTTCTTTTCCAAATAAATAATAAAAACAATAGAATAAATACTATAGCTGATGCAACTTTTTTATATTTTTCAAACGTTGAATCATTTGGATTTAAATCTGTTTGAGTACTTACTAATTCATTTTGTAAAATAAGTGGTACCTTAACTTCTTTAAAAGAGTTTGTAGTTGAATTAAAATAGGTAAAAGTTATATTTTTATCATAAATCGGTGTTACAAAGTAGTAAACTAAATTTTGAATATTTTCCCATTCTTTTATATTTGACACACCTTGTTCAACAACATTATCTAAATTAAAATCTTCCAAATTAGAATTTATCGCATCAATATCTATTATTGTTAATGCTTCTTGATTGTTATATTGTTTTGTTTTGTAGGCTTTTAGTATTATATTATCTGCTATTACTTTAGAAAATCTATCATCGCTTTTACCTATATTTGAAAAATTTATACTTCCTGTTTCTATCGTAGTTACATCAATAAGAGAGTTTGAATTCCATAATTTAACTTCAATTATTGGTAGTTTAAAATTTTGTGATTTTACTTTAAAATAAAAACTATTTTCATAAGTATCATTTGAAGTTTTTTTCCAAGGCGAACTTGGATTTAAAACTGTAATATTTGATTGATTTGAAAAATTTGTTGTAAGAGATGTAAAATCATTAGTTGTAACTAATGCTTTAACTTTTATTTCGAATTTTTGATTTTTATAAACACTTTTTGGTTCTTTTAGTATATTTAAATATAAGTTTTTTGCTGCTGATAAATTTAGAGTAAAAAGAGTAGAAAGTGCAATTAAAAGTAAAAATACTTTTTTCATCTTGTTTAAAATAGAAGAAACTTCTATTTTAAAAATCCTTTCAACATATTAACACCATCTGTAGAACCTAAAATTTCTTCAATAGCACGTTCTGGATGAGGCATTAAACCAAATACATTTCTCTCTTTATTACAAATTCCAGCAATATTAGAAACACTTCCATTCATATTCGCTAATTCTCCATCTTTTGAACAATATTTCAATAATATTTGATTATTAGCTTCAAGTTCTTTTAATCCATTTTCATCAATATAATAATTTCCATCATGATGAGCTACAGGTATATTTACAACATCACCAACATTTAAAAGTTTTAAGAAATCATTTTTATTATCTATTACTTTTAAATGATGATATTTTGAAATAAAATGTAAAGTATCATTTCTTTTCATAGCACCTGGTAAAAGTCCGGCTTCAAGTAAGATTTGAAAACCATTACAAATACCTATAACTTTTCCACCATTTAAAGCAAATTTTTTTACATCTTCCATAATATTTGCAAATCTTGCAATTGCTCCACTTCTTAAATAATCTCCATAAGAAAATCCACCTGGTACAACTACTAATTCTGTATTTTCTGGAAGTTTATTTTCTTTGTGCCAAACAACTTCTACATCACAACCTAGCTTAGAAAATGCATATTTTGCATCAAATTCACAGTTTGTTCCTGGAAATTGTAATACTGCTACTTTCATAATTAACCTACTATTTCAACGCTATAATCTTCAATAACTGTGTTTGCTAAAAGCTTTTCACACATTTTTGTTACTTCTTCTTTTGCTTTTTCTTTATCTGTAGAATTTAATTCAATAATAATTTGCTTACCAACTCTAACATCTGAGATTAAATCTTTAAATCCCAAAGTTCCTAAAGCATGATTAATCGCTTTACCTTGATCATCTAAAACACCTTTTTTCAATCCTACATTTACAATTGCTTTCATATTTTCTATACCTTTTATAATATTTTTTGTTGATTATATCTAAAAATTTATTTGCCTAATCTTTCTAAAATTGTGTTGTATCCATTCAAAATTTTATCTTTTATTTCTTGAGGAACATTAACTTGAAGTTTCTCTCCAGCCCTTAATGATTTTGATTGTTCTTTCCAATTCTCTTTCTTACCAAAATCTCTTAAAATTTGTTTATCCATAGAGATAAAGTTACCTTTTTCAAAATCTTCTAAAGCAATGAATCTAGAGCTTTCAGGAGTTAAAACTTCATCGCCTAAAACCCATGCACCATTTTTATCTACAAAAATCTCAAATTTTGTATCAACTACAACTATTCCTCTAGTTTTTGCAAAAGCTGTAAAATCATTAAATAATTTTTCTAAGCTAGAAATAATTTCAGGAAATTTTTCTTTAACACTACTTGCTTTTAAAGGTTCATCTTTAACACCCTTTGTTGTAGGAGTAAAGATTGCACTATCAAACTTATGCCATTCAGTTAAATTTGAAGATAAATTTAATCCATAAGGATCAATCCCATTTTTAATTGCTTCAAATAATGAACCTGTTAAATAATTTCTAAAAATCAACTCAAATTGTACAAGTTCACCATCTATCTCAGCTTCTAAAGGTTTACAAAGCTCCATCATTTGACATCTTTCAAACTCTTTTACACTGCTTGGTACATTTTCATCTAAAATTGCTGTTCTAATTCCTGCTTTTTTTGCAAAGCTAGCACCAAAATTTGAAATAGCAGTTTGAACTTTACCTTTTCCTTCTATTTGCAAATTTAAAGGAATATCAAAAACAGATGTTCTATCACTTCTTACAAGTAAAACCTTAGCATCTTCACCTGGGCAGCTATATAAATCTGCATTTTTACCAATATAAAAAAGGTTATATCCCAAGTTTTCTAACTCTTCTAAACCTTTATTTGTTGTTGTTTTTTTACTATCTGGCCAAAGTCCTAAAGCTTTAATAATTTCAATATTCATCTATTTTTCCTATTATTTATTCATTATGATTAAACTTTTTAAAATTGCTAAAGAAGTATTTAATTGATTATCTTCCATTAAATCATCTTTTGAAATAATTTTTTTAGTTTCATCTTTTATTGCTTTTTCTTCTTGTTTTATTTTGTCATCAACTTTATTTAATTCACCTTCTAGGTGTTTTTTAAGATCTGCTTCTTTTATTTTTATTGTATTTTCATCGCTTTTAGTAACTTTTCCAGCACTTGCTATAACATCTGGCGTAACACCTTCAGCTTGAATAGTTCTTCCGCTTGGTAAATAGTATTTAGCAATAGTTAGTTTAATATTTTCTGTTTTCTCATTATCAATTGGTAAAACAGCTTGTACTGATCCTTTTCCAAAAGTTTTTTCACCAATTACAATAGCTCTTTTATGATCTTGCAATGCACCACTTACAATCTCTGAAGCTGACGCTGAACCTTCATTTACAAGAACTACTAAAGGTAAATCTGTTTTATATCCAAGTTTATTTGCTTCAAATTTCTCTTCATCCGCAACATCTCTACCTTTTTGAGAAACAATAACACCATTTTTTACAAATAGATCAACAACTCCAATAGCTTGATTTAAAAGTCCACCCGGGTTATTTCTTAAATCTAGAATTATTCCTTTTGCATCTTTATTCTCTTTTATTGCTTTTTCTAGTTCAGTTGATACTTTTGTATCAAAACTTGAAACTCTTAAATATAAAACATTTTCACCTTCAAGTTTTTTAGCAAAAACAGATTGTACTTTTATAATATCTCTTTTCATTTTTACTTCAATTGGTTTTGGATCACCTTTTCTAACAAGAGTTAGCTTGATTTCAGTATTAGGCTCTCCCCTCATCATATTTACAGCTTCATCTAATGTGATTCCAATAGTTGAAGTTTCATTAATTTTTAAAATAATATCTAGTGATTTTACACCCGCTTTAAATGCTGGAGTATCATCAATTGGTGAAATAACTGTCAAAGCTCCATCTCTCATACCAACAGTTATTCCTAATCCACCAAATTCACCTTGAGTTTGAATACTCATCTCTTTACTAGCTTTTTTATCCAAGTAACTTGAATGAGCATCTAATTCTTGCATTAAACCTTTTAATGCTTTATCAACAATCTCTTGTAATTTTATATCATCAACGTAGTATTTTTCAACAGTTCCAATAACTTTTGTTAATTTTGACAGTGATTCAAATCTTGTTTGTGTAGGTTCCTCTACTTTTTCTTTTGCGAATAAGTTTGAGCTTAGCACAAATGCAATAGAAGTAGCAACTAATAATCTATTCATAATTTTTTCAACCTTTAAAATTTATAGCCCAATATTATACAAAAAATTTCATAAAAGTAATATTTTATTAAAAATTTTGTAATATATCAGTTAGTTTTAAAAAAGGTTAATTAAATGAGCATAAAAGAGAATGTTGATTACATAAAATCTGAATTAAGTAGCGAAGAAAAACTTCTTGAAGGTTTCGTAAAAAGTGAAAGATTTTTCAAAAAATACAAAAATCTACTTATTGCATTAATTGTAGCTATTGTGATTGGTTCAATTATTTATTTTGTTAAAAAAAGTTTCGATGAATCAAATAAATATGAATCAAATATACTTTTAAATAATTACTTAGAAAAAGGTGATGAAAAAGCACTTCAAAGCTTAAAAGATAAAAATAATAGTCTTTATGAAATTGCATTATATTTAAAAGCTCGACAAGATGGTAAAAGTGCAGAAATATCTTTGCCAATTTTAAAAGAACTTTCAGAATTTGAACTTGCAAAAAACAAAAATGATATTGAAGCTTTAGATAAATTATCAATGAAGGGTGATTTTTTACTTAAAGATTATGCTCTTTTTAATAAAGCTCTTATCCTAGCAAATGAAGGAAAATATCAAGAAGCAAAAGATACAATAGCAAAAATATCAAGTGATTCAAGAACTATTGAATTAGTAAATTTATTAAACCACTATCTACTTACAAAATAAGGAAAAATATGAAATCTATTTTAATTTCAACACTTGCTTTAGTTTTATTTACAGCTTGTTCTGGTAAAAAATATTACGAGCCAAAAGAGACAAGCAGTAATATTGAGCTAAATGAGAGCTCAATTGGTTCATCTATAAAGTCATTTAACAAAGTAGGAGCAACTTTAGAAGATAATAAATTTATTACAAAATCAGGTGTTTCAAAAGTTGAACTTCCTGAAGGTTTTGAATTTTTAAATACAACTGAAGATGGCAAAGTTATTGCAACAAACTACATTGATAAGATTTTAATTGGAAATGAACAAAAACCAATGAAAGATCCTATTGTTGCTGCATCTGTTAAAGACAATAAATTGGCTATTGTTCATTCGAATAATACAATGGAGTTAATTGATTTAAATACAAATAAAACACTTTTTAAAGAGTATTTACCAATTTCTTTGGCAAATGATACAAGAATAGCAAATCCACTATTCTTTGGAAATTTAATTTTATTTCCTACTTTAAATGGAAGGGTTTTAATAGTTTCTGCTACAAACAATGAACAAATAAAAAACATTGCTGTTGATCATGAACATGAAATAAACAATATTATTGAGTTAAGTGTTATTGAAAATGAGCAAACTTTAATTGTTGCTAGTTCTAACAAAATAGTATCTATTTCTCCTAAAGAGATTTTATCTAAGAATTATAGAATAAGAGACGTTGTTGTTTCTGGTAAGGATATTTATATTGCAACAATAGATGGGCAATTAATAAAACTATCTTCTAGCCTACAAGAACAAGCAAAGAAAAAATATAAATATGCGAAATTCCATGCTTTAGCATTTACAAACTCCTTATATGCTGTTGAATCTCAAGGATTTTTAATAAATATTAATAAAGATTTTACAAAAGATACAGTTTATGATTTTAGTTTTGATAATGAAGAAAGAATGCTATCAATTGGAAATAACATCTACTTTGGTTCTAGCAAAATATTACTTCCTTAAAAAATAAAAGATTTAGTGGGATTACCCACTAAATTAAGAAAAATTCCTATTAGCAAGAAACTCAACTAATACTGTAGCATATGACCCTTTTGGTAATACAAAATCTAAAGTACAAATATTTTTTTCCATATCATACTTACAAACTATATTTTTAGGAAAAACTATAGCTTCTCTTCTATATCCTTTTTCACTAATGGCACTATCATCGTATCTTTGTTCTATTTTTAACGCATCATCTCTTGCTTTAAAAACATCTCTTCCTGGAAGTAAACCTGTTGGAGTAATAAGTTGTTCTTTAAAATCCTTTAAAATCTTTTCATTAATGGATTTCGGGGTAAAAAATTTATCATTTTTTATATCATAAAAAATATCACCATTTAATAGTTTAAAATTACTATTTTCTAACTTTAATCTTTCAACCAACCAAGCATTAAAAAAGGTACTTTGATAAGCACTCATTAGCATCTTTTCAACTTTTCTATCTTTCATCTTTGCTTCACCAAAAAGTAACTCTTTGGCCTTTTCTAAATTATCTTTAACATCTTTTCCAAATCTTTGATAACCAAAATAGTTTGGCATACCAAATTTTGAAATAAGCTTTATAATCTTTTCTATTTGAAAAATATCAGTTTTCTCAACTTCATGAAGATTTATCTTAAATCTATTACCTTCTAAATCTCCGATATTAAGTTTTTTGTTATGTAAACAAATCTCTTTTATCTCAATCTTTTTTGATTTAAAATTTTTCAGCTCTTTTGAATATTTTTTTGGAATTGTAATATATTGAGTTGTTGTTGCACGTTTATCTTTAAGACCTGCATAATTAATTTCATTTGAGAAAATACCTAAAAATTTTGACAATCTGTCAATTAGTTCCCAGGTATCACAATTTTGTTTTTTTATCTCTAAAACAACAAAATTTCCTGAGTTAGAAAATTTTATAGGTTGCTCTTCAACTATAAAATCCTCTTCGTTTTGTAAAAATTTAAAATTTAAAGTCTTATCATTTAGTGGATAAACTCTTCTAATCAAGCTTTTGCTCTTTTTAAATTCTCTTGTTCAAATACTGTTCTACACTCTGTACAAAATTTTGCAAATGGTTTTGCTTTTAATCTACCTATAGGAATATTAATCCCACACATATCACAAATACCATAAGTCCCTTCTCTTATCTTCCTTAGAGCTTCTTCTATTTGTTTTAGCTCATCCAATTGGTGATTTGCAATCATACCTTCAGTAAAAGAATCACTCACAAAATCTGCATAATCCAAGTCATCATTGATATCTTGATTTTTTAACTGATCAATACTATCTATACTGTTATGTATATTTTGAGAAAGGCTCTCTTTTCTTTGAAGTAAAATTGTTTTTAATTCATCAATTTGATTCTTGTTTGCCATAAAGTCTCCTTAAAAATTCGTGCGATTATACCTTCTTTTAACAGTTACTTAACTTAAAAATTGCTAAAATGATTATATTCTACAAGGAGTTAGTTATAAGAACATATACAATATTTTCAATATTTACCATTTTCGGTTTTTTTTCTTTACTTCTTTTTTTATTATTATTTCATGAGAATAACTCTGTTGATTTTTCAAATAATTCTTTAAAAATAACAAAACTATCAAATTTCGCCTATTCAACAAAAGAATATAATATTAGATTCAAGGATTATAATACTTATAAAAAAGATTTATATGACTTAAACTTCAAAAGTTCATATTCGGATTTTGTATATGCGAACTAGCGTTTTTTTAAATTTTGTTTTTCTTAATATCTACAAACACAAAAATAGACATTTTGCAATTTTTATCTTCTCTATACTTATTGTATTTATATCTGGATCAACACTTTTTATAAAAGACTCTTTACAAAATTCACTTTTTAAAACTCTTGAAAATCATAGTGATTTTGTTGTGAAAAATGCTTTTAATAAAGATATAAAGTTAGAAATGATTGAAAAACTACAAACTATTAGAGGTATCTCAAATATAAAGCAAAGAGTTTATGGACAATATAAATTTATAAGTGAAGATATTTATTTCACAATTATTGGAACTTCAGACAAAAATTTAGACAAAAACTCAATAATTATTGGAAATGGTGTAAAAAAACTGCTAAATAAATATCAATATTACAAAGAGTTTACTATTGGAAATAAAAGTTTTAATATCCAAGATAGTTTACAAAAAAACGAAAATCTAATTGCAAATGATTTAATAATTATGGATATAAATCTTGCAAAAAATATTTTGCAAATTGAAAATAGTTATGCAACAGATATAATTTTTGATGTAAAAAATGAGCTTGAAAGAGCAAATATAAAAGAAAAAGTTTTAAAAATAGATAGCAACCTAAAAGTTTTAGAGAAATCAGAAATTAAAAAATCTTACGAAAATATTTTTAATTACAAAGGTGGCTTTTTTTTAACCCTTTTTATTGTTGTAATTTTTACTTTAAACCTAATCATTTTCCAAGTTTATTCTCAAATCAGTTCAAATGAAAAAAAACAAATTGCTATATTAAAAGCTTTAGGCTTTAGTATAAAAGATATTATTAAACTAAAATTAGTAGAAAACTTCATAATCTCTTTTGTGGCATTTATTATTGGAATTATTTTTGCATATATTTTTGTTTTTATTCTTCATGCTCCTGTTCTAAAATACATATTTATAGGCTTTTCAAATTTACAAAATGATTTTTTGATAAATTCTTATTTTAAAATTTCATCAATTTTTACTCTATTTTTATTTTTTATGATCCCTTATTTGAGTGCTGTTTTAATTCCTACTTGGAAAACATCTGCAATAAATCCTTTTGAAAGTTTAAAATGATAAAAATTATAAATCTAAACAAAATATTTTATGAAAATACAAATAAAGAATTTTACGCTTTAAAAAATATCAATTTAGAAATAAAAAAGGGTTCTTGCACTATTTTAAAAGGTGTTAGTGGTAGTGGGAAATCAACTCTCTTATCAATAATTTCAACTATGCAAAAACCAACTAGTGGAGAAGTTTATTACAAAGATGAATTGATTTCAAAATTTCCTGATATTCATTCAAGTAATTTTAGAGCAAAAAATATAGGATTTATTTTCCAATTTTTTAATCTCTTCAATGAATTTAGCGTAAAAGATAATATTTCAATCCCGTTAATTCCTTTAGGATTTTCTCAAAAAGATATTGATAAAAAAGTAGAAGAGAGTTTGAAATTGGCAAATATCTTTCACAAAAAAGATGAGTTAGTTTTAAACCTTTCAGGTGGCGAAAAACAAAGATGTGCAATTGCAAGAGCCTTAATAAATAATGCTGAGCTTATTTTATGTGATGAACCAACGGCAGCTCTTGATTTAAAAAATTCACAAAATTTCA
Source organism: uncultured Aliarcobacter sp. (assembly GCA_964384195.1). GTDB lineage: Bacteria > Campylobacterota > Campylobacteria > Campylobacterales > Arcobacteraceae > Aliarcobacter. The sequence goes on along the minus strand of CAYLKG010000015.1, from coordinate 3,350 downwards.
TAAATATTATCAAAGAACTTAAAGCCTTAGGAAAAACTATAATAATTGCAAGTCATGACCCAATATTTTTTAATCAGAATTTTGTTAATTTAGAAGTAGAACTCAAAAATGGGGCTATTTGTGAATAATCTATTTTTATCAAATGAAATTATTATTTTACTTTTCTCTCAAATATTAATATATTTTTTACTTTTCATCTCTTTTTTTATCTCTATAAAAATCCTAAAAAATTGGGATTATAAAAAAAGTAACTCTATTCAATACAGTTTAGAAAAAAAATCATATTTAGTTATTTTAATAATCTCCTTTGCACTATTTACAAAAATATTTATCTTTTTTTATTTTATATATAGTATAGATTCTCTAACTTTTTTGGTCCCTGGAGCAATGTGTGCAGCTGGTATATTCTCATCAAACGACTACGGAGAAATGGCTTTAGTTTTAAAAATCATAAATCTATTTTTTATTGGTTTTTGGCTTATTTTGAACTCTTTAGATTTAAAGCAAAAAGACTACAAATACACAAAATTAAAATTTTCACTATTTATTATAATTTTTATTCTTTTCTCTTTTGAATTATTTTTAGATTTTTATTTTCTTATAAATATTCCTACAAAAGACCCTGTTAACTGTTGCTCTATTATTTTTGGAATAAGTAGTATAAGTAGTAACATACCATTTAATCTTAATATACATACATTAATTTTAATTTTTTATCTTCTTTATTTTTTAGTTACTATTTTGAGTATACAGAAAAAATCTTTTTTACTTTTGATATCTAATATTTTATTTGTTTATATAGCTTATTTTAGTGTTACATACTTTTTTTCAACATATATTTATGAGCTTCCAACACATCAATGTCCATTTTGTATGCTTCAAATAGAATACAATTTTATTGGTTATTTTATATGGTCAAGTTTGTTTTTAGGTCTATTTTTCTCAATATGTACATATATTTTTTCAAAATTCAAAGCTGTTGATATAAATAAATTCTATAAATTGTCTTTGATTTTTAATTTAGTTTTTGTATCTTTAGTAAGTTTTTATGTTGTCAGATATTATATATTAAACGGGGTTTTATTATAAATCCGTGTTATCACGGATTTATATAATTATTTTTTCTCTTCTGCAGGTGCTGTAGTAGTTGTTGCTGCTGGTGCTTCTTGTTTTACTTCTGCTGGTGCAGTAGTAGTTGTAGCTTCAGCTTTTGGTGCTTCAGCTGGTTTTGTAGTTTCAATTTTTGGTGCCTCTACTTTAGTTTCAGCTGGTTTTTTCTCTTCTGTACATCCTGTGAACAATGCCAATGCTACTGCAGATGCTAATAATATTTTTTTCATTTTATATTCCTTTTGTTTTTAATTTTTATTCTTTCGAAATAAATTACGGAATAATATCAAAATGATTGTGAAATAATTGTTGCAAAATATAGGATTTTATTTAGATAATATTTGAGGAGATTTTTTATATGTTAAAAAATGGAGGAGGTAGTCGGACTCGAACCAACGCATGTCGGATTTGCAATCCGAGGCATTACCAGCTTTGCTATACCTCCAACAAAGACAAATCAAAAAAGTAAAATTTGATTATTTAAGTGGCAGAGGACAAGGGATTCGAACCCTCGGAGGCGTGAACCTCGCCGGTTTTCAAAACCGGTACAATCGACCAACTCTGTCAATCCTCTACACTTTAATGGTGCGAATGGTGAGAATCGAACTCACACTCCGAAACCGGAACGGGATTTTAAGTCCCGCGCGTCTACCTATTCCGCCACACTCGCACATTTTTAAGAGCCATACTTAAGCTTTTACTTAAATTGGACTGGAATTATAGTGGCTTTTTTTATATTTGTCAAGAGATTTTTGATTTTTTTTTGATTTTATAAAAATATATAGTTTTTAATGAAATTTGAAAATTAATGTTTGTATAATCAATTCATAATATTTTCAAATTTTTATAAGGACAAACATGAGAAGTGATGAGATAAAAAAAGGTTTTGATAGAACACCACACAGATCTTTACTTAGAGCTACTGGATTAAAAGATGATGATTTTAATAAACCATTTATTGGTGTTGCAAACTCATTTATTGAATTAATTCCTGGGCATTTTTTTCTAGATAAAGTATCTGCAATAATTAAAGATGAAATTAGAAAAAATGGTTGTGTACCTTTTGAATTTAACACAATTGGTGTTGATGATGGTATTGCTATGGGGCATGATGGTATGTTATTTTCTTTACCTTCAAGAGAATTAATTGCAAACTCTATTGAAACTGTTATGAATGCTCATAAACTAGATGCAATGATTGCAATTCCTAACTGTGATAAAATTGTTCCTGGTATGATTATGGGAGCTTTAAGAGTAAATGTTCCAACTGTTTTTGTAAGTGGTGGAGCTATGCAAAAAGGATATACAAAAGATGGAGAACCTATTGATTTAGCTACTGCATTTGAAGCTGTTGGAAAATTTGAAGCTGGTGAAATGTCAGAAGAAGAGTTAAAAGATATTGAATGTAATGCTTGTCCAAGTGGTGGTTCATGTTCTGGTATGTTTACAGCAAACTCTATGAATACATTAATGGAAGCTATGGGAATTGCATTACCTGGAAATGGAACTATTTTAGCTTTAACAAAAGAAAGAGAAGAGTTATATAGAAAAGCTGCTAAAAGAATTTGTGAAATTGCACTTGATGCAAATGCTAGAGAAAAATATAAATTAAGAAATATATTAAATGAAAATGCTGTTAGAAATGCTTTTGCTGTTGATATGGCAATGGGTGGAAGTTCAAATACTGTTTTACATATGTTAGCAATTGCAAAAGAAGCTAGTGTTAATTTTAATCTTGAAGATATAAATAAAATTTCTAAAAGAGTTTCTCATATTGCAAAAATATCTCCATCTTTATCAACAGTTCATATGGAAGATATAAACAAAGCTGGTGGTGTTAATGCTGTTATGAAAGAGATGACAAAAAGAGGAGATGATATATTATTAGATAGTCTTACAATCTCTGGAGAAACTGTATTAGAAAAAATCAAAGATTCATATATCAAAGATACAAATATCATTCATACTATTGATAATCCTTATTCAGAAGTTGGTGGATTAGCAATTCTTTATGGAAATCTTGCAGAGCAAGGTGCTGTTATTAAAACTGCTGGTATTATTGGTTCTAGAGTATTTACAGGAAAGGCTGTTTGTTTTGATGGTCAACCAGAAGCTATTAAAGGAATTGTAAGCGGTAAAGTAAAAGCTGGAGATGTTGTAGTTATTAGATATGAAGGTCCAAAAGGTGGTCCTGGAATGCAAGAGATGCTAGCACCTACTTCACTAATTATGGGAATGGG
>CAYLKG010000014.1:0-31722 GCA_964384195.1 uncultured Aliarcobacter sp. | reverse complement strand
TTTTATAAGAATTTACATACATTCTTACTCAAATTTTATGTGCGAAAGTTGAGTATTTTATTAAATAGCTATTAAGTTTATAACCTTTAATATGATTATTGGAAAATAAAATTAAGGAGAGAAATAGATGAAAAAACTTGTATTATCACTATTTTGTTTAGCAAGTATGTCTTTTGCAGTTGAGTATGATGCTGTAAGGGGAGAAATGCTTTCATTATCTTGTGCAAACTGCCATGGAACAAACGGTAAATCAACAACAGCAATTCCAGTTATTGCAGGATTAGATAAAAACTATATGAATCAAAAGCTACTTGATTATAAGTCTGGTAAAAGTGTTGGTGATACACAAATGATGCAAAAGCACACAAAAGGTTTTACTGATGAAGAGCTTGAGCAACTATCTTACTACTTTTCAAAAGTTAAATAAGCAAAAAGGATAAAATTATGTTAAATAGAAGAGATTTCGGGAAAATAGTTTTAGGAGCAACAGCTCTATCTTTTGCTGCTTGTAATGGATTAGGAAATAGTTTAGCAACAATTCCAGCTAATAAAAAAAGAGTTGTTATTGTTGGTGGTGGTTTTGGTGGAGCTGCGGCTGCTAGATACTTAAGAAGATTTGATTCAAATGTGGAAATTGTTTTGGTTGAACAAAACAAAGAGTACTATACTTGTCCATTCTCAAATGCTGTAATTGCTGGAATGGAAAAAATTGATTTCATCAAACAAGATTTATCAACTTTAGAGAAAAAACACAATATAAAAGTTGTATACGCAAAAGTTAAAAAAGTTGATGGAGCAACAAATAGTGTAATTTTAGAAAATGGTTCAGTTATTAGCTATACAAGAGCTATCGTAAGTCCTGGGATTGATTTCAAATTTGAAAAAGGATATACAGAACAAAATCAAAAATTTGCACCTCATGCTGTAAAAGCTGGAGAGCAAACAACAATTTTACAAAAACAACTTGAAAATATGAAAGATGGTGGAACATTTGTAATGGTTGCACCTGCTGATCCTTTTAGATGTCCTCCTGGACCATATGAAAGAGTATCTTTAGTAGCTCACTATCTAAAAGCTCATAAACCAAAATCTAAAATTATTATTTTAGATCAAAAAGATAAATTTTCTAAACAAGTACTGTTTTCAAATGGTTGGAAAGAACTTTATGGAGATATGATTGAGTGGAGAGCAGCTCAATTTGGTGGAAAAGTTTTAGAGGTAAATCCTGAGAAAAGATTAGTAAAAACTGAAGATGAAGAGATTGTTGCAGATGTTTTAAACTATATACCAAACCAAAAAGCTAGTCAATTAGCATTTGATTCAGGATTAACACAAGGTGATTGGTGTCCAATTCATCCAAAAACATTTGAATCTAAATTAGTTAAAAATGTTCATGTTATTGGAGATGCTTCAAACGCAGCGCCAATGCCTAAATCTGCATTTAGTGCAAGTACTCAAGGGAAAGTTGTAGCTATGCAAATAGCAAGAATTTTAGCAAATAAAGAGATAGTTAATCCTCCAAAACTTGCAAATACTTGTTATAGCTTATTAAGTCCAAATTATGGTATTTCTATTGCTGCTGTTTACAATGCTCATGATGATAAAATTGAAAGTATCAATGGAGCTGGAGGAGTTAGCCCTGAACAAGATCCAGATGGACATATAAGACTTCTTGAAGCAAAATATGCTTATGCTTGGTATGAGAGCCAAACAAAAGATGTATTTAAATAAAAATTAGGAGATTTTCTCCTAATTTTTTAGTTTAAAATTACTATTTGCTTGTATTTTTGAAATATTTTATCCACAACTTTCTGTATTGATTCTTCACTATAATCTTCCAAAAAACTTAAAGATATTGAATTTCTACTTGTCGTTTCATCATATCCCATTGATTGAATTATTCTTGAAGGTTTAGAAAGTCCTAAACTACAACCTTCTCCATTTGATAAAAAGATATTATCAAAAACTAAAGTTCTTATAAGCTCTCTTGCTTTTATATTTTTAAATCCAAAATGTAAAGTATAAGGTAAAGTTTTACTATTATCAACAAAGAAATAAATATCATCTTTGAATTTTGCAATTAATTTTTGTTTAAATATTTCTTTTACTTTTATATTAAAACTTTGATTTTTAAGAGTTTCAAAACAAGCTTTTATTGCTATTGTATCTATAAAAGCTAAACTAGAATTATCAAGAAGTTCATCATCAAAAAGTATAACTCCACTAAAATGGTATCCACAAAGCTTATAGCTATCAAAATATATCACATCACTAAATTTTGAGAAATCAGCACTTGCATTTGAAATAATTTTTGCATTTGTAAACTTTTTAACTTCTTCTAATGAAGTTATCATAAAAGTATCCATAACATAAGAAGACAAAAATAAAAACTCAATATCTTTATTTTTTATTTGCTCAAGATTTACACTACCATCTTTATTTAATTCGATAAATTCTATATCAAAACCTAAGCTTTGATACAATTTAGCACCTTGAATCAAAGCTTCACACTCACCTAAGCTTACAGATATTTTTGATTTTGTTTTAAAAGAAAGTTCAAGAAAAAGACCTAAAAAACCCTCTTTTGAGAAAGAAAATGTTTTAATAGCAGAAAAATTGAATTTATCTTTGAACTCTTTTATTAAACTTACAAACTCTACATTAGCATCAAGCCCTTTTAAACTATCTAGTGAGTAGTTTTCAAAAGATTTAAAATCAAGAGTTATTGGATTGTACTGTAAAGCATTTAATTTCAAAATTTAACCTATTTATTAAAAGGTTTAACAAGCTCTTCAAACCACTTATTTGCATCTTCTACTGAATCAAATCTTTTTGATTTCGCAACTTGGTCTTTGCCTTCATAAAACCTAACTCTAATTCCATCTTCAACATGATCAATTTTTGCTCTTGTTATTTTTGAAAAGTTTAAATAAACTCTCTCATTTAATTTAATAAACATTATTTTGCTCCTAAAAAATTATTTATTAGATTCTACTTTAAAACTTATTTTAATAATATAAAATTTACAACCATTTTATATTATTTAAATCAAAACTTACAACTATTTTATCCCCAGGAAAAAGCTTTTGAGATTCAAATTTTATCTTTGAAATTGAACAATTAAAAATAACTCCTGAAATAGAAAATTCAACTTGTAAATATTCATCTTTTTCATCTTGATAAATTGAAATAATAGAACCTAAAAGAGAGTTTTCATTTCCTAATAAAGATGAATCTTTTGAAATATTTATATCACTTGAATTTATCATCAAAATAGAATCTCTTTTCTTGCTTTGGCTATTTGGAATAACTAATCTTTGATTATCCATAAATACTTTTACCAGACATCCTGTATCTTCTTTTTGCCAAGGAGAAAATAGTAAATTTATATTTTTATTTTCAAATAGATGCCCTTGGAAAAGTGCAATTTTTTTATCACTAATATGATTTAGCCAATTATAATCATGACTTGAAATAAAAATAGTTGTATTATATTTTTGTTTTGCATGTAAAATTGCTTCTTTGATAAGTTGTGCAGAATTTGTATCAACCCCCGATGTTGGCTCATCTAAAATTAAAATTTTTGGTCTTAAAATCAATCTTGCAGCTAGTGCAACTCTTTGAGCCTCACCACCTGATAATTGACTCCATTTTCTTTTTGAAAAACTTTTATCTAAACCAACTAAAGCAAGAGCATCTTCTACTTTTTTTTCTAAATCTTCTAGCTCATTTCTAATTTTCAAACCATAAGCAATATTATCAAAAACTGTTCTTTTTAGAAGGTACGGATTTTGAGGAAGAACTACTATATCTTTTTTCATTTGTAAATCAATTTTATTTAGATTATCGAGAAATATTTCACCTTCAATTGGCTTACAAATAAATGCTAATATAGAAAAAAGTGTTGATTTTCCACTTCCATTTGGTCCAAAAAAACCTACAATTTGATTTTTTTCTAAAGTTAGATGTTCTACATCTAAAACTTTTTTCCCATCATAATAATGCTTTATTTTTTTTAATTCATATAAAATGCTCATGAAACCCATCTCCTTTTTAAAAGAGCTAAAGAGATATTTACAATTAATGCAACCGCAAAAAGTACAAGACCTAAAGCAATTCCTGTTATAAATTCACCTTTTCCCGTCTCTAAAGATATTGCTGTTGTAATCGTTCTTGTGTAGTATTTAATATTCCCACCAACCATCATGGAAATACCAATTTCAGTTATTATTCTTCCATAAGCTGTCATAGCTGCTGTCATAAGACCAAACTTCGCTTCTATTAAAGTAGCTTTTAAAATATCATAAGAGTTTGCACCTAAACCTTTTAGTGATAAATACATTCTTTTATCTACCATCTCAACTTGAGATGCAGTTAGAGCTATAATTATAGGTAAGCCTAAAAAAATCTGTCCAATAATTATCGCTTTTTGAGTAAAAAGCAAGTTATATTCTCCAAAAAAACCAGCTTGTGAAAGGCTTGTATAAACTATAAGTCCAATCACAACTGTTGGAAAAGCCAAAAGTGTATCTACAATAGTTTTGATTACTGTTTTGCCATAAAAATTATAATATCCCAACAAAAATCCTAAAGGAAGACCAATAATTAAACTAATAAATATTGACCATGAAGATACTGTTATTGTTGTGATTATTGCTGAATAAACACTTTCATCACCAATACTTAATAAATTTATAGCTTCTTTAAAACCATCTACCATTAGACTCATCTTTTAGCTTACCTTTTAATTATTTTTTTGCATTTGGCGTGAATAATGGTTTATTTAAAAGTTTAAAATCACCAATGAATTTTTGTGTTTCATCTTTTACTATCCAGTTTGAAAACTCTTTTGCTAAATCAAATTTTACATTTGGACATTTATCTTTATTTATAGCTATTACACTATATTGATTGAATAATACATTGTCATTTTCAACAACAATTTTCATATTATTTTTATCACCTTTTTGAGACTCATACTTTATCCAAGTTCCTCTATCTGTCAGTGTATATCCATTTTTTTCAGCTGCCATATTAATTGTAGCTATCATTCCTTGTCCAGATTGAATATACCAAGTGTCTTTTTCAGGAACTTTCTGGTTTACTTTTTCCCATACATTTAACTCTTTTTGATGAGTTCCTGAGCTATCTCCTCGACTAATAAAATTTCCTTTTTCATTTTGTATTTTTTTAAAAGCATCTGCTGTTGTCATTCCAGAAACTTTTATAGGATCATTTTTTGGTCCAATAATCACAAAATCATTATACATAACCTCTTTTCTATCAACACCAAATCCATCTTCAACAAATTTTTTCTCACTTGCTGGTGAATGCACTAAAAGTACATCAACATCACAATTTTCTCCCATTTTAAGAGCTTTTCCAGAACCAGTTGATACCCATTTTAAAGTAGTTCCTGTCTCTTTTTCAAATTTTGGTGCCAAAGAGTCAAGAAGTCCTGTATCCTCAGTACTTGTTGTAGTTGCCATCATTAAAGTATCTGCAATTAAACTACTTGCAACAATTGAACTTAATCCTAAACTTAATAAAAACTTTTTCATAATTTCCCTTATTTATTTTTAATTCTCTAATTTAGAAAATCTGCTTTTTCTTCAAAAAAATGTCCATCTAATAAAATTAGTTTTACTTCTTGATTTTCATTTATACTTGAAACATCCTCTGAACTAACCAAAATAGCATTGCTTTCATAAAGTACAGTAATCATTCCTGAACCATATTTATTTGCTCTTGCTACTTCAAAGATTGAATTCTCTACTTTTCCTAAAACTATATTTACCCTCCCTTTTTTGGTTTTAAACTCATTTTTATTTGTAGCTTTTACAAATCCATGATTAATCGAAATTTCTCCTTGGAGTTTTTTTAACATAGGAATTACAAATAAAGATACATTTATCATAGCTGTTAATGGATTTCCTGGAAGACAAACAACTAAGCTATCTTTCATTTTCCCCATCATAATAGGTCTTCCTGGTTTTATATTTACTCCATGGAATGCTATATCTAAACCATTTTTCAAAAAGGCTTCACCTACAAAATCAGCATCTCCCATAGAAATACCGCCTGTACTTATAATCACATCATAGTTTTTTAGATTTTTAATAAAATCTACTGATTTTTCTAAATCATCAGGTATAACACCACAATATGTTGCTTCAAAATTTTTCTCTTTTAGTTGAGAAATAAGAGCATAAGAGTTACAGTTATAAATCTCTTCATCACTTGAATTTTCCCAAGGTTCTTTTAATTCATTTCCTGTTGATAATATTGCAATAGTTATTTTTTTATAAACTTCAACTATCATTATTCCTTGTGAAGCCAAAAGTGCAATACTTGAAGAGTTTATAACTTCACCTTTTTTCAAAATTACATCACCTAATTTTTGCTCTTCACCTTTTAATCTTAGATTTGCACCTTTTTTTATATCTTCAGGTATTTGCACACTATTTTCACAAACAAAAGGACAATTTTCAATAGGAATAATAGTGTCAACACAAGAAGGAACTTTGGCTCCTGTCATTATTTTATAGCATTTATTTTCTTCTAAAATTTCTTGTAAATCATCTATTTTATCACCTGCAAAAATAGATTTTTTTATATTGAGAGTTTTTCCAGCGTCACAAAATCTTATTGCAAAACCATCCATCGCAGAATTATCAAAAGCTGGAAGATTTTTTCTACAAATTACATCTTTACTCAAAACTCTTCCAATAGCACAATTTAATGGAATCATCTCAGAAAGTTGTGTTGAATTTACTAAATCTAAACTTTTTGTAATGGCATTTTTAAAATCTAAATAGTTTAGTTTTTCGTGCACTTTTCATCCTTTTTTATTTTTATTGATAAATTATCCAAAAATAATTCTTTAAATCTTTTTTCTGAATAATCTTTTATATCTTTGTTTAGTGTTTTGTAGAGTTCAATTAGCTCTTTGGCTTTAAGTGTAAGTTTTGTTCCACTATCTTCGCCTCTCCCTTGTTTTACAACTACTAAATCATCTTCTATAAACTCTTCTAAAATTTTTATGTGAGACCAAGCTTTTTTGTAATTCATACCAATCTCTTGAGAAGCTTTACTAATAGAACCTGTCTTTTCGATTTGTTCTAATATTTCAGTTTTTCCATGTCCAAATATAAGATTTTTATTTTCATCCTCTATCCAAACTTTAACTTTTACTTCCATTTTTAAGCCCTTTTTTTTCTCTAAAACAACCAAGTTGACAGTAAACAACTTCAATATCAGAATTTTTAACTGTTGAACCAACTATTTTTAAAGAAGAGTTTTTTGCCTCTTCCCACAAATTTTTACAAGAAATTTGTTTTTGTAAATATTTGTTTTTTAAATTAAAATAAACTTCTTCATTTTTTTCTAAAAATTCTAGGTTTCCAAAAACTCCTAACTCACAATTTGTAATTTTAATATTCATAGATTTTGTAATTGCACTCATATCTTTAAGTTCACAACCAATTTTTTTTGCAACTTTAAATGATTTTATACAAGACAATTTTCCATCTTGATCTAAATTTTCAAGAATGATATTTTTTTGTTCTAGACTAAGATTAAAATCTATTTTGTCATCAATACTAGACATCTATTCTTCCACTATGTGTATAAAGGTTCATTTTTTTACCTCTTGCAAATCCAATAAGTGTAAGTCCGTGTTTATGTGCTGTTTGTACTCCTAAATGAGTTGGTGCAGTTCTTGAAACAACAATTGGAATTTTGTGCATAACTGCTTTTGTAACCATCTCAGAACTTAATCTTCCACTAACAAATAAAATTGATTGTGTAGTATCTAATCCTTGAAGTTTACATTTTCCTATTGCTTTATCAATTGCATTGTGTCGTCCTATATCTTCGGCTGTTACAGTTGTGCCATCAAGTAGGTAAATCATGGCTTTATGTACACAACCTGTTAATAAATATAGTTCGCTTTCTTGATAAAACTTTTTAACTTCTGTGTAGATAGTTTCTGGTTTAATTTTGAAAGAAGTTTGATTAAATGGGATCTCTAAACTTCCTTCAACATTTCCAGTAACTCCTCCTCCACATCCGCTTACTAAAGTTTTTTCTTTATATAGATTTTGTAGGGAATTCTCATCTATTTTCGCTTTAACATCTACTCTTAATCCATCTGAGCTAATTGTTAATTCTTCTATGTCAGCAATAGAAGATATTACATTTTCACTCATTAAAAAACCAATCGCATGGGCATCTTGGTCTTTTGGAATGCACATCATAGATATTGTTTTTTCTCCATTTAAATAAAGGTTGAGTCTAGACTCTTCAATAGTCACATCTTCAACCATTTGGGCTTCATTTTCTATAAGTTTTTCTATTAATACTTTTTTTAAATATTTTGTGTTATCGCTCATCTTTCTCCTTAATATGCAAATTTTGCATATTTAAACTTTTTTTAAAAATAGAAAAAGCCCTAAAGCTTTCTCTATTTTCTTAAATTTTTATCCTCTTCTAAAACATCAGGTCTTAGTTGTTCTAGATATTCAACTGGAAGTTTTCCAGAAATTAATCCAGGAATATATCCTTTTACAGAAACAAAATATGAATATACTGTCTCAAATGTAAAGAATGAAATAATCGCACTTCCCATAAAATGAATAAATAGGATAAACCTTTTTATTTGTATTGTTTGAGCATGAGTTGCTGCATCTGGAAACATAAACCAAATTATAAATCCACTAAGAACCAACAAAAACCCAAAAGCAACATACATATAGTAGTTTATTCTATTCATAGGCTCATACTTTCCTCTTAAGAAAAATTTATGCCATATTTTAGAACTCGGTCTTACAAAAAACTTATGATCTTTGAATGCAATAATTGTAACAATGAACCAAATAGGCATCCATCCAAGTCCAACTATTTCATGTGTTGCTCTCATAAGTCTAGCAATATATCCACCACCTGTCCAATTTCCAAATGTTATTGAAAACCCTGTGATAAATAAATAAATCATAACTATTATATTTAGTAAAAGTACAACTCTTTGGAAAAGTGAATATACTTGAACTTTGTCATTTTCTCTTGTAATTTTCGCCTGTTTTCTTCCTTTTGCAACAATAAACATTATAAGAAACAATACAAATTCGAATGCAAATACTATTGGTAGTAAGTGCTGTCTTTCTTCAAATGCTCTTATAACTTCAGGTGCTATTGCATCATATCTTGGTCCAAAAAGTCCTACTTCCATTTGTTGATAGTGTGTTAGACTCTCAAATGGAACCACTTGTCCAGTGAAATTACCTTTTAACATTTGCAATAAAAACTGATATACATAATTTATATCAGCAATTGTTGCTAACCAAAAATACCAATAAGTCAAAAGGATGAATAAAAAGCCTATAATTAAATAGGCCTTATATTCACTTAGAAAACTTTTACTTTCCATATGCTTTATCCCAACCATAAGGTGCATTATGAGATCCATGTCCTACTGCCATAACTCTCTCTCTATAGATATTTGCTACAGATTCAGCATCTCCAACTAATAAAGCTTTTGTTGAACAAACAGCAGCACACATAGGAACTTTACCTTCAGCAATTCTATTTTGCCCATAAAGTTCTCTTTCATGCTCACTATTTGTTTCATCAGGACCACCAGCACACATTGTACATTTGTCCATAACTCCTTTTGTTCCAAATGCACCATCTTTAGGGAACTGTGGCGCTCCAAAAGGACAAGCATATAAACAATAAGAACAACCAATACATTTATCCTTATCATGAAGAACGATACCATCATCTCTAATATAGAAACAATCAACAGGACAAACTTGCTCACAAGGTGCATCTGTACAGTGCATACAAGCTACAGATAAAGAAAACTCCATCCCTTGCTTACCTTCATTTACAGTTATTACTTTTCTTCTACTAATCCCAACAGGTAAATCGTGAGCTGAAGAACAAGCAACCGAACAACCATCACAATGAATACATCTATTTTCATCGCAATAGAATTTCATTCTTGCAAAATTAATTTTATTATTACTCATGTTACTTCTCCTAAGCTCTTGAAATCTGACACAATCCACCTTTTGTTTCAGGGATTTGTGTAACTATGTCATAACCATAGTTTGTAACAGTATTCGCACTCTCACCTACAGCATAAGGTAGTGTTCTATCTGGATATTTATGGCTTAAATCAACACCTTCCATATGACCAGCAAAATGGAATGGAATAAATATTCTATCAGGAGTTACAGAGTATGAATATTTTGCTTTAACTTTAATTCTAGTTCCATGAGGAGAGTGAATCCACATCATAGAACCATCTCTGATTCCATATCTTCCTGCTAAATCAGGATTAATGTCACAGAACATTTCAGGAGTTAATTTCGCTAAATATTTACTAGCTCTATTCTCAACACCTGCTCCGTTTAAGTTTACAAGTCTTCCTGTTACTAAATTCACTGGGAAATCTTTTGCCCAATCTTGTTTAGTTTGCTCACTAACATATCTTGTATCAACTCTAAAGTGATTTGGTTTATCTGCAAAACTTGGATAATCCTTAACTAAATCTGTTCTTGGTGAGTGAAGAGGCTCTCTATGTTTTGGAATTGGATCAGCCCATTGCCAAACTTTAGCTCTAGCTTTCGCATTTCCATAAGGAGCAATACCTGCTTCAATACATTTTTCAACAATCAAGTTAGATTTATCAACTTTCCAGTTAGCACCCATTTTCTCTTTTTCTTCAGGTGTTAATGTAATTTTTAAAACAGCTTCAATGTTGTCTTTAGTTACTTCAGGATATCCAATATTTTGAACTCCACCAACAGGTGCTGAACCTTCAGGAGTTAAAAGATTATTTCCTTCATGCTCTAATCCAAAATTATTTCTAAATCCCATACCACCAAATTTAACTGGTTTACTAATATCATATAAATTTGGACTTCCTGAATGTTTTGTTGTCCAACATGGCCATGGTAATCCGTAGTATTCTCCAGCCATATCACCATATCCAGCTAATGAAATTTCGTCAAACATATGCCAATTGTCAGTATGTTTTTTAAGTCTTTCAGCTGTCCAACCAGTAAGTCCAATAGTTTTTATTATTCTTGATATTTCATTTGTTGCATCATCTGGCCAAACAAAATCTTTACCTTTTCCCATACCCGCTGTTAGTTGTTCATAAAAACCTAATCTTTTTGCTAATTCAAACATAATTTCTTGATCTGGTTTTGATTCATACATAGGTTTTACAACTTCATATCTCCATTGTCCACTTCTATTAGTTGCTGTAACTGAACCTGAAGTTTCAAATTGTGTAGCTGCTGGTAAAATATAAACATCATTTTGTTTATCAGTAACAATAGCACCCTCATTTACAAATGGATCACAGAATACTGCAATATCAAGTTTATCTAATGCTTCTTTTACTTTTTTTGTTTGAGCTGTTGAAGTAATTCCATTACCCATTACAAATAAAGCTTTTAAATTAGTTCCACCGTTATGAATAGCATCTTCACCTTCATTTCCAGCTAAAACTCCAGCCCACCAACGTGCTAGTGTAAATCCATTTTTACCCATCCATTCTGGTGATTTGAATCTTCCTTTTAGCCATTCAAAATCAACTCCCCAAGAAGAAGCAAAATATTTCCATGAACCTTCAGCTAAACCATAATATCCTGGTAATGAATCAGATAAACAACCTAAATCTGTTGCACCTTGAACATTATCATGACCTCTTAAAATATTAGCTCCTCCACCAGCAACTCCCATGTTTCCAAGAGCTAACTGTAATATTGGTGCCATTCTTGTATTAGAAGTACCAATAGAGTGTTGAGTAAGTCCCATAGCCCATACTAAAGTTCCAGGTTTTGATGCTGCGTACAACTTAGTAATTTGAATAATTAAATCTGCTTTTACTCCTGTTACATCTGCAACTCTTTCAATAGGCCAATTTTTAGCTTCAGCCATAATGTCAGCCATTCCATAAACTCTATTATTTATGAAATCTTTATCATGCCAACCATTTTCAAATATAATATTTAACATTCCATACATAAATGGAATATCTGTACCTGGTCTAATTTGTGCATATAAATCAGCTTTTGCAGCTGTTTTTGTGTATCTTGGATCTATAACAATAATTTTTGCATTATTTCTTTCTTTTGCTTTTAAGAAATGTTGAAAACCAACTGGATGATTTACAGCTGGATTTGCTCCAAAAATTATAATCGCTTTAGAGTTTTGAATATCTCCTAAAGAATTTGTCATAGCACCATAACCCCATGTATTTGCCACACCGGCAACTGTTGAGCTATGTCAAATTCTAGCTTGATGATCTATGTTATTTGTTCCAAACATAGCAGCAAATTTTCTATAATAATATGCTTGCTCGTTATTAAATTTTGCTGAACCCAAAAACATTACTGATTCTGGCCCATCTTTCTTTCTTAGATCTTCAAGTTTTGAAGCAATCCCATTTAAAGCCTCATCCCAAGAAATTCTTTGCCATTTTCCATCTTTTTTCACCATTGGGTGCTTAACTCTTACTTCCGATTTAACCATATCAATCATATCGGCACCTTTACAACAATGCCCACCTAATGATACAGGGTGATCTTGAGCAACTTCTTGTCTTACCCACACACCATTTTGAACCTCTGCTATAATACCACAACCAACTGAGCAAGCTGTACAAACTGTCTTAACTTTTTTCGAACCTGGAAAAGGATTTTTAATTTCCTCTTCAGTTGCTGCTCTAGTAGCTGTAGTACTAGCAAAAGACGATGTAACTCCAAATGCAGTCGCAACAGCAGCCATTTTCATAAATGACCGTCTACCAACTTTTGCACTTAGAGTTTCATATGTATTTGCTGACATACAATTCTCCTACTTAATTATTTTGCGTTTTTATAAAACTCTTCCCACGCCGCAGTTTTTGTATAAAGAATCTCTTTTTTTCGAGATTTTCCAACAACAACACCATTATTACTATCAACATTTTCATGTGATGGTTTACTATTTGAAGCCATAAGAGCCGTACTTGTAGCTACAGCACCAGCTGCAACGATTGCAGCTTTTTTTGCGAATTCCCTTCTGCTTACTTGCACACTCTCCTCCTTATAGAAAATTAAGCCCCTCAAATTTAAGAGACTTTATAAAAAAAACAAAACTGTTTTCTCTATAAAATCCCAAAAAGGAAAAACCTTTTTAGTATTTTGGACCTAAAGCTTTTAAAGCTTTGTTTCGTTCTCTTCTTTCTCTCTCTTCAGGAGAAATATCACCCCAACTATCTTGTTTTTTTACAACTTTATCTTTTTTAAATGGTTTTGGAACTTCTAAAAATAATCTTTCAAACTCTATAAAAGAGTGCAAAACAACCATAAGTTCTTTATAAATTTTTGCTTTATCATACTCATAAATCTCTTTTGCAAAATCATCTATAAAATCATTTAAAATTTGAGCAAAAACACAATGAACAGTATTTTCATATATTTTTTCTCCATTTGCTAATAAATTGGATAACTCAGCCATAAAAGAAAATATAAATCCAACCGAATCTTCATATTCATAAAAATTCTTTTCATCTCGTCTTAATTTTGTTTTTGCAACAAAATCTATCATCTCAATTCTTTTCTTACCAGATTCAACACCTTCGTTGTAATATGAAGCTGTTAATCTAATTTTTTTATTGATTGGATTATAAAATATATCATCAAACTCTTGCACCAACACAGCATTTGAATTTTTATCTAAAAGATTTGAAATATTGTTTAGTGCTTCTTGTGAAATATCATCTAATGCACTATCTTTTAGAATATTCAAAAGTCTTAATAATTCAAAATAATTTTCTATCTTTGGACTAAGTACAAAGAAATTTGCAAAAAAATTATAGTATAAAGCCCTAGCCTTATGTATTGTTTGATTATTTTCCACTATCTAATCCTTGATTTCTTTGATTAAAATAACTTTGCATCATAATTTTTGGTTTACAATCAGCACAACAATAAAGACTTCTCTCCTTTACTGGGTCACTTGAAAAAATTGGTCCCATCATTGCAGCTATCTTTTCTATAGCTTTAGTTGTTGCAAACTCTTTTCCGCACTCAACACAAGCAAAAAGTTTATCTTGCGCTAAAATATTATCTTTAAACCAATTTGGTTCTAGTTCAATTATATCTTCTTTTATTGTCAAACAATTTGTCTCAGGACAAGAAACTTCACAATATCCACAAGCTGTACATAAACTAGGATTTAATCTTAATGTATTATCCTTTGGTTCTGCTATTAAAGCATCAACATTACAAGCACCAACACAAACTAAACATAAGGTACAAGTATCTTGATTTATTTCAACTTTTCCATAATGAATATGTTCACCAGTTTTAACTTCTCCTAAATTATCATTTCCTACTAATTTTTGAAGTCTATGTGAAAAAATTTCTCTTTTTTTAAGACCTTCTTGATTAAAATTAAAATATGAATCTTCAATAAAAGCTACTTCTTTTAAAGCTATTTCCAATTCTTCTTTGTTCATAGCAACTAAAATTGCATCTTTTTGATATCTTTTTTGATAAATATCGTTTAATATTCTAATTGCATCATTTGTACCTTTAGATAAAAAATCACTATAGAAAATAACTTGTGAACCTGACATTTGAAGTAAAGTTAAAAGTGAAGATTCATGTAAAAACTTTTCACCTTCAATTGCAAATGGGAAAACACCCTCTTTTAAATCTATTTGTAAATCTTCAATTCCCATAGTTCTTGGAATTATTAAAGGGTGTCTATTTTTATAAAATTTACTCATTTCAAATAAACTTTCTCTATTTGTTGGTGCATAATCTAAAGCACCACTTGGACAAACAGAAATACATCCACCACATCCATGACAATCTATTTGTGAAAAAGTTAAAGTTTTTGTTGTATCATCTCTTGTAATTGCAACAGTTGGACAAACTTCCTCACATTTTCCACAAATAACTTCTCTTCTTCCATTATATTGACATATTGTTTTATCATAAGTTGTAAACTTTTTATACGAAAAAGAGTTTATATTGTTTTTTAGTTCTAAAATTACTTCTTCAATACTAGATAAATTTGGATCAAAAGTTCCACTTTGTTTTAAACCTTCCTCCTTCGCATCAAACCAAACTATTTGAGAAACATTTAAAACAACATCCTTTCCATTGTTATCAACAGTTACTTTTAGATTTCCAATATGCCCTTCAATACTTTTAAGAATATTCTCATCAATTTTATAAATATCAAAATCATCTTTAGCTAAATTTTTACTAAACTCTTTGAACTGCTCTTCATTGTTAGAAATAACTAAAAGTTCTTTTGAAATTTCTTGAGAATAAGAAATATCTTGAGATAAGTCATACTTTGTAGCTGCTATTTCATAAAGTTCTAAAACATTCGATATTTTATTAGAAAAAGAGTCTTGCGAATTTTTAATATAAAAATCAATCTCATTTGCAACAAATTCGCTTTTTAATTGACTAGAATTCGATATTAGAAAAGTTTTATTTTCTAAACCTTCTAAACTTGTAGTAACTTGGATTTTTTCACTCAAAGGGAAATCCAACCCATTTTTATTATAGTAGATAAATTCTTGCATAAACTATGCCCTTAAATTTTTAGTAAAAAATATTTTACCATATTCTATATGTATGAAAATTAAATAAAACTTAAATTTTTAAAATGTTTCGTTTATCTTATAAATTTATAATATTTAATCTACACTTTAGTAGAATTTTACATGTTTAAAAAATTTTTATCAATAGTATTTGTTGTTTTTTTATTATATTTTTTTCTAAAAGAGGATAAATATTCACAAAATAATATACAAATTGCATCATCAATGCCACTCAGTGGACTTATGGAACCTTGGGGAAGTGCAATTTTTGACGCTACAAAAAGTTATTTTTCATATTCAAATGATAACAACTTAATAAAAAATAGAAAAATAGAATTTACAGCTCTTGATGATAAATACGAACCCGATTTAACTTATGAAAATGTAGAAAAGTTAAAAAAGCAGAATATTTTTGCCTTTTTTGGAATGGTTGGAACACCAACAATAAAAAGAATTCTTCCTTCAATTTATGATGGAGATATTCTATTTTTCTCTCCTTTTTCAGGTGCTAGTTTTTTACAAGATGAAAGCTTTTCAACTTTAATAAATTTTAGAGCTTCATACAAACAAGAGTTAGAGCACTTAATAAACTATTTAATATCTAAAAATCTAAAAAATATTGCAATCTTTTATCAAAATGATGATTTTGGAGAAGAAGGGTATATTTCTAGTTTAGAAATAATAAAAAAGCAAAACCTAAATTTAGTTTCAATAGGAAGCTACAAAAGAAATACTTTATCTATAGAACATGCTTTTAATGAGATAAAACAATCAAAACCAGAAGCTATTATAATGATTGGCGCACATAAAGCAAATAGCTTTTTTATTCAAAAAGCAAAAAATGATGAGTTATTAAAAGATACAATTTTTTGTAACATCTCTTTTAGTGATGCAAACTCTATCGTAAATGAATTAAAAGCTTCAAATACATCAACACAAAATATTATTTTTTCGCAAGTTGTACCAAATTATGATGATAAAAATCTGAAAATTGTGCAAGAGTATCAAGAAATTATGAAAAAATACTCTCCAAATTCTAAGCTTGGATTTATCTCTTTTGAAGGATTTTTAGCATCAAAAGTTTTGGTAGATGCAATAAGAAGGTCTGAAGAAAATTTGATAAAATCTGAATTTTTACAGGCTTTAAAAAATACACCAAATAATCTTTTGTATGAAATAAATATAGAATACAACCAAAAAAAATTACTAAACCAAACTTATCTTTTTGAATATGTAGATGATAGCTTTAAAGAGATAAAATGAAAACCTTTCTATCTAAAGTAATAAACTATTTTAACAACTTAAAATTTAGTTATAAAACATCTTTTTTGATTTTTATTATCGCAGGTGGAATGCTTTGCATTATTATTTTATCTCAAATTTCACTTTTTACTCTAAAAAATGATTTTGATATTTTGTTTGAAAAAAGAACAAAAGGTCTAATAGAACTTGAGCATATAAAAGACTCTTATAAGATAAATATACAAGATACTTTAAATGATTTTGAAAAAAAAGAGCTAAATTTTGAGCAGTCCAAAGATGTTTTAAAACTTGCAATAGAGATTATTGATAAAAATTGGCTTTTGTATCAAGAAAATAGTAGTTTAAAAAATAGATTTTTTATTGTAAATTGGATTAAAGAGTTTGTTATTAATCCAAATAATTTATATGAAAATAAAGTTTTAAAAGATGAGATTATAAAAAATATAAATTCTAAAATGAATGGCATTAACTCTATTTTACATGAGCTAAAAGATGAAAAAAATGAAGAACATTTTAAAAAGTTAAGATTTGAAACAAACTCTATTTCTGTACATTTAGCAAGTTTAATGAACTACGATTTGGCAGTTGCAATAACTGAAAAAAGAGATACCGATAAGATATTTAAAATAGTAACTATTTTTTCATTTATCTCAATTTTTATTGTGTTTTTGTTCTCTATTATTTTATCTTTACTTATGACTACACATTTTAGAAGAGTTCATGAATTACAAGAAAAAATAGTAGAAAAAAAGACAAAAGAGCTTAAAGAATTAAATAGTAGTTTGGAGCTTAAAATAGCACAAGAAGTTGCAAAAAATAGAAAAAAAGACATAATTATGTTTCAACAAGCAAGATTTGCAAGTTTAGGTGAGATGTTAAACAACATAGCTCATCAATGGAGACAACCTTTGGGGTCTTTGTCCATGATTATTCAAAGTTTTCAAGTAAAGATGCAATTGGGAAAATTAACTACTGAATTTGTGGAGCAAAAAACAAAGGATGCCTTACTTTTAGCACAAAACATGTCAAACACACTAGATGATTTCAAAAACTTTTTTGATCCAAATAGAGCTAAAACAAAGTTTTTTATAAAAGATTGTCTTGAACACTCTATTGAAATTTCAAAATATTTTTTAAACAAAGAAAATATAAAATTAGAAGTAAATATCAAAAAAAATATTGAACTTTTTAGTTACTACAATGAACTATCTCACGTTTTTCTTAATATTATAAGTAATTCAAAAGATGCTTTAGTAAGTAATGTTGACAAAAATGATAGAATAATAAAAATAGTTGTAAATAGCAAAAAAGATTTTTTGTTTGTAAATATTATAGATAACGGTGGGGGAATAGCCCCTGATATTTTAACAAAAGTTTTTGAACCTTATTTTACAACAAAATACAAAACAGCAGGAACAGGGATTGGACTTTATATGTCAAAGCAAATTGTTGAAAGACATATAAAAGGGCAAATCTCTTGCAAAAATATAAAATCAAAAATGAAAGATGAAAAAGTCTTTTCTTGTACATCTTTTGTAATAAAAATCCCCCTTAAAGAGGAAGAATGAGTAAAAATTTAGATATTTTAAAAAACTTCAAAGTTTTATATATTGAAGATAATGAAAATCTATTGAGACATACAAGTGATATTTTAGAAGATTTTGTAGATAAACTTTATAGTGTTAAAACTACTGTTGAAGCTATGAAAATTGTTTTGGAAGAAGATATAGATGTAATAATTAGTGATATATTATTGGAAAATGAAAACGGAATAAACTTTTTAAAATATCTAAAAAATAAAAATATTGATATCCCTGCAATTCTTACAACTGCCCACACAGAAACTGATTATTTGCTTGAAGCAATAAAATTAAAAGTTGAAAACTACATTGTAAAACCCATAAATATTCAAGAACTTTTGAACACTTTACACGATATTCTTTTACCAAAAATTCAAGAAAAAGAGCTAAAAAAGAATCAAAACATAATAAAAGCTATTGGTGCAATAAGTGATGGAAAGCAAGTAGAAATCATAAAATATATTTTTAATACTTTAGATGAAAAATCTCAATTTGTTGGCTCTTATAGTGAAATAATGGAACAATTTTCAATTTCAAAACCAACTTTAATAAAGCTTTTTAAAGATTTGGCAGATAAAAATATTTTAACAAAAACAGCACATAAAACCTATGTTTTCAATGAAAGTAGCTTGGAAAATATCTAAGCTTATTCATTTTTCTTCGTAGAAATTTCCACTCCTTCGTATGAAGTTGTTTTTATAGCATTTAAAATATCTTCTATTTTTACTTTTTCATCATAAATAACAGTAACCTCTTTTGTATTAAGTCTTGCACTTACTTTTTCAACTCCGTTTAATTGCGTAATTGCTTTTTTTACAGCCGTTGTACACAAAGGGCAATGCATACCTTCAACTTTAAAAACTGAAATATTTGAAGAAAAAGCAAGAGAAAAAGAAAATAAAATCAAAAATATAACTTTCATAAACTACTCCATAAATAGCGGTAAAATTTCTGGATAAAAAAGTAAACTTAAAACAAAAATAAAAAATAAGCTAAAAAATATAGACTGTTTTAATCTATCTTTTTTACTACATTTACAAGATATTTTTCTTCTAAAATTAAGAACAGAAAAAATAAAAAACCCAAGTGATAAAATAGCTAAAGGAACTCTTATAAATTCTAAACTTGTAAAAAAACTAAAAAAAGCACTCGATACCCCAAAAAATAAAAATATAAATGCGGGCAAACAACAAAGTGTTGATAGTAGTGCAGTAAAAACTGCACCAACTATTGCAAAATTACTTTGCTTCATAAAACTTCTTGAGATGTATATGTATAAGAGAATGTTTTTGCATTATAGTAATCTTTTGCATCTTCACCAACTTCAGCATAAGGATACCCCAACATATTTAAGGGATATTGAGTTGGTTTTGGCTCTAAAATAAAATCTCTTGCACTATTAAAGGCTGCCCAGTTCATCTCCCACGAACCAAAGAAATAATCTTTTACATCTTGAAGTTTTTTATTATCATTTGATAATTTCTCGGCCAATTTTACTTTTGTAACATCAGCAGGATCACAAGGAACCCAACCAATACCATCTATGTAAAACTCAGCTCTACAGTGCTGTGCGCCTGTAATATTTGCAAATCCTTTTTCATCTGCTTTTCCACAAGCATTTGAAATTTTAGATTGTCCTATTCTAATTCCAAAAGTCTCCCTAGCTGGAATTTTTGCATTTCTTAATAAACATACAAAAACTGAACTAATATCAGTACATTTTCCACCGTAAATTTTCTCTTCAATTGATTTCTGAGCATCACCAACTCCACAACCAACAACGCTTTCATCTCTATACATTGTTGATACTGTCCAATTATAAATAGCTTTCGCTTTTTCAAGTGGTGTAGTGGCATTTTTTACTATTTCATTTACATATTTTGTTAGTTTAGGAGTTACTGGAATATGTTGTGTTCCTTTTAAAAACTCTATTACTTCACTAGGATAATTTGTGTTTGATGTAGCTTTTGAGAAATCTGTTGTTCTTTCTTGCATAGCTAAACCAAAATTTACCTCCAAAGTTGGTTTGATATTTGCATCATTCCATTTTACATATAAAACTCTTGTATCATAAGGATTTTTTACAATTAGTGCTTCACTATAATTTCCAGAATAAGAGAAACTAACTACTTTATGATAATCCTCATCTTTTGGAAGTGGTACCCAAAGTTGTGTTATTTCTTTAGTTTGTTCAAATTCATATTTATTTGAAACTTTGAATTTTCTAGGTGTTTTTGTTATTCCAAAAGGATTTGTTGCTGTTGCAAGTGCAATATTTGGATATAAAAGTGCGGCACTTGAAAGTGCAAAAGTTGTTTTTAAAAATGTTCTTCTTTTCATTTTGGATTTTTCTTTTTTAATAGTTTGTTCTATTTGAAGATATAAAGAGTGTGTTCTTTATGTCATACCATAACTATGGTCTGTGAACTTAAATTAACAACAATGTTAGTAAATATTTTATAAGCAAAAGCTTAAATAGTAAATATTTTTTTACTATTTTTAAGTAAATTTTACTCTTATATTTGTATAATATTTTTATCTTAACAAAAGAAAGTGTAAATGAACAACGAATATAAGCTAACAAAATTCGTTCAAGCAGCTGGTTGAGCAGCAAAGATGGGTTCGGCGGACCTAAAACAAACTCTTTGTAACTTAAATGGCAAAAATGAACAAGTTTTAATAGGATTTGATACTAGTGATGATGCTGGAGTTTTTAAGCTAAGTGATGATTTAGCAATAGTTCAAACTTTAGATTTTATAACTCCTGTTGTTGATGACCCATATGTTTATGGACAAATTGCTGCTGCAAATTCACTTAGTGATGTATTTGCAATGGGAGCAGAGGTAAAAACTGCTTTAAATATTGTAGGTTTTGACAAAAAAAATCTCTCAAAAGATGCTTTAGGTGAGATTTTAAGAGGTGGTTTTGAAAAAATAAAAGAGTGCAATGGTGTTCTTCTTGGTGGTCATACTATTGAGTCACCTGAAATGTATTATGGACTTAGCGTTACAGGAACAATACATCCAAATAATGTTATTAGAAATAATAGCGCGAAAGTAGGAGATTTTTTAGTTCTTACAAAACCTCTTGGAATGGGTATTTTAACTACTGCTATAAAAAGAGATTTAGTGGATATTTCAACAATCAAAGAGTGCGCCAAAATTATGGCTAGTTTAAACTATCTTCCATCAAGAATTATGAGAAAATACAGAGTTAATTCTTGTACTGATATCACAGGTTTTGGTTTACTTGGTCATGCTTTTGAGTGTATAAATGAAGATATATCTTTTAATCTTTTTTGTGATGAAATACCTTTGGTAAAAGAAGCAATTGCTTTGGCAATAGAAGGTGTAATTCCAGGTGGAACAAAGAAAAATATGAAATTTTGTGAAGATAAGATTTTATATAAAAAAGATTTAGAAGAGTATTATAAAGCTATACTTTGCGATGCACAAACATCTGGTGGACTTTTAATAGCTATGAATAAAGATGACGCAAAAGAGTATATAAAAGAAGTTGAAGATTTTAGTTTTGGTTATGCCAAAATTATTGGAGAAGTTATTCCTAAAACCTCAAATGCAATCATAATTTGCTAAGCAAAAATTTTATTTTTGCTTACAAATTTCTGGTTTACTATCACAAATTAAATTAATCGAATTTTTTGCTTCGTTGTGTCCTTCTTTATATGCTTTTAAAAACCAACTCAAAGCCTCTTTATCGTCAGATTTTACCACAACTAAACTAGGTTTAACATCTTCTTTTTCATCCATATATTTGCTACAACTTGTTGGTTTTCCTTCATCACTTGTAGTTTTTATATTCTCTTCACCTAAGTAGTAAATAATTCCTAAATTATATTTCGCCTCAACATGCCCCAAAGCAGCAGCTTTTTTATAATATTTTACAGCTTCACTAAGATTTTGTCTAACCCAACAACCATAATCGTACAATCTAGCCAACTCAAATAATACCTCTTTATCTTGTTTTTTCTCCAAAACTTTTAAAGTTGTATAAGCTTTTTTATAATCCTCTTTTTCCAAAGCTTTTGTAACATCACTAAAACTTTCTGCATTTAAACTCATAACCAAAGCAAAAAATAAAATTACCTTCTTCATATATTTTCCTTATTTTTTAAAAACTCTTCCATCCAAAACTTAGCCATTTTCAAATCTTTTTTAACACCATATCCTAATTCATACATTGTTGATAGATTTTTTTGGGCATCTTTTAAACCTTGTTTTGCAGCTTTTTCATACCATAAAACAGCCTCTTCATATTCATCTTTATAGTAGGCTTGTAATCCCATTTCATATTGTGCATTCTTATTTCCATTTTGTGCTGAAATTAAAAACAACTCAAATGGCTCGACATTATCAGGCTTTCCTTCAAAATCATAATATTCACAAATATAAGCTATATAAAAAAGAGCATCTGTATTATTTTTCTTTGCCAAAATTTTGAAAACATCTAAAGCCTTCAAGAATTCCTCATTTTTAAAAAGCTCAATACCATCTTTTAGCGTAACGGGTACTTGATTATCTTCAAATAATTTCATTATTTTTTTTGCTTCAAGATTTCCATTTACTATTGCTAAATCAAAATAATCTTTTGCTGTTTCATCATCTTTTGGAATATCTTTTCCTCTATGATAAATCATACCCAAAGCAAAAGCAGCATCTGCGTGATTATTTTTTGAAGCTTCTTGGAAATAAAAAATAGCTTTATTTATATCTTTATCAACAAAATCGGCTTTTTCATACATTTTTCCTAAATAATATTGCGCTATTGGATTGTTTTTGTCAGCAAATTTTTGAAAAATTTTAAAAGCTTTTATATAGTCAAACTCTTCATAAGCCTTTATTCCCTCTTCTAAAGTTCCTCCAAAAAAAGGTCTAAAAAGCAAAGATATCATTGAAAAAAAATCTCTCATCTTCTATCCTATAAATTACTTAGACAATTATATCAAATAGAATGTAAAAGAATTTTTCTAGAGTTAATTATTTTTCAAATATATTAAACAACATCTGTTTTAAATCTATTTTCATTTGAGCTGATAAAATTTTTTTATTTGAGTAGATATAAAAAGGAACAGTGTTTCTCATGGAATGTTTTAATCTTTTTCTTAAAGTTGAAATCTCATCTATATTTATTAGCTCATCTCCATCAAATAAGAAAAAATCTTTTGAAATCCCAAGATTAAAAGATACTATTTGATACTCAAAAAATAAATCTTCTTCTTCATATTTTTTTATAATATTTTCTAGTTCAATTTGAAGTTTATTTAATCTATTTGGTGTGATATAACCAAAGCTTTCTCTAAATTTATATCTTTCAACAGTTGTGAAATCAAGAACTTTATAAAACTCATTTAGATTTTTCCAAGGGCTTTTAAATCTTCTTTTACCAAATAAAACCTCTTCAAAACAATACATATATTTCATATCTTCTTTTGAAAAAACTTCTTTATCTTTAATATCAAAATATCTATTTTTAAATAAAGAAATTAGCCAGTTTTCATCAAGCATTGAGATTGTATCAAGCTCTTTTTGCTTATTTTGATTTTTAAAATTCCAAAGCATAGAAATAGAATTTGAGATTTTTTCCTCGTTTTCATCTTCAAAATATTTGCTAGCTAAATATTGAACAACACTTTCTAGTAAAGTATCTGTTTTTGCAATACCATGGTTAAAAATAACTTTCTTATAAAGATTAAATCTCATCTCCAGCATATGCTCAATATCAATCAAACTCATATCATAAAAGCTTAGGTAAAATTTACCATCGTTTTGTACTAAAACAGCTTGTTTTGTGATACGAATATGGTCATTTGGTCCTGTAATATAACCACTTGCCAACATATCTCTATTTATATAATTAAGTCTATCAGCATCAACTGTACTATCAATAAAATTGTGTAAAACTTTAAAATCAAAACCTTCAAAAATTTGCTCTTCTAAAATTAATAAAGAGAGTTTTTTGATTAGTTTTAGATACTCTTTTTCTTGTTCTTTTGAAATTAACTCTTCAAGCTCATAATCAAAAAGTAATTTTAAAAGATTTTCTCCAATAGCTTCGTGTAAAACTTCTTTATTATTTTTTGTAATCTCTTCATAATTAACTTTAAACTTTATCTCTTTTTCACAAAGAGTATTATTTTCATCTGCTTCTTTTTGTTTTATCTTGTTGTAAACTTTTTTTAAAGCATATTCTACTTGATGCGAAAATGGAAGATGTCCAACATCATGAAGTAAAGCAACTATTCTAATTGTTTGCAAAAAAATAGTATATGTTGCTCTTTGAGATTTTGATTTTGTAGGAATTGTAAATTGAAAAAGTGCTTTATTATCAAGATATTCAATCTCATTTATATTTATTTTTAACTTTTCTTCTTTGATTATTTGTAAAATAACATTTTTTAGTATTGATAAAAAGCTATTTTTTGTTTTTCCATCAGCATTTAAAAGAGCATTTTTAAACAAAAAAGAGCTTAAATGCATAGTTCCTAGGCTATGAATAAATCTCTTTGTAGTAATTGACGGATATGAAAAATAAGCCAGTGCATTTTGAGTTATGAACTGTAACCTATTTACAATCTTTGTTTGAAGTATTTTATCTTCTAACTTTGTGTATTCAATATGATTGTAAATAGTATCATTTATAAGTCTATTTTGTATCTTTTATCCTTTATTGGTTTTTATTTTCAAAAATTCTTTCAGTAAACTCTGCAAACTTACCTCTAACAGCTTTCTCAAGTTCTATTGCAAACATTTTAAGTTCAGGATGAGCTTGTGAAGTTTGTTTTAAAAGAGTTGTTAGTCCGTTATTATATTTATTTAAATATAAATTATCTATTTGTCTATTTGAACCAATAATTATAGCCATACAACTCTCATCTAATCTTGATAAAATTAACTGAGTTGTTTTCTCACTACTATTTTGCCACTCATCCATAATCACTATTGAACCACTCAAAGTTCGTCCTCTAGCTTCCCCTGGCCATAAAGTTTCAATACAATATTTTGATTTTAACTCTTCAATTTTTGAGATTATCGATTCTTGTTTTTCTTTATTTTCACTCTTTTTTAGATGTTTTTTTGAAATAAATTCCAAAGTATCATATAAAGCCATATTGTAGATTCTAAATTTTTCATCATTTCCTGCTAAAAATCCAACCTCAGCACCTTTATCAAGGGATTTAATAGAGTTTCTAACATATACAATTTTGTCATAAAATCCTAAATCAATCAATCTCATGGCACTTACTATTGACATCAAAGTTTTACCACTTCCTGCTTTTGCATCAATTACAAGTAAATCATACATATCGCTTAAAATAGCTTTTGTAAATAATTTTTGTTTTAAATTTACAGGTTTTACATTTAAAGCTTTAAAATCTGTCTCTTTTAAAATATCTATTTTTCCATTTGCTATGATTGCATATTCTACATTTCCATCATCACTTTCAAAAGAGTATGAAAAGTTTTCCATTTCATAAGTCTCATCTACAGAAAAAATATCTTTATTTTCCAAGCTATTAAATTTTGAAGAATCTATTTTTAGGCTTTTTACAAAATTAAATTTTGGAACTGTTGATTTATCATCATGTAAAGTTTCAGTTTTGATTCCTTTAAAAAGTGCAAAAGTTCTAGCGTAAACATCTAAAGATAAAAAGATAGTTTTACAACCTTTGTAGTACTCTTGAGCAATAGAAGCAACTTCTATAATTCTTTTGTCGTTTGACTCAGAAATATGAATTTGTTCTATTTGTGTCTCATATTTATCTTTTGAGATAATATCAAGGTTTACTTCCTCATCATAAAGCTTTACAACTTTAAATCCAGTTTTATAATCAACCTCTTTTATTTTCATCTTTGCTAATAATCTTGCAAATTCTCTAGAATAATAACCCAATTCATTAACTAACTTCTTTTTATCCTCTAGTTCAAGAAGTACAGTTTCAGGTATAACAATATGATTAGTTTTATTGTCTGATATTTTGTAGAGATTTTGAAGATTTTGTAAGATGATATTTGTATCTAAAATATAAACTTTTTCTTTCATAACAAAATCATATTCTAAGATGGTAACAAAAGAGTTACATTTTATATTCTTTTGGATTTTAACTTTTATGCAAAAATAAATTTACATAAAAGTTGTTTTTGTATTTTTTACTATTTTAGTAGATTTACAATATCAGATTCTATCTCTTTAGGTGTTGTGCTTGGAGCATATCTTTTTACAACTTTACCATTTTTATCAACTAAAAATTTAGTAAAGTTCCATTTTATAGCTTCTGTTCCTAAAACACCTTTTGAGCTCTCTTTTAAAAATTTATATAAAGGATGAGCATTTTCTCCATTTACATCAATTTTACTAAACATATCAAACTCAACTCCATAAGTCAAAGAACAAAACTCTTTAATTTGCTCTTCAGTTCCAGGTTCTTGAGATAAAAACTGATTACAAGGAAAACCTAAAACTGCTAAACCTTTATCTGAATAGTTTTTATGTAACTCTTCTAATCCCTCGTACTGATTTGTAAAACCACATTTACTAGCAACATTTACAATAAGCATAACTTTGTCTTTGTATTTTGACATAGATACAGCTTTTCCATTTATATCTTTAACTTCAATATCATATATACTCATAGTATTTTCTCCAAATAAAAATGTAATAAATAACAATGCACTCAATATAATTTTCATGCTTTTCCCTTCAATTTATCAAAATATTTCTTTGTTTGAAAATGTCTATAATCAAACATATTTTTAATATCTTTTTTAACCAAAAATGCCAACATTTTTCCAAATATTCCAAATGGCAACTCAAATTTCACAACATCTTTCAACTCACACTTATTTCCTTTTTGTGTGAATATATGGCTATGTTCCCAAAAAGCAAAAGGCGATTTAAGAGCTACATCTACAAACAAACTTGGATATTGTAATTTCTCAATCTTTACAATCCAAGATATTGGTACAAAAGCCCTTACAGTTTTAAGCTTAATAATTTTACCTTGATATGTCTTATCTTCATAATCTATAAGCTCCACATTTGTATGTTTTGGAGTTATTAGTTTGATGTTATTTGTATCAAGATGAAAATCAAACAACTCTTTTTGTGAACAATCAATCAAAGTTGTTTTTTCTAAAATATACATAAAATAGCCTTGTTTATATTTTTCGATTTTAAATCAAAGTTATTTTATTATAAAAAAACAGTTTTTTGTAAGGTTAAAATGTCTTTTTAAATCTTTTTTGTATAAATAACTGCTGAGCAAAGGCATGGTGGCTTTCCACAAGCTGTACAATCAAAGTTATATTCAAGGCTATCATCTTTCCAAAAATTTTCAACTTCAAACTCCTCTTTAAAGCCCTCTTTTAAAGCTAATCCTTTGATATTAACCTGCTCTTTATTTTTCCAACCAGCCATTAATGCAAATTTTATTTTATTCTCTTTTAGTTTTGAAATAGTGTTTTTTAGCAACATTGTACCTATACCATATCCAGAGTAATTTTCATCAACAGCTATAGAGTCTACATATCCTATTTTTTGATACACTTCATCTAAATTTAATTTTTTATCTTTTAAAATTTTTTTCAAATATTTTTGGTCAATAAATCTACTTGTTGCATAAGCAACTACTTTTTTATCTTTTATTGCACATAAATTTATATCATTTTGCAAAATATCTTCATTTACAAAAGAACTTCCCAGTGTATGAGAAGCTATTTTTGAAACTTCATTTATCATTGATTTTTCCATAGGAACTACTATAATTTCTTCATTTTCTGCAATTTTTATAGCCATATTATTCACCTTTTTTAACATATATTAATAAAACAAATTTTTTTATCTCATTTCAAATAATTCTTGATGAAAATCTTTAGGATTTAATCCACTTGATACAAACTCTTCTTTTAAACTTTCACCAAATTTAAGCGGTCCACAAAACCAAATACTAGCATCTTTCCAATTTGGCACTAAGTTTTTAATTTTTTCACTACTCAATCTTCCATTAACTTTACTTATAAACAGGTGTAAGTCTACATTTGTATTTGCTACACAAGTTTGTAACTTAGCTTCAGCTTTTT
This sequence comes from uncultured Aliarcobacter sp., assembly GCA_964384195.1. Classification (GTDB taxonomy): domain Bacteria; phylum Campylobacterota; class Campylobacteria; order Campylobacterales; family Arcobacteraceae; genus Aliarcobacter. The sequence goes on along the minus strand of CAYLKG010000014.1, from coordinate 3,156 downwards.
CATCTAGTTTTGAATTTGAGTGAAAAAGATGTATTTTCCTATCTTCTTTATTTTTCTCAAGATGATTCATTCTTGCAATAAATGGTGTTATTCCAATACCAGCACCTATATAAATATGTATTTTTTTATCATCTTCAAAATCAAAACAACCATAAGGTCCTTCAACTTCAACTTTCATACCAGTTTTTAAATAATCTTTTAACCTACTTGTGTGATCACCTAGTGTTTTTGTGATAAATGTCATCTTTTTATCATCTTCATTCCAAGATGAAGCAATTGTATATGGATGATGCCCCTCTTTTTTATCAGATGTAACAAAAGCAAATTGCCCTGCTTTATGCCCCTTCCAGTTATTATCTAAAAGTAAAGTAGTCTCTAACATATTAAGTTCAGGATACTCAACTAAATCAACTATTTTCCCTTCTGCTTTTTTGTTATATCCAATCTTTTGAAACAAAGATATAAATGCAGCAATAGAGCCTGAAACAAGCAATATTATTAATAATAAACCAATTGGTTCAGACCAATAATCTATTTTTGTAAGAATAACTGTATGATAAACAAAAGCAAGGTAGACTAATGCAAAAAGCTTGTGAGTTTTAACAAACCAATGATATGGAATTTTTTTAATCAAAGTTATAAATATTAAAATTATCATAATATAAAATGCCCACTCACCAACACCTTCAGAAAAACCTTTTTGAGCTTTAAACCAAGCTTCAATTGTTCCTAAAGTTTGATTTGAAGGAGTATTTACAGGTTTTTCCAACCAACCCCAGCCAACCATCCATTTTGTACCTTTTGCAAACCACCAGTGAAAAAGTCCTACTAAAAAAGCTGTAATTCCTAGCCATTTATGAAGTTTGTAAATTTTATCCATACCGTCAAGATATGGCTCGATAAATTTTGGACGAAGTGCCAAAAGCATTATGATACTCATAAGAGATATTGCTAAAACTCCACTATATTGTATGAAAACAGAACGAAAGGAAAAATAAGTAAATGGTTGTGGGAAAAATGTATCCGCTATAAACCACAAAACCGTAGGGATTAGTAAAATTACTAAAAAAGAAAATCTTATTTGCTTCATAATATTGCTCCTATTAAAGCTAAAAAACTTTGATTATATTTAAAATAATACTATTTGAATTTAAATGAAATCTTAACATTATTCCTTGAAATTGGTTCTATATTTATTTTATATATGTTAGAATCAACTACTAAAAAAGTATATTTCAAGGTGTTTTTTGTGTCTATTTTTGCTTTACAATCAATAGCTGGTGGTTTTTTAGATGAAGATTTACAACATTTTAATAAGAAATTTGATGATTGGTGTATTCAATTTGAGAATTATGAAGATGCTATGGATATAGTGCAAACTCTTGAAAATCCTGAGATTATTGATATTGTTGAAATAACACCTTTGAGCTATCCAAAATATTTTTTCTCATCTCTTCAAGGTACAATTTATGCAACAAGACAAATTGAAGATAAAATTATTTGCGTTGTGGAACCATTCATAGGTTCTAATTTTAGAATTGCAATATGTGACCTTAAAACAAGAAATGTAAGGCTAACAAGCACTCACTACAAAAATATTCCAAGTATTGAAAACGCTTTTGCAAATTTTGACAAATAAATGGAAAATAAGATTTTACAAACTATCAGTGGCTCTATAGGAATAGCATATACTCTAGGACTCAATGAATATTTAATAAATATAAAAGAAATTATAATTTTGAATAACTTTGATACTATCAAGTTATATTTATTTGAAAAGGGAAAATAATGGAATTTTTAATAGGAATTGGTTTTTTCTTCGCTCTACTTACTTATAGTCTTTATAAAGAAAATAGAAAAGAAGATAAAAAATCTTGCTAAATCCAGTAAATTAATCAATTAATTCAAAATATTTAAGTCTATTAAATTTCTCATACTAAGATGATTTTTCATTATATTTTATTCAATCTGAACTTAAGAGATTTATTTTTATATTAATTAAAACACATAAAATATATTAAATTATATGCTTTAACTAAAACTATTCTATAATCGAATCATAGTTTTATTATATAGTGGTAAGCGTAAAATGCTTAGATAGAATTTTTATTATATATTTTTTAGGATATTTTATTAATGGAAAATAATCAACAAAGAAATGTTGCGATGTTTATTGATTGTGATAATGTTAGCGCAAAATATATAGATAGTATTTTTAAAGATCTATCTCAATATGGAAGAATTACAATAAGAAAAGCTTATGGTGATTGGTCAAATAGACATCTTCAAGGTTGGGAAAATGTTTTATTGGACTATAACATTCAACCATATCAACAATTCGCATATACAAATAATAAAAATGCTTCTGATATTGCAATTGTAATTGATGTTATGGATTCAATATATACAAAAGATATAGACATCATTGCATTAGTTACAAGTGATAGTGATTTTACACCTCTTGTTGCAAGAGTTTTATCAGATGCTAAAACAGTATTTGGTTATGGGGAACAAAAGACACCTGATGCACTAGTAAAAGCTTGTTCACAATTTATTTATGTAGAAAAATTTATTCAACTTCAAGAAAAAAATCAAGATTTTGATAATACTAATGAGAATAAACACGATTTTAAAAACAGTTATAAAGGTAATGATTATGATGCAAAAAAAGATTATCATCTTAAAAAATCTCTTCTAAATGCAGTTGAACAAGTATCAGGTGATACAGGTTGGGCCGATTTAAAAGATGTGAGTTTATACATCAGACAAAATAGTTCATTTTCTCCAATTAATCATGGGTTTAATAAATTAGGAGCATTGATTAAATATCTTGATATCTTTGAAGTTAAATATATTAATGATAATTTAACAATGCTAGTGAAACCTAGTAAAAAAGGTTTAGATATGTATATTGATTAAATTCAAGTATTAAAAGAAAATGTTAAATGAAGTATAAAATTAATAAGTGAATTTATTAAAAAATACTATATTTTGTAGCAATATGAAATTAAATATGCAAAATATGAACTTTGTTTGGCAATTAGAGAAAGTTTTAATAAATCATTAGCCATTTGTCCCCCTCTAATGTTTGATTTTATAATTAGTCAGTCCTGAAAAACACACTTTTGGAGTTTAATTTTTTTTAATAATCCAAAT
>CAYLKG010000013.1:0-34947 GCA_964384195.1 uncultured Aliarcobacter sp. | reverse complement strand
TGAGCAGCAGATTAAAGAGACATTGGAATATTAGTTTATTTTTTAAATGGTATTATGTTTTATATCCGCCAACGCAAAAAAAATCTCCGGAAGCTCCAGCTTGGGCTACTGAAGAGTTGAAAAAACTTGGTTCTGTTACTTTTAAAGAGTATTTAATGGCAGGACTTGCAACGGTTGCTTTAGTTCTTTGGATTTTTGGAAAGGAAGTTGGTATTGATGCAACAGTAACTGCTATTTGTGTAGTTTCTGTAATGGTTTTATCAGGTGTTATTTCTTGGGATGATTTACTTGGAGAAAAATCAGCATTTAATGTATTTATTTGGTTTGCCACTTTAGTTGCTTTAGCTGATGGATTAAAAAAAGTTGGTATTTTAGATTATATTGGTAAAAATTCTGAGGTTATGTTATCTGGATTAAGCCCTATGGCAATTATTGTTTCTTTACTTTTACTGTTCTATGTTCTTCACTATTTCTTTGCTAGTCAAACAGCACATACTACAGCTTTACTTCCAATGTTTATGGTTATAGCAGTGCAATTTATACCAGCTGAACAAATATTGACATTTACTATTTTAATTGCTGGAAGTTTAGGACTTATGGGGATTCTTACACCATATGCAACTGGCCCTGCACCTATTTGGTATGGAGCTGGTTATATTTCCCAAGCTAAATGGTGGTCTTTAGGAGCTATTTTTGGTGTATTATATTTATCAGTTATTATTTTAGGTGTATTTATATTTATCTAAAAAATTAAAAGAGAGATTTTTCTCTCTTTTAGAACAATGTTTGATAAATCAAACCTATTGCCATTAAAAGTAAAAAACCTTTAATCAACTTAAAATAATTTTCCGAAGCTATCTTCTTTCTAAACTTAAATCCTATTATTATGCAAACTGCTACTATTAGCAAATTATACAAAGACATTTCTAATATTTCTTGTGTAAATGAGCCATGAATTATAAAAAGTATAAGTTGGATAATCTTTCCAAACATAAAACAAAGATTTGTTGATTGAATTATCTCTTTTTTATTATGTTTTGCCTCTAATGAGTAAATTATTAAAACCAAAGCCATAACATTTGTTAATCCACCAATAATTCCCGCACTTAAACCAAAAATTAAAGTTGACAAATTCGGCTTTTTTCTTACCCAAGGCATTTCAAATGATAATTTTTGACTAAAAAGATAAAAAACAATAGAAATAGCTAAAAGAAGTTTGAAAATTTCAGAGTTACTATAAAGCAAAATTTGTGTACCGATAGCACTTCCAAACATTGCCATCAAAGCCAAAGGATAGAATCTTTTTATAGCTTGTAAAAAATTTCCTTCACTAACTAATGCACTTATGTTTAATAATAAAGTTGGAATAGCAACATATATAACAGCAGTTTTCATATCTGTCATCATAGCAAGAAGAGGAGTTGCAATCATAGGAAAACCAAATCCAATGGTTGCTTGAACTAAAGCAGAAAAAAATACTACAACTGAAGCAAAAACCAAAAAATCATAAGTAAATTCCATAATAAATCCTAAAAAGGATTTATTATATACAAAATATATTTAATTCTGAAAACTTTTATTTAGAATTTCTAAAAACTCTTTTGGATTTTTGTATCCAACTATTTTTGCACTTTTTACCTCTTGCTTATTTATATCCCAAAAAATTAATGCAGGTGGTCCAACAATACCGAATTTTTTCTGTAAAGCTTTGTCGTCATCGCTATTTTCAGTAACATCTACTTTTAAAAGTGTAAAGTTTTGAAGCTTTTTAATAACTTCAGGATCCTTAAAAGTAATTTCATCTAACTCTTTACAAGAAACACACCAAGTTGCCCAAAAATCTAAAATCACTGGTTTTGAAGATTTTTTCAAAGCATCTTCAAGCTCATTTATATTTCTAATTTTTGTAAAATTTAATCCTTGTGCAGTTGAAGATAAATTAACTCCATTTGTAAATTTATCCAATGGTTTTAATGGATTTGTTGCACCACTTACTGCTCCAACAAATAATATAACTCCAAAAATAAGAATAACTGTTGTAATTAATTTTGCTAAAACATGTTCATAAATTCTTAAATATATAGCACTCCCCAAAAATAATAATGCCCACAAATACATCGTAAAAATTGGATTTATCACTCTATCTAGTAGCCAAATAGCAACTCCTAGCATAATTAATCCAAAGATTTTTGTAATACTTTCCATCCAACCACCAGGCTTTGGCATAAATTTACCAGCTCCTAATCCTATTAAAAGAAGTGGAACTCCCATTCCTAAGCTCATAACAAATAGTGCCATTCCTCCAAGAATTGCATCTCCTGTTTGCCCTATATAAACCAAAGCACCTGCTAGTGGAGGAGCAACACAAGGACCTACTATTAGTGCTGATAAGAATCCCATAATAGCAATTCCCACTACTCCTTGTTTCTCTTTTCCTTCACTTGTTTTATTTATTTTTGTTTGTAAAGAACTTGGAAGTCTTATTTCAAAATATCCAAACATTGAAAAAGCAAGTGCAACAAAAACAAATGCAAATGTTATTAAAACATAGGGATTTTGAAGTGCTGCTTGAAGATTTGCTCCAAAAATTCCAGCAATAACCCCAGCAATTGTATATGCTAAACTCATTGCAATTACATAAACAAAAGACATAAAGAAGCCTTTTTTAGCACTCATTGTCTCATTTTCTGAAGCTTTTACAATAATAGAAGACAAAATTGGAATCATTGGAAATACACAAGGTGTAAATGATAATAATAAACCAAAACCAAAAAATGTTGCAAGCACCAATAATGTATTTGAATTTTTTAATGCAGCTGCAATACTATCTGTTTCATTTAAATCTTCATTTTGTGTATTTGAAACGACACTATTTTCTTTTTGAACAACTTCAGTTTTTTCTGGCTCAATAACTTGTTCTTTTACATCTGCTTCAAAAAATATAACTTGTTTCTCACTCATTGGAGCATAACAAAGTCCAGCTTTTGAACAACCTTGGAATTTAATCTCAACTTCATACTTATTTGCTTGTAGCTTTGACTTCATCAAACTGTATGGAATATCAACATTCAAATTATCAAAATGTACAATAAATCCATCATAAGGAACTGATTTAGGAAGATTTAACTCTTTTGTAAGATCAACTTTTTTTGGTTTTGTAATATTTATTTGTAGTTTATCATCATACAAATATATATCTTTACTAAGCTCTAGTTTGATATTTAACTTATCTTCTTGTTTTGTAAAAACAACTTTAAATGCTTCTTCAGGTTCAAGAACTTTATTGCCTAATTCTAATGAAAATGAATATATAAAAAGCATTAAAAATAAAATAATTTTTTTCATAAGATACCTTTATTTAAACTCTACTTTACTTGCTTCTAAAAGTTCTTCAGCACTTTTTATCCCAAAATCTTGTCTTATTTGCTTACCATCTTTAAAATATGCTAAAGTTGGGAGTTTTTTTACTTTATATTTTTTTGCAAGCTCTTGCTCGTTATCAATATTTACTTTAAAAATCTCTACATTTTCAGGTTTTTGAACTTCAAAATCTTCTAAATTATTTGCCAAAACTTTACAAGGTGGACACCAAGGTGCATAAAAATCAACGATTACATTTTTACCTTTTATCTTTTCATCAAAATTATCAATTGTGAGTTCTTCATAAGAGAACAGTGTTGTAATTGACAATAGTGAAATTAACACATACTTTTTCATCTAACCCTTTCATCATAACTTTACTCTATAATATTATATTTAATATTTGTAAAGAGTTTGTTTATAGATATTTATTATATTTACTTCTAAAAAAATTATAAATTTTTATGATAATATTTCATTTTTAAGGAGTAAATATGGCAAATTTAATTGGTTTATATCCCGATGAATTAGAACAATTAATAAATGAAAATATTTTGCTAATTGATGTAAGAAGAGAAAATGAATTTCATGCTACTGGAATTATAAAAAATAGCATAACTCTAACTTTTTTTGATGATTTAGGAAATTATGATATAGAAATGTGGATGAATGAATTTGAAAAATATGTAAAATCAAAAGATCAAAAATTTGTTTTAATCTGTGCTCACGCAAATAGAACCACAGTTATTGGAAATTTCTTAATTGAGCAAGGATATACAAATGTGGCTCATCTGCATGGAGGAATTACCTTGTGGTTCGATGAAGGGAAAGAGACTTTAGCCTATAAATAAGCTAATCTCTAAGCCTTATGCACCTATTGTATCTTTTTTAATTTTTCTTTTTACAGGATTTACAGGACAAGTTGGTTTTATATTTTTTTCTATATAATCCATAATTTTACCAGCTACATTTATATTTGTAGATTTCTCAATTCCCTCAAGTCCTGGAGATGAATTTACTTCCATTACAAGAGGTCCTCTTTTTGATATAATCATATCAACTCCACAAACTCCAAGTCCCATTGCACGAGCTGCAGCTATTGCTGTTACTTTTTCTTTTCTATTTAGTTTATAAATTGATGCTTTTCCACCTTGATGAAGATTTGATCTAAAATCTCCTTCAGCACCTTGTCTTCTCATAGCTGCAACAACTTCACCATCAACAACAAAAACTCTAATATCACTTCCGCCAGCTTCTTCGATATACTCTTGAACAAGTAAATTTACATCCATTCCATAAAAAGCATCAAGTACTGATTTTGCAGCTTTTTTACTATCAACTAAAACAACTCCCACTCCTTGAGTTCCTTCAAGAATTTTCAAAACCAAAGGAGTTCCACCACTAAGAGCTATCACATCTTTAGCATTTGATTTATTTGATGCAAAAACGGTTCTTGGTAAATCTACTCCATTTTTGGAAAGGACTTGGAGACTTCTTAATTTATCTCTACTTCTTGTAAGTGCTAAATTTCCAGTTGTTGAAAAAACATTTTGCATCTCAAAATGTCTTACCATTGCTGCTCCAAAAAAAGTTTTACTTGCTCCAATTCTAGGTATTATTGCATCTGGAACTTTTAGTATTTCTCCTTCATAATTTACAACCAATTCATTTTTCATAATTTCAATTGTACATTTTAAATAATCAATAATTCTTACTTCCCAACCCTTGCTTTGTGCTTCTTCATACAATCTTTTTGTAGAATATAGCTCTTTGTTTCTTGATAAAATATAAACTAACATCTTTTTTTCCTATTTAGATAAATTCTTTTTCGAAACATCAACTAAAAAACGATTTTTTAAAAATTTTCTTCCTATTAACATCGGATATTTCATATCTGCTCTTGAAGTTAAAGAAATTATTGTTTTATACGTCTTATTTGCAAACTTCACTTTTACTTGAATAAATGCTCTATTTTGAGTTGTTCCATTTGAACTCTTAACTTTTTTTTCTTTGTATAGTGGCATTTTTATTTTTTTATTGTGATAAGAGGGATGAACTTTATCTAAGAGCCTAAAGCTTACAAAACCATTTTCTATTATTATGTCATCACAGTGTAAAGAGTTCGAATATGCTCCCGTGTCTATCTTTGCATCTAATTCGTAAAGTTCCAGATCTAAAATTGAAATAGGCTCAATTCTTCCTATTATGAGTGGTTGTGACATAATAAGCCTTTTTTTGCTTAATTATATCACAAGATAAAGCTATAAGAACTATTTTTTAAGTGCTTTTGCTTTTTGTAAAGCTTCAATTACTCCATCGATATTTTCATATGGAATATGCGCTTTCCATTGAATATCTTCACCATTTAATGCTATTGCAATACTTACAACATCATCTGTATCTTTTCCATATGGTTCAATTACATTTGAAACAATAATCTTTCCCTGCTTTGTTCCAGCTAAATCAAGTTCCGTTATTTTTGTAGTTTGTGACATACATTCTCCTTAGTATTTAATTTATCAATTGTTACTAAAATATTCTTTTTGTTCTATTAAAATCACTCAATTCTTGGCTCAGGTCTTCCTAAGTAAAAACCTTGGAATTCATCAACTTTTAGATCAATTAATCTTTTATAAACTTCAGCATTATGAACAAATTCTGCTGTAATTTTTATGTTTAAGGCTTTTGAAAAATCTATTATTGATTTTACCATCTCGCTTGAATTTTTATCTGTTGTAATATTCTTAATCAAAGAACCATCAATTTTTATAAAATCAGGTCTAATTTTCAAAATATGTGCAAAATTTGAATACCCTGTTCCAAAATCATCAATTGCAATTTTAATACCTTGTTTTCTATATTTACTTATAAAATCATCAAGAATTTGATACTCACCTATAGAATCACTTTCTAAAATCTCAAATACAAATTTCTCTTTATTTTCAATATCAAGTTTATCAATGTGTTTATCTAACATTTCCACAAAATCATTACTCATAATATCTTCAAAACTAATATTAAATGATATGTATTTTTGCGTTGTTGGAAGAAGTTCTATAATTTTTCCTAACATTTGATTAGCTAATGCTAAATATTGTTTTGTCTTAAATGCTGTATCCAAAAATAAATATGGAAGATGAAAAATCTCTTTTCCATGTATATCAAAATCTTTAATTCTCATTAGGGCTTCATATTTTACAATCTCATTTTCTGTATTAAAAATTGGTTGAAAAAATGGAACTATACACTTATTTTGAAGAGCTTCTTTAATTTTTTCTCTCCAGAAAATAGAGTTTTTAATAGATTCTTTTGTATCAATTTCTGTGTTATATACAAAAAATCTTTTATTCAATTTTTTAGCTTTATTTAAAGCTATTGTTGCAGTTTTTATAGGGTCTTCTTGAGCTATAGAAATACCTAAAGTTATATTTATATAAAGCTCTAAATTCTCTGTTTCTATAAAAAGTGCATTTTCTTTGAATACTTTCAAACTCTCATTAATAAACTCATCATATTTAGAAAAATTCATCATAGTAGTATTTACAAGAGCGAAAACATTTCCATATAGCCTATAAGGAGTTACTCCAAATTTTTCTGAAAATTTATTTAAGATTTTTGCGGTTTCAACTAAAACTAAATCTCCAACATTAAACCCATAAAGTTCATTTATATCTGCAAAAGAATCAATATCGATTAGAACAATAGAGACAAATTCACAATCTTTTATATCATCTTCCAAGGCTATTCTATTTCTTATACCAGTTAAAGAGTCTATATAAAGTCTATCTTTAAATACTTTTTCTTGAATTTCAATATTTTTTCTATTTGCTTCTACTTCATCTACTAAAGTATTAAACTGCTTAGAAAGATAAACTATCTCATCTTTTGATTTACTAGCTTTATCTAAATTTGACACTATATTTATTTTATTTACCTCTGTTAGCATTTTGTTAATAGGAGCAACAATTTTAATAGTTATAAAAACTCCAATCAAAGTCAATACAACAAAAAGTAAAACAGAAATATTTAAAATTAAAGAATTAACACCAACTGTAAAATTATTAAAATCATCTTTATAGATATTTGAAGCTATATACCAATCAAATTTATCATTGTGTGCTATCCATGATATTTTTTTGTAAGTGTAATTATATGGATCGTAAATTCTATTCCAATCATACTCTAGAGGTTCTTTTGTACTAGCGTGTAACTTCATCTCTTCGTAAAGATATTTCTTACCAACACCTGGTATTATTGCATCTTGTAAGGATTTTGAAGAAAATTCACCACTTGGGTCAAATACAACTTTACCTTTATCATCAAAAACAAAAATGTATCCATTTTTACCTAGGCTAAAACTAGAAACTATAAGTTTTATTTGTTCAATTAGCTGCTCTTTTTCCTTCGTATTTTCTTGATTCACTATTTATGGCTTGTGTTATTTTTTCAAATTGCCCTTTAGTTATTCCTAACTCTATGCTTGATAAATAATTTATTTTTGGAGATAAAAAAAATATTATAAAGACTATATACAATAGAAGGCTAACTACAAGTAACCAAGCAATTTTAAAAAACAGTTTTGTATTCATTTTTTATCTTATATTAGAGATTTTTTGACCAAATTTAATATTTTTATTCAAGAGATTTTCTAATTCAACAAAATCTTTTTCCCAAATCATTACAACAGTAGAACCCATTTTAAAATAACCTAAGCAATCAGCTTTTGATATCTCTATATTATCATAGTTATAAACTTTTATCTCTTTTGTATCGCAATTTGTCTCAACAGATTTTTCAAACTCAAATACCATTTGACCAACATTTAAGGCCCCCACAAAAACCATATAAAAAAGTCTTCCTTCTGCTTCACACTCTAGAATCACTCTCTCATTTTGTACAAAAAGTTCAAATTCTTTATTTAAATATTTTAAATTTACTGGATATAGTTTACCTGGAACATGTATTAACTTTTTTAATCTAAAATCTATTGGAGCGTGATATCTGTGGTAATCCCTTGGTGAAAGATAAAAATTTACAAACTCACCATTTTCTAACTTTTGAAAATTTGGGCTACAGTAGTAAGTCAAAAGCTCTTCTACACTATATGACATCCCTTTTATTTGTAAAGCTATATCTTTTTCTAACTTTCCACACTCTGTAATAAAACTATCAGTTGGTGAAATAAAAATATTTGAAGAATTATTTATTTCTCTATTTATAACTAATTCTCTTGTAAAAAGTTCATTTAAACTTTTATAATGCTTCGCATTTTTAAACTCTGTCATATCAAGTTTCATAAGCTTTACATAAGCAGAATTTATTAAGTTTTGTATAAATGATGGAAATCTTGTTTTTGCAAATTTACCAAAATATTGAGATAAAAGATTTGTTATATGCATCTTATTCCTTTGTGTTTTAGATTATCATTATACCTTTTTTTCTTATTCATTAGCTTTAATAAAAAATACGATAATATTTTGCTTTTAATTTTTATTATTTAAAGGTATTTTTTATGTTTAAGATTATTATACAAGACCAATGTGGTTGTTTTAAAAAAAGTGATTTAGAAAACAATTTAAGTTTTTCTTCAAAAGATGATGCAATGATAAAAGCTATCGAAATGAAAAACACTATGAATAGAACTTTTTGTAAAAAACATGACTTTCAAATTCAAGAGATATTTAACAATCTCGTAATTAAGTTTTATAAAGAAGAACCAATTAGTTCTTGTTGTGGAAATGGTTGTTGTATATAAATACAACAACCTAATAATACTAAATTTTAGTATTTTGGTTTTAAAACGTACATTTTCCCTTTTTCTTTCATTCTTCCTGCATAATGAAAAGCATCATTACCAAATCCCCAGAAAAAATCCGCTCTAATCTCACCTTTAATAGCGCCTCCAACATCAGCTGCAACCATTAGTTGATTTAGTGGTTCTTTTGTAACTGGATTTTTTGTACTTAAAAATACAGGCATTCCCAAAGGAATATAACTTCTATCAACAGCTAAGTTTCTTCTTGCAGTTAAAACTGTATTTAAAGCACCCGTAGCTCCATTATCTGAAATTTTAAAGAAAACATAACTTGGATTTGTTCTAAATACATCATCTATTATTTTAGGATTAGCTTTAAAAAAATCCTTCATAGCTTGAACACTCATCTCATCTTTTGTTATATAATTTTTTTGAATTAAATAAGCACCAATACTAACATATGGCCAACCATTTTGTTCAGCATATCCAATATTTATAGTTTCACCAGTATCAAGCTTAATTTTACCACTACCTTGAATATGTAAAAAAAACAGATCAAACTTATCATCTACATAAGCTATTGGTTCTAAATTAGGATTTTTTGGATTTTTTTCTATTTGTTCTCTCGTATCATATGGTACAAGTTTATTTTTAACAATTTTTCCTCTTTTACTTCCATTTGGGTTTGTTTTGTCAGTAATAATTAAATTTTTTGGTGTTTTATAAATTGGATACTTAAATCTAGCACTCTTTTTCAAGCTACCATGTAATAAAGGTTCATAATAACCCGTTATTGTACCCTCATCTTTTGCTTTACTATCTATTAATTTGTAAGGCTCAAAGTTTAACATAAAGAATTTTCTTCCATCGTTTTCAAACTCTGCTTTTTTACAAACATTTTTAAATTCATCATATCTTTTTGATTTTTTACAATCTTTTTTAAAAACATCTAAAGCGTGATTCAAATCATCCTCAAAAAATCCATCAATCTCTAAAAATGATACTTTTTGCATACCATTTTCTAGATTTGTGTTTTGCTCTTCAATAACCACTTCTTTATCTTTTTCTATTGCTGGTGCCTGAGGAATTTGCTCTTGTTTTTTAGAACATCCACTTATTAAAAAAATAGCTAAAATCATAAATATTAAATTTTTCATATGTCACAATCCATTCTAGAATTTATAGAGTGTATCTCTTTTAAATCACAACCTTTACATACAAATTCAATCTCTTTTAAACCTGAACATCCGTGGTTTTTTAAAACTCTTGTATGAATTATTTCTTGAGTAAATTTTGTATTACTATTTTCATCAAAAAAAATCTTTTTTGTCTCGTTGCAACTAGGACAAGTTCCACTTAAAAGTTTTTCTAATCTGCTTTGTTTTGATTTAAAAAAAATAAATATTAAAGATATTACTATAATAAAAGTTAAAAATAGGAAAAGAAGAGTTTGCATAAGGTAGAGTTTTACTCTACCTCTGCATCAATAACATCATCGTCATCTTTTTTTGCTTTTTGGTTCGCAGCACCTGCACCTTGCTCACCCTCTTTTTTATACATAGCTTCTGCTAGCTTATGAGATTTTTCTGTTAAAACTTTTAGTTTTTCTTCAATTTGCTCTTTTGTTGCATTATCATCTTTTAAAATCGTTTCTAAATCAGCAGCTGCATCAATAATAGCTTTTTTCTCATCTTCGCTAACTGCATTTTCATTCTCTTCTAAAGTTTTTCTAGTACTATGCAGCATAGCATCTGCTTGGTTTCTTGTCTCAATTAGAGCTTTTTTCTTAGCATCAGTCTCTTTATTTGCTTCTGCTTCTGCAACCATTTTTGCAATTTCATCATCACTTAATCCAGAACTTCCAGAAATAGTAATTTTATTCTCTTTACCAGTTCCTTTATCTTTTGCACTTACATTTAAAACACCATTTGCATCAATATCAAATGTTACTTCAATTTGAGGAACACCTCTTGGAGCTGCTGGAATATCTGAAAGTTCAAACATACCTAAAGATTTATTATCTTTTGCAAATTCTCTTTCACCTTGACAAACGTGAATTGAAACAGCTGGTTGATTATCATCTGCTGTTGAGAATACTTGAGATTTTTTAACTGGAATAGTTGTTCCTTTTTCAATTAATTTTGTCATAACTCCACCTAAAGTCTCAATTCCTAAAGATAATGGAGTAACATCTAATAAAAGAACATCTTTAACATCACCTCTTAAAACTCCAGCTTGAACAGCAGCTCCGGCAGCTACAACTTCATCAGGATTTACACCTTTATTCAAATCTTTTCCAAAGAATTCTTTAACAACTTGGTTTGCTTTTGGTAATCTTGTACTTCCACCAACCATAATAACTTCATCAATATCACCCTTATCAAGTCCTGCTTCTTTTAAAGCAACTTTGATATGAGATAGTGTTTCATCGATTAAATCTTCAGTCATAGACTCAAATTTCGCTCTTGTTAAAGATTTTACAAGGTGAACAGGTCCCGCTTGCCCCATAGAGATAAATGGTAAATTAATCTCTGTTGATTCAGCAGAAGATAACTCTTTTTTTGCATTTTCAGCTGCATCTTTTAATCTTTGTAATGCCATTTTGTCATTTTTAACATCAAATCCATTTTCATCTTTAAACTCTTTTGCCAACCAATCAATGATTCTATTATCAAAGTCATCTCCACCTAAGAAAGCATTTCCATCAGTTGAAAGTACTTCAAAAGTTCCATCACCAATTTCTAAAACTGTAACGTCAAAAGTTCCACCACCTAAATCGTAAACTAAAACTTTCTCTTCACCTTTTTTATCTAATCCATAAGCTAAAGATGCAGCTGTTGGCTCATTAATAATTCTTAATACATTTAAACCTGCAATTGTTCCAGCTTCTTGAGTAGCTTTTCTTTGTGCATCATTGAAATATGCAGGAACTGTAATAACAGCATCTGTAACTTTTGCTCCTAAGTACTCTTCTGCATCAGCTTTTAATTTTCCTAAGATTTTTGCTGAAATTTCTTGAGGAGTATAAACTTTCCCACCAATTTCAACTGCAGCTGCTCCATTTCTATCAACAATTTTATATCCAACTTTACTTTGAGCCGCTTTTGCATTTGGCTCATTCATCATAAGTCCCATGATTCTTTTAATAGAATAAATTGTTTTTTCAGGATTTGTAATTGCTTGTCTTTTTGCTGGATCTCCAACTAAAATTTCACCCTTATCTGTAAAAGCAACAATTGATGGAGTTGTATTTTTCCCCTCTTTATTTGGGATAATTTTTGCTTCTCCATTTTCATAAACTGCAACACAAGAGTTTGTTGTTCCTAAATCTATACCTATAACTTTACTCATTTTCTTATCCTTTTATTAAGTTTTGTTTTTAAATTTCTAAATCTTTTTCAATTCTATAGTTTAATGACATTACGGTCAATTTTTTAGTTCGCTATGCTTACCATCGATGGTCTTAATAGCCTATCTTTCAACATATAGCCTTTTTGTAGCTCATTTACAATTTGACCTGTTGTATGCTCAGGACTATTAACTTGCATAACTGCATTGTGTACATTTGGGTCAAACTCTCCATCTGTATCAACTTTTGTAATATTATGTTTTTCAAAAGTTGTAATGAAACTTTTTATTGTAAGCTCAATTCCTTCTTTTAATTTTGGTAATAAATCCTCTGGATTTAAATCCGCATCAGCTGACTTTAGTGCCATTTCCAAAGTATCAAGTGGAGATAATAAATCTTTCGCAAACTTTTCACTTGCATAATCTATTGCTTGATATTTTTCTCTTTCAAGTCTTTTTTTGATATTTTCAAAATCAGCATGAACTCTTAAAAACTTATCTTCACTCTCTTTTAGTTCATTTTGAAGCTTAGCAATAATATCTTCTAGGCTCTCCTCTTTTGTCTCACAACAACTCTCTTCTTTACAACACTCTGTTTCTGTTTTTTCTACTTCTTCATTTAAAATTTCTTCTTTTATATTTTCACTCATATTGTACTCCTAAAAATTTATAATTTGTTCAAAAAAATATTCATAATCTTTTGATAACTCACCAACAACTAATATCTTTACATCTTCATTATTGATTTTGCAAAATTTACAAATACCAATATAATTTTGAGGTAAAAAACCATCAAAATATAGACCTTCTTTTAGTTCATCCATTATAAAACCTTTTAAAAATCTATTTATTGTAAACTCATCAAAATCATAGTTTAAAGCAAGACTTAAAAACTCTTTATAATTAAATATATCAAAATTACTATTTTGTAAACTTTGATTTATGGAACTATAAAGCTCATAAGCTCCAACATCTTTTGATATTTTCAAAATATCTTCCAAAGAACTTTGAACAAAGTCACTCAAAAATTTATATAAAGCTGAACTATACTTTATACTAACTGCAAAGCTTGAAAACTCCAAAATAATATATCTATTATCAACGTTTATCAAATTTTGTAAAATATCACTCTTCTCTTTTTTTAAAAATACAGTCAAGCCTATTTTACTTGATAAATATTCCAAAGCTTTTACGTTAACACCAGATAATTTAAAATTTAACTTTCCTATCCAATACTGTTTCAAAGCCTCATTTGTGGGTCTTCTTCCACTACTTATATGCTCTTGAGCCAAAAAGCCCTCATCGCCTAACTTTTTAAAATATCCTCTAATTGTTGCAGCTGAGTAATCTAAATCATACATTGATTTCAATTGTGTTGAGCCAATCGGTTCAAGATGTTCAATATATGCTTTGATAATAGATTGTAATAAAAATTCTTTTTTATCTATCATAAACTTGACTCTTTTTTATTTTTTAGCACTCTATAACTTAAACTGCTAAAGAATTATAGCTTATTGAGTCAATGTTTGTCAAGTCTTAATAACTGTTTTTTAATATTTTATTTGAGATAGATATAAACCATTTGGTAATGCAGGTGTTTTGAAGATATGTTTTGATAAATTCAATTGATTTTTCAAGTCTTCTAGAGTCAATTTTTCACTACTAATTGCAAGCAAAAATCCAACCATTAATCTAATTTGTGACCTTAAATAAGAGTTTGCCTCAAATCTAAAAACATAAATATCCTTGTATTTATAAAATTTTGCATCAAAAATTTCTCTATTTGTATTCTCTTTTTCGCTTCCAGTTTTAAAGAAATATTTAAAATCATAAACTCCTATAAACTCTTTAATAGCTTCATTTATAAGTGTTTTATTTATATTTTTATGATGAACAATATATTTTTGATTAAATGGGTTTATTTGTTTTTGAGTGATTAAGTATCTGTAAACTCTTTTTTTTGCACTAAATCTAGCATGAAAATCATCATCTACTTTTTGGATTTTTAGTATTTTAATATTTGGATTTATTCTTTTATTTAAAACTATTTTAAATTTTTCTAAATCTGTCCAAAAATCTGGAATTTCGCAATTAAATACTTGCTTTGTGGCATGAACATCTTTATCTGTTCTACCACTTAAAATAATCTTTGTTTTAATATTAAAAGTTTTGAATACTTTTAGAAGTTCATCTTCTACAGTATTTTTATTTGGTTGCTTTTGACTTCCAAAAAAATAGCTTCCATCATAAGAGATAGTAAATTTTAAATTCAAAATTCAATACTCTTTTTTTGTAGTTTTAGAATATAAAAGGTAGCTAGCAATTAGCCAAATAATTGGAATAATATAAATTGAGTGAAGAAGTAGTCTATCACCAATATATTTTATTAGAATATAATAGATTACAACTGCTAAAATAGAGTACGCTACAGTTCTATTTTTTTCATACCTTGGGTTAAAATATCCGAAAACTATAACTAAAAATAGTGAGATAAGGGGAAATATAGATGTAAGAATAAAAAATGTAAAATCATCTAAATCAACATCTTTTTTGAAATTCTCTTTCCAAAAACTATAAGTATTTGTAAAATCTTCAGCCTTAACATCATTTAGAGAGTCATTTATATACAATCTTTCATAATCTATTTCGCTAAACTCTTTATTGTCCATTGCATAAACTGTTCCATTATCTAGTCTAAAACTTAAAAATCCTTTTAAATTTTCAAGAGTTGCTTCTTTACTTATTACAAACTGATCTCTGTTTTTTTGAGTTTGAAAAAGTTTTAAATCTCTAAATTTACTATTCTCTTTTGAATTTATATAGACAAGCCAATTACCAAATTTTTGACCAAATTCACTCTCTTTTATATTAAAATTTGCCTCTTTTTTCTTTATTTCAATAAACTGTTTTGATAAGTATTTTGCTTTTGGAATCAAGCCAACTGATACAACTAAAAGAAGAATTGTTAAAACTGAAGCAATAGGAAGAAATATTTTTAATATTTTTTCAGGACTTAACCCAAAAGATGTAATCACTGTAAGTTCGTATTCACTTGATAATTTCGATAAAGTTATTGCTAAAGATATAAAAAATGTAATAGGTAATGTAAAAAAAACAATTTGAGGAATAGAGTATGAAAAGAGTTTAAACAACTCAAAAAAGTTCATTGTAATAATTGAAGTTAAACTAGCTATTTTCACTAAAAAAATCATTGAAGTAATAAAAAAGAGTCCTAAAAATATTGGGAAAAATGTAATTGCAAACTGTGAATGTAAATAGTTATTTAATCTCAATAAAAATCCTTAAAAATCGTTGTTATACTAAAAAAATACTCTACAAAAAATCCAAAAACCAATGAAGGAATAAATGGAATTTCATTCTCTTTTTTTACAAATTTAAGATAAAGTGATTGTATTATAGCAATAATTGCACTTAATAATATAGCAATAAGAGTAGATTCTAAGCCTAAAATTATTCCTAATGTTGCAATTATAGGAATATCACCCTCTCCCAAAGCTGTTTGAGTTCTAAGAGTTTCATCTTTTAAAATTCTAGCTTTTATATTTTGAATATAAAAAGTAACTAAAAAATTTAATAAAACAGCAGCTCCTGCACAAATAAAAGCATTTCTCAAAGCTTCAATAAAATCCAAATTAGTAACAAAAAAAGATGTAATAAATGCAATTAATAGTAAATAATCAGGAACAGCTTTATATTTTAAATCATAAAATGATAAAACCAATAAATTTATAGCAAAAAGTGCAAAAAATACACTCTGCAAAATACTAAACTCCGCCAAATCTTCTTTGCCTTTTATTAAAATCAAGAATTATATCATCTAGTTCATTTGTGCTAAAATCAGGCCACAATGTAGATGTAAAAAACATTTCAGCATAAGCATTTTGCCACAACAAATAGTTTGAAAGTCTTATTTCTCCACTAGTTCGTATTAATAAATCAACTTCACTAAATCCAGCAGTATCCAAACAAGACTCAAAATTTTTCTCATTTACTTCAAGATTTCTTTCATTTAATTTTCTTATAGCTCTTAAAATTTCATCTTTTGAACCATAATTTAAAGCTAAAACTTGAGTAAGTCCTGAATTATTTGAAGTTTTTTCCTCTATTTCTTTTATAGTATTTTGTAAAGATTTAGAAAACTTACTCAAATCACCAATTGCTTTAAATCTAATATTATTTTGTAAAAAAGTTTCAAGCTCATTTTTTAAATATTTCTCTAAAAGTTTCATCAAATATTCAACCTCTAGCTTTGGTCTTGACCAATTTTCTGTTGAAAAAGCATATAAAGTAAGATATCTAACACCCAATTTAGCACAATGAATTGTAATATTTCTTACAACTTTAGCACCTTCTTCGTGTCCTGCTGTTCTTTTAAGACCTCGTTCTTTTGCCCATCTACCATTTCCATCCATAATGATAGCTATATGCTTAGGAAGATTCGACTCACTCATAAGATTTAAACTTTTTTTCTAAATTTTCTAAAATTGAAAAAGATATATCTAGCTTATTTCCACTAAAATCTTTTGAATTGTCTTCAAAAATTAGCTCAATTTTATTACTATCATCTCCAAAAGTATTACTTTCATCTAAAACATTTAAACAAACTGCATCAAGATTTTTATTTTTTAACATATTTTTTGCATTTATTTTTGCATTAACTTTGTCCATTTCAGCTTTAAAACCAACTGAAAAAATATTATCTTTTTCTATACTTGCTAAAATATCTATATTTTTTTTAAGCTCCATATTCCAAGTTTCCCCTAAACTCTCTTTTTTTATCTTTCCATCTACTTTAACGCTTGGTATATAATCACTAATCGCAGCCACCATAAATAAATAAGGCTTTTTTTCGCTTTGATTATTTTTTAATTCTTTTTCTAAATTTTCTTTAAATTCTAAAGTATTGTAAACTTGAATTTTGTTTATACCATTTGGTGCAAATTCTAGCCCTCTTGAAGCAACCAAAGATACATCGGCTCCTAAATAATAAAGAGCAGTTGCTAAGCTTGATGCCATTTTCCCACTAGAAAAATTTGATATGTATCTTACATCATCTATTTTTTCTATTGTTCCGCCACCACTTAAAACTACTTTTCTTTCAATCCAATATGAAGATTTTAAAAGTTCTCTACAAGTTGCTTGAAAAATATTAATTGGCTCAGCCATTGCTCCATTTCCAACATCTTTACAAACTAACTCTTTTGTTTGGGTTCCTAGAATTTGAAAACCTAATTTATCTAAATATTCTAAACTCTTTTTTGTGATTGGGTTTTCTATCATATTTGTATTCGCAGCAGGGCTTAGAATAATTTTTTTTGTGTATGCTAAAGCTGTTTGAAGTAGTAAATTATCTGCAATTCCATTTGATAATTTATTTATTGTGTTTGCACTTGCAGGCGCTATTACAAAAATATCACTCCATTTTGTTATATCTATGTGATTATAATCTTGCGATTTATCCCAATTTTCACTGTTTTCATCTAAAATTTTATTTTGAGAAATTGCTTCAAATGTTATTGGGTTTATAAATTTGTTTGCAGAGTCAGTCATAACGACTCTTACATTTGCACCTGCTTTTATATAAAGTCTTATTAGTTCCAATGCTTTATAAATAGCAATAGAACCTGTAACTCCTAAAAGAATATTCTTACCTTTTAGAAGCATTATTTTTTCTTACTTTCAAAGTGTCTATAAAAATAACCATCAATAGTTTTAGCTTTTGCTCTAGTTATATATAACTCACCTTTTTTTATATCACTTGTAACAGTTGCTCCAGCCCCAATTAATACATCATCTTCTATAACAACAGGGGCAACAAATTGTGTGTCAGAACCAACAAATACATTTTTCCCAATAATTGTCTTATGCTTATTTACACCATCATAATTACAAGTAATAGTTCCACATCCAATATTTGTTCCTTCATCTATTTCACAATCCCCAAGATAAGATAAATGCCCTGCTTTAACACCATTTAAAATAGCTTTTTTTGTCTCTACAAAATTTCCAATATGTGTAGAAACTATTTTGCTATCAGGTCTTATTCTTGCCATTGGACCAACGTCACTATCTTTTACAATAGAACTTTCAATAACCGAATTAGTTTTTATGTGTGAATTTATTATTTTTGAATTTCCAAGTATAGATACACCATTTTCTATTATACTTTCACCCTCAATTTCAACACCTTCTTCTATATAAATAGTATCAGGCAATCTCATAATTACACCTGCTTTTAAAAACTCTTTTTTTAATCTATTTTGGTGAATTACTTCAGCATCAGAGAGTTCAACTTTTGAATTTACACCTTTAAAATTCTCTTCATTTACAACTAAAGGCTTTAAAACTTTCCCCTCATTTATAGCCATTTCTACTAAGTCTGTGATGTAATACTCTTTTTGTGCATTGTCATTATTTAATTTTGGAAGATTTTCAAGTAAAAATTTAGAGCAAAATTGATAAATTCCAGCATTTGCAGTTGTAATTTTCAACTCTTCTTCTGTGGCATCTTTTTGTTCAACTATTTTTTTCACATTTCCATTTTCAATAATTACCCTTCCATATCCATCGGCACTTTGTAGCTGTAAAACAGACATTACAATAGTCGCATCAATATCAAATTTTTCTAATTCACTTGCTTGAATTAAAGGCATATCACCATTTAAAACTAAAACTTTTTCATATTTTGGAACAATTCCCATAACCGCACCACCAGTTCCTGGATAATTTTCATGGTCTTGAATTACAAAATTTATATTTGTAAAGTATTTTTCCATTTCAGCTTTTACTTTTTCAAACTGATGATAAAGTACAACCGTAACATCATCACTTAATTTTAAAGCTTCTTTTATTGAATAATAAAGCATCGGTTTACCAGAAATTTTATGTAAAACCTTTGGTAAAGTTGATTTCATTCTTGTACCTTGACCAGCAGCTAATATAATTATTGATTTATTAAACATTTTTTTCCTTATGTAATTTTTTAAGCCAAGGCTTCTTTAACTTCTTTTTTTAAATTCTCAACAACAGATTCCAAACTACCTCTTATATATCCATCTGCAGAATTTTCTAAAATCATCTTATCAAGATTTTTTTCTCTGTCTTTAAAAAATTGTGCAACTTTTTTATTTTTAGGATTTTTGTTATACATCAAAACACCAGCAGCAACTAAAGTCATAATAAGCTTAGCATGTCCAAAAATTGCAGCATAATTTAGAATTGTAAATCCACTATTATCAGGTAAATTTATATCAGCACCAGCTGCGATTAACCATCTTGCTATTTGAAAGTTTCCTTTCCACTGTGTATGGTGAAGAGCCGTTCTTCCATGTATATCTTTTATATTTAGATTTGCTTTTTTTGTAAGAAGTTTTTCAACAACTGTTATATCATTTGCAATAACAGCCTTATGAACTACTGTTCTTCCCTCATTGTCTTGAACGTCTACACTAACTCTATATTTTAGAAAATTTACTAATCTTTCCAAAAAGCTCTCTTTGTCTTTTTTATCTTTTATATTTAAACCATCTTCAACCATATATGCTAAGGCTGTTCTTCCATTTTTATCCTGAACATTTAGATTAATTCCATAATTTATTATAAGTTTTAAAGTTTCAAAATCGTTATAAAGTAGTAAATCAAATAAAACATTTGTTCCATCTAATCTTGGAATATTTATATTTGGTTTACATGTAAGAACTTTTTTAAGTAAGATATCGTAGTTCTCTCCTTCTTTGAAAACATTTACAAGATGAGGAGTTAATTTTTTAAGATTTTTTGAAATAGCTATTAATTCTACAATTCTATCAACAATACTTTTTTCATCAATATCTCTAATATCAATATTTGCACCATGAGAAACTAAAAAATCTATCATTTTGTAGTTTGAATAACCTTTTAAAATCTCATTGTAAATCATATTTCTGTTATCTTCATCAGTAATATTTACATCTGCTCCACATTTTATCAAGAAATCTGCATTTGTAAAGTTTTTATTTTCTATCTCTTTTTGTAATGTTGTTTTACCATTTTCATCTAATTTATCTATTTGTAAACCATTTTCAATAAATAATAAAGCAAGGCTTAAATAATCTTTTTTAGCAGAAATAAGTTTATATCTTCCCTCTAAATCTTTAAGATTATTTGCTTGTAAATCAACAATATATAGGAGTTCATCAATAATATTTCTATTTTTATTATCAATTACATTTATATTTATATTTTTTCTAATCAGTGCTTCTATTGTAGGAATATTTAACTCACCTTGAATAATTGCATTAAAAAGTACATTTTCACCATTTTTATTTAGAAAATTTACATTTATTCCATGAGTTATTAAAACTTGAGCAATATTTGTATCATCTTTTAAAACAGCGTAAAAAAGAGCTGTTTGATAATCATTATCCAAAGAGTTTATATCTGATACATTTTGTGCAACTTCACTTAAAATATTTAAATTTTTACCCTCAACAGCATGAAAAAGAACAGTTTTTCCATCATTATCTTTGATATTGAAATCTGGATTGTAAGTCATTAAAACTTGAAAGATTTTCTCGTTTGATAAAATAGCTGTACTTTGTAAAATAGTTCTTCCAATTGAATTTTTTACATTTATATCATATCCATTATCTAGCAAAAATCGAACCATTGAGCTATCTGATTTTTCACAAGCTTCATCTAGTGGAGTTTTTTTAAATTTATTTTCTAAATATCTATCTGCACCGTTATTTAAAAGAAGTTTTATAGCTTCGTATTTTTTTTGCGAAACGAGTAAAAATAGTAAACTATTACCATTTTCATCTTGTCTATTTATATCAATACCTTTTTTAATAATCTTTTCTAATTTAGCAATATCTAATTTATCAGAAAATATCTCTTTATAAAAAAGTTCATCATCAACTTTAAAAAACCTAAACACAAAAAACCTTTATATTCCACAAAATTAGCTTATTTTATCTAAAAATAAATTAAAATGATTTTCTCGATTTTTTTTGAGAAAAACTTGTTTTCTTATTTTTACTTTCAGCTCTTCTTTCAAAATCTTTTTTGAGACTATCATCTTTATTATTTTTATCTTTATATGGCTTTTTATCAAACCTTTTTTCTACAAAACTATCGTCACTTATTAAAGTGCCTTTTAGTGATTTTTCTATAAAACTATTAAAAGAATTTCTTAAAATATATGCTTTATCATGATCAGGAAATAGATTTGGAAGCTTATATGAAAGCCAAAGATATAAAGAGATTTTTTTAACCTCATCTTCAACTAAAAGTAAATCTTTTTGAGTAATAGCTTTTTTTGGTAAAGTAATAGATGGTTTATAATGATTTGGTCTTTTTTTAATAACACTTGCAATATAAGAGTTATATGCTTGAACAATAATTGTTGATTTTGTAGTTATTGGAGCTTGTGCTAAAAGATATTTCTCTTCCAAACTTAAACCATCTTTGCTATCAACTATTCTTGAAGCTTCAATCATACTTGATAAATTTGCAGCTTCAAAAGGTCCACTAAATTTCATATTTGTTGCAAAGAAATTTAAAACTTTTCCCAAAGATTTTGTTTTTAAATGCATTGCCAAAGATTCTAATTGAGAATTATTTATTTTTACTTTAAAAGGCGGTTTTATAGTTCTTATTGGACTTTCAAATTCCTCTTCTATATAACTTAAAATATCTCTTCTGGTTGCTCCTAAATATCCAGCTTCAAATATTCCAAATCTTCCAGCACGACCTGCAATTTGAACTATCTCATTTACAGTAATTTTTCTTTTTGAAACTCCATCAAATTTTGTATCATTTGTAAACAAAACTGTTTTTATAGGAAGATTCAGTCCCATAGAAATTGCATCTGTTGCGATTAAGATTTGACTTTTTTTCTCTCTAAATCTTCTTGCTTCATCTCGTCTTACCTCAGGAGATAAATTTCCATAAATCACTGAAACACTATATTTTTTTTGAAGTTTTTGTTTAAGTTTTAAAACTTCAGCTCTTGAAAATGCTATTAAAGCTGTTCCATCTTCAAGCTTATCAAGAGAGGTCCATTTATCAAGAACTTTTAACTCATTTTTTCTTTTATGTTTTACAACTTCTAACTCTTCACCTAAATATTGAGCAATTTTTTTGACAGCATCAAGAGCATTTACACTTCCTGTCATAATTACTCTTTTTGCAGGAACTCCAATAATTGCATTTACCCAAGCCCAACCTCTATCATCATCTTCAAGCATTTGAACTTCATCAATAACTGCAACATCAACTTCTAAATCAAAATCCAACATCTCAATAGTTGAACAAACATGTGCAGCATCTTCATTTAGCTGTTGTTCTTCACCTGTTATCAAAGAAGCTTCAATATTTGACCCTTTTAAATCTTCATATCCTTCAAGTGCTAAAAGTCTCAAAGGTGCTAAATAAAGTCCACTATTTGCCTCTTTTAAAACTTTCATAGCATTGTAAGTTTTCCCACTATTTGTAGGTCCTACATAAAACTCTAATTTTCGCTTCATACTTCTTGCTAATGGATAGAGTGTTTTTAAATCACAATTTAATAATACTTTTAAATCTTCTTGCCAACTATTTTTCATATTTCTTCTTTTTATAAATTGATAGATTATATCTATTTTACCAATATTTCTCTATAATATAGGTTTTAATAAAGGATTGAATTTTATGACTTGTAAATATTTTGGGCTTTGTGCCTCTTGTACTTTGTATGACAAAACTTATCTTGAACAGCTAGATTTTAAAGCAAATAGAGAAAAAGAAAGATTTTCTAATTTTACAAATATCGATTTTGATATTATAAAAAGCAGTGAAAAAAATTTTAGAAATCGAGCTGAATTTAGAATTTGGTGGGAAAAAGCGCAAGATGGAAAGGATATCTTATCTTATGCTATGAATGATTTTAAAAAAGATATTTTACAAATTGATTCTTGTTCTATGGTAAATCTTCAAATTGCAGAACTTATGCCAAAACTTCTAAATGAATTACAAAGCAGTATGATTTTATCTTTTAGACTATTTGGCGTTGAGTTTTTAGGAAGTTCTACTTCTGATATGCTGGTAACCTTACTTTATCACAAAAAATTAGAAAAAGATTGGGAAGAGTTAGCAAAAAATATAGAAAGTAAATTTGGTATCAAAATAATTGGAAGAAGTAGAAAACAAAAACTTGTTTTAAGTAGCGATTTTATAAATGAAAAATTAAATATAAATGGGCAAGATTTTAAATTTGCCTATGAAGAAAATGGCTTCACTCAACCAAACACAAATGTAAATAAACAGATGATTGAATGGGTTTTAAATAATACAAAAGATTCTTCAAAAGATTTATGTGAACTTTATTGTGGTGGTGGAAATTTTACAATTCCTTTATCAAAAAAATTCAACAAAGTATTAGCAACTGAAATATCAAAAACATCTATAAAATCAGCTCTTAGAAATTGTGATTTAAATGATATAAAAAATATTGATTTTATACGAATGAGTGCCGAAGAGTTTGTTGAAGCTTTAAATGAAGTTCGCGCTTTTAATAGACTAAAAAATATTGATTTAAAATCTTATCATTTTGACACTATCTTTATGGACCCTCCAAGAAGTGGACTAGATGACACAACTAGAAATTTAGCAAAGAGTTTTGAGAATATTATTTATATATCTTGTAATCCTGAAACTTTGCATAGAGATTTAGAAGAACTTACAAAAACTCATAAGATAATCAGATTTGCTCTTTTTGACCAATTTGCATTTACAAATCATATTGAGTGTGGAGCAATTTTGAAAAAATTATAAAAAATAGGATTAAACCTATTTTTTACTTACTAAATTCAAATTTAAATGAATAATGTCAATTGCAGCTGGTGTAATTCCAGATATTAAACTTGCATTATATAAAGTTGGTGGTCTGTGTCTTTCAAGCTTCTCAACAACTTCATTTGAAAGCCCTGGAAGATTTTTATATGAAAAACTATCAGGAATAGAGAGTTTTAACATCTTCTTCATCTTTTCTATCTGTTTTTGTTGTTTTTGAATATATCTGTAATATTTCGCTTCTATTATTATTTGATTTTTCAAATACTCATCAAGCTCTTTTAAAGTAGGAACTAAAACATCAAATTTTTCAATATCGATTGTGTTTCTTCCAACTAAATCTATTAACAAAACTTTATCATTAATTTTCTCTTCGCCAATTGATTCTAAAAGCTCTAAAGTCTCTTTTTTTGAAGTTATCCAAGTAGAAGCCATAAACTCAACAGCATCTTCTAAAACTTTTCTTTTATTTTCAACTTTTGCAAATGTTTCATCATCTATTAGCCCTAATTCATGCCCATAACCTGAAAGTCTAATATCTGCGTTTTCTTCTCTTAAAAGAAGTCTATATTCAGCACGACTAGTAAACATTCTATATGGTTCAGCAGTTCCTTTTGTAACTAAATCATCAATTAAAACTCCAATATATGCCTCATCTCTTCTAAGAATAAATGGCTCTTTGTTATCTATTGCTAAAGATGCATTTATACTTGCCATTAATCCTTGAGCAGCAGCCTCTTCATATCCAGTTGTAGCATTTATTTGCCCTGCATGGTAAAGATTTTTTATCTTTTTAGTCTCTAAAGTATGTTTTAACTCAGTTGGATCAACATAATCATACTCTATTGCATATCCATATCTAATAATTCTAGCATTTTCTAAACCTTTAACTGAATGAATCATTTTTTTCTGAACTTCAATAGGAAGAGAACTTGACATTCCATTAATATAATATTCTGTACATTTTGCTGTTTGAGGTTCTAAAAATAGTTGATGTCTCTCTCTTTCACTAAATCTTTTTACTTTATCTTCAATACTTGGACAATATCTAGGACCTGAACCTTGAATCTGACCTGTATAAATTGGGGCTCTGTGAAAATTTGCAGCAATTAACTCATGAGTATCCAAATTTGTATAAGTTACATAACAAGGATACTGTGTAGGACTAAAAGTTTTTTTATCTGTTCTAAATGAAAAAGGCGCTGGTTTTATATCACCCCCGTGCATATCCATAACAGAAAAATCAATGGAATTTGCGTCTAATCTTGAAGGAGTTCCTGTTTTTAGTCTTCCTACATTTAATCCCAACTCTTTTAGCTGAATAGATAATGTTGATGAGGGCAATTCCCAAGCTCTTCCTGCTTCATAAGTATTTTCACCTATGTGAATTAATCCTCTCATAAAAGTTCCCGTTGTAAGAATAGTTTTTTTAGATGAAAACTCTTCTCCAAGCTTTGTTCTCACTCCTAAAACTTCACTGTTTTCAACAATTAAAGAAGTTACTTCATCTTGATAAATCTCTAAATTTGGAGTATTGTGACAAACTTTTCTCATATACTCTCTATACTCATCCATATCTATTTGTGCTCTTGTACCTTGAACAGCAGCTCCTTTTGAGTCATTTAAAATTCTAAATTGAATTCCAGTAGTATCAGTACAAAGCCCCATTTCTCCACCAATGGCATCTAGTTCTTTTACTAAATGCCCTTTTGCTAAACCACCAATTGCAGGGTTACAACTAGCAGCTCCAATTTGTTCAACAAGCATTGTTATTAATAGTGTTTTTTTTCCTAGTCTTGCACCTGCTAGTGCTGCTTCTATACCAGCATGTCCAGCACCAACCACGATAATATCGTATTGCATCAAATTTCCTTTATTAAAGAGTATCAGATTTTTAAATAATTAGTAAAAATTAGCTTCTTATGAATTTTTAGATATTATAACTAAATTTTATCTAAAGGTTTTTTAAGTGTTTACTGGACTTATAAGAGAGTTAGCAAAGGTTGAAAGTTTTTCAAATAATATTTTAACATTAAAAGCAAACTATAAACCAAAAATTGGTGATTCAATTGCTGTAAATGGTGCTTGTTTAACCGTAATTAAAATATCTGGAAACAGTTTTAGTGTTCAACTATCTCCTGAAAGTACTAGCTTACTAGCTTTAGAAAACTATAAAAATCATGTTCACATGGAACCTGCTATGCAAATGGGTGATAGATTTGAAGGGCATATAGTTCAAGGGCATGTTGATTGTGTAGGAAGTATAAAAAAGATTGATAAAAGTGGTAACTCTACTGATTTTTATATATCACTACCAAAAGAGTTTTTAAAATATGTAATTCCAAAAGGAAGTATTACAATTGATGGAGTATCGCTTACTGTAAATGAAGTTTTTGAAAACTCTTTTAGACTTACAATAATTCCTCACACAATAGAAAATACGCTTTTTAAAACTTATAAAATTGGTTCTAAAGTAAATATAGAAACTGACATGTTTGCAAGATATGTTTATAATATGTTCAAAAAGGATAATAAATTATCTTGGGGAGATGTTGATAGAATAATGGCTAGTTACTAGTTGGTTTCATACTAACAGGCGTACTTGAATAAATGTGAAAATATCTTTTTTTACTAGCATTTATATAAGGTCTAACTTTAGCAATTTTCATATCAGCCAAAGTCGTAACTTCAGTAACAACTCCAACTTTTAAACCTTCATAAAAAACATTATCCATTCCAGAAGTTATAACCTCATCACCCTCTTTTATCTCTGCAAGGATTGGAATAAATTTTATTTGTAAACTATCTTCATTTTCAGCAGTAACTATAATCCCTGGACTTTTTTCCGTTCCTATAAAAACTGAATATGAACAATTTTTATTTCCATTTAAAAGCCCAATTGCTCTACCATCTTGATTTATAACTATTCCAGCTGCAAAATTATCTGAAATTAAACCTAAGATTTTATCACTGTTTAACTCTTTGGCTAGCCAAACTTTTGTAAAATCATTGAAATTAATATATGAAATTACTTTAACTAATTCAAGATGAGAATTTGTCTGAGTAATATTTAGATTTTTTAGAAACTCATCTTTTACAGCCAATTCTTGTTTTACGATATCATATAAAACTTTGTAATCTTGTAACTCTTTATTTTCTAATTTTAGTTTATCTATAGTTTTGGCTTGGTTAAAATATTTCTCAAAAGAGGTAGAAACATCTAAAACATTTTTTATATAAAATGTTTTAATATCGTTTAAGAAAGTAAAGTTTTTTACAATAAATTCATCTATTCTAAATATATAAGATAAAATAGCTATCGTAAAAAACGCTACAAAAATTAGCTTTCGCATTAATTATTTGATATTAATTTTAGTAATTCTGGTTGTTCTAATACTTGACTTGTTCCATAAGCAACAGATAAAAGTGGCTCATCTGCAATTTTTACAGGAAGTTTAATAATATCAGCAAGATATTTATTTAAACCTCTAATCAAAGCTCCTCCACCTGTAACAATAACTCCATTATCAACAATATCACTTGCTAAATCTGGTGGCATATTTTCTAATACACTTTTTACCGCTGAAGCTATCTCTCTTAAAGGCTCTTTTATTGCAGTTCTTACACCTTCACTTCCAAATTCAATTGTTGAAAGAAGTCCTGAATTATCTCTTCCTTTTACTTGCATTTTTAATTCTGTTTCAAGTTTTATTGCAGCACCAATTTCTATTTTGATATTTTCAGCAACTCTTTCACCAATAAATAAATTGTAGTTTTGTCTTACATGCTCAATAATAGCTTTATCTATTTTATCTCCACCAACTTTAATTGATCTGCATAAAACAAGTCCTCCAAGTGATGTAACACCAATTTCAGTAGTTCCCCCACCGATATCAACAATAATAAATCCAGATGGTCCTGATACATCAATCCCAGCTCCAATTGCAGCGGCCATTGGTTCTTCAACAAGGAAAACTTCTCTTGCTCCTGCACTCATAGCTGACTCTTCAACTGCTTTTTTCTCAACTTGAGTAATACCATAAGGAATACAAATAATTACTCTTGGTCTTATAAATGATTTTCTTGAATGCGCTTTTTCAATAAAATATCTAATCATCCTCTCAGTCATTTCAAAATCAGCAATAACACCATCTTGCATAGGACGAACAGCTTTTATATTTAGTGGAGTTTTACCAATCATTTGTTTAGCTTCTTGACCAACAGCTAAAATTCTATCTTTTCCATGTTTTTCTGTTTGAATTGCTACAACAGATGGTTCATTTATAATTATTCCTTTTCCTCTTACTGAAACAACAGTGTTCGCAGTTCCAAGGTCTATTGCCATATCATTTGAAAAAAATCCTATTAATTTATCTACAATCATCTATTTATCCTTTGCTATAACTTTTGGCTCATCAGTTTTTAAAACAACACCTTTTGAAATAATAATTTTTTTATTTTTATACTTCGGAAGATCAAACATAATATCAAGCATAATATCTTCTAAAATAGATCTTAAGCCTCTTGCTCCTGTTTTTCTTTTGATTGCTAAATCAGCTAATTCTAAAAGAGCATCTTTTTCAAACTCCAAATCTACCTTATCCATCTCAAAAAGTTTCACATATTGTTTAATTAAAGAGTTTTTAGGTTCAGTTAAAATATGAACCATATCTTCTTTTGTTATCTCATTTAAAGTTGCTATCATATGAAGTCTTCCAATAAGTTCTGGAATTAATCCATATTTTACTAAATCATCTGTCTCAACTTTTGACATAACTTTTTCTTGGTCATTTTTTGATTTCTTTTCATGATTGAAGCCCAAAACATTTGAACCTTGCTTTCTTTTTATAATATCTTCTAAACCATCAAAAGCTCCACCACAAATAAACAAAATATTTGAAGTATCCACTTGTAAAAGCTCTTGACTTGGATGTTTTCTTCCACCTTTTGGAGGAATATTAACTAAAGCTCCCTCGACAATTTTAAGTAATGCTTGCTGAACTCCCTCTCCTGAAACGTCTCTAGTTATACTTCTATTCTCACTCATTCTTGCAATTTTATCAATCTCATCAATAAAAATAATTCCTCTCTCTGCTTTTTCAATATCGCCGTTAGCAGCTTGAACAAGTCTTGTTACAACGTTTTCAACATCATCACCTACATAACCAGCCTCTGTTAAACTAGTTGCATCTGCAATTGCTAAAGGAACATCAAGATATTTTGAAATAGTTTGAGCAAGAAGAGTTTTACCACTTCCTGTTGGTCCTATTAAAAGTACATTTGATTTATTTAATTCAATATCACTTTCAAGTTCATCTTTTCTAAATATTCTTTTATAATGGTTATAAACAGCAACGCTTAGAACTTTTTTAGCTCTTTCTTGACCTATTATGTACTCATCTAAAATCTTTTTTAATTCAGCAGGTGTTTTGATTTTTACATCTTTTGGTTTTTTTGAAGTTGCTGCTTCATCATTAAGCAAAACTTCACCATTCATAATATCATAAGCCGCACCTACGCAAGATTTACAAATACAAGCGTTATCACCAGTTATTATTGGATTTGCTTTTGTATCAGCTGCTCCACAAAAATCACAAATTATTTTACTCATCTTCACTCTTTAATTTTCTTTCAAAAGGAATTCCTCTTTTTGTAGTTAATACAAAATTTGCAAGTTCTTTTACATATTTATTTACACTATTTTCAACCAAATCTTTTGCAACCGCTTGTAAAGGTTTTCCTGATTCAAAAAGTTCTTTATATGCTTGTTTTATAGCATCAATATCTTCTCTATTTTCAAATCTTCTTCTAAGACCAGTTAAATTTAAACCTCTAAGAACTGCTTTATTACCCTCAGCTAAACAAAATGGTGGAATATCTTGAGCTATTGCACTAGCTCCACCAATCATAGCTTGTGTTCCTATCTTACAGAATTGATGAATTGGTGTTAATCCACCAACTACAACAAAATCATCACACTCAACATGTCCAGCTAAAGTTGCCCCATTTGCAAAAATACAATTATTTCCAATAATACAATCATGTGCAACATGAACATATCCCATAAATAGGTTATTATTACCAATTCTTGTTACAGAACCTCCACCACTAGTTCCTGGATTAAACAGTGTGTACTCTCTAATTTTATTATTGTCTCCAATAATTAATTCAACATCTTCACCATTAAATTTCAAATCTTGAGGAATTGTTCCAATAGATGCATGTGAAAAAATATGATTATTTTTACCAATCGTTGTTTTACCAGCAATTACAGTATGAGAATCAATTACTGTTCCATCACCAATTTTTACATCTTTTCCTATAATCGTGTAAGCTCCAACTGTTATATTTTCGCCTAAAATTGCACCATCTTCAATAATGGCTGTTTTGTGAATATTATTCATTTTAATCCTAATTATTTATCAACAATCATAGCTTTAAATTCAGCCTCAGCTGTAAGTTTTCCATCAACATAAGCTTTACCTTCAAGTACCATCAAAGTACTTTTCATTTTAATAGCAGTTAATTCATAATCTAATCTATCTCCAGGTCTAACTGGATTTCTAAATTTAGCCTTATCAATGCTCATAAAATAAATAACCTTGTCTTTCATTTGCTCGTCACTCAATCCTGAGCTTTTTAATGCTAAAACACCACCACATTGTGCCATGCCTTCTAATATCATAACACCTGGATAGATTGGATGACCTGGGAAATGACCTTGAAATGCTGGTTCTGAAATAGAGATATTTTTAAAACCTTTTATAGATTTTGATACTTCCATCTCTGTAATTCTATCAACTAATAAAAGTGGGTATCTATGAGGTAAAATCTCTTGAATTTGTATAATATCAAACATATTTTATAATCCTGAATAAAAATTTGTTAAAGTTAAAGATTATATCTAAAAGTAGTTTAGTTTTTTATAATCTGTGCAACATTGTATGAGCTACCATGTTTTAAATAGTCTCGTAAAAGCTTAGAATTTATAAAGAATTGCTCTTTATTTAGGCTTTCATAATCTTTCAAAAGATTTTCAACAGTAACTTCATTTTGTAAAAATTCACTATGCAATTTCTCTTTTCCCATCTTCTCAAAAAAGATATTTGCAAGTCCAACATAATTTAATTTTACAAATGTTTTTCCTATGAAAAAATCTAATTTTTTTGCGATATATGAAAGTGTAAATGGAGTTCCAATCAAAGCTGCTTCAAGTGTTGCTGTTCCTGAGCAAATAAAAGCATATTCGGCTTCAAAAAGTGCTTTATGTGAATCTTTTGAAATATTAAACATTGAAATATCACCATAAATATTTCTTATATACTCCTCATCAAACTTTTTTGGAATTACTAAAACATACTCTTTATTTGGAATTTTTTTTATCAATTCTTTGAAAATTGGTATAAGATTTCTTATCTCAGTTTTTCTACTTCCTGGCATAAAAACTATCTTGTTTGAATTTATCAAGTTTTCTTTAAACTCTTTTATCTCATCCAATAAAGGGTGTCCAACATAAGTTATCTTACTTTTATCATTATATATTTCACTCTCAAAAGGTAAAATTGAGCAAAGTTTTGTGCAGTATTTTTCTAAAGCAACTACTCTTTTTCTCTTCCAAGCCCAAGCCTGAGGTAAAATATAATAAATAATCTCTTTGTTTGGGTAAATTTGTCTTAGTTTTTTAGCTAGTGGTAAATTAAATCCCGAACTATCAAGAAGTAAAACTTTATCACAATCTTTTGCTAATTCTACAAGTTCATCTCTAAGCTTGAAAAAAAATCTCAATTTTTTTATAGCATCTACAAAGCCCATGATTGCTAGTGAAGTTAAATCATATAGAGGATTTCCAAGCTCTTTATCAAAAACTCCTACAAATTCGACATCAGTTAAATATTTTTTTAACTCTTTTAGATGAACATTTGACGAAGTCTCCATAGCGCTTACTAAAACCTTCATATAATTTCCTCTTTAATATCCTCGTAAGTTTCACTATTTATAAAAATTTCATACTTAGAATCGCTTATACCATCAAGAACGATTAATGCGCTTAAATCGTAAGGATTTTTTAATATTTTATTTCTTAAATTCATCTCATCTTCAAAACTCAAGGGATTAAAAATTAACTCTTTTGTATTTTTATAATTTGTATTTGAAAGTTTGTTGAATATTTCAAGAGTAATTATTTTAACTTCATCTCTATTTAAATAGTTTATTCCATCTTTTGCAAACTCTATTTTTCCATTTGTTTGATTTCTATTTATTGTAGAGTAAGCAAAAATATAAGATGGAATTACTTCCTTATTTACTAGAACTTTTGCACTAAGTAATCTATAATTGAGGAATCTTTGTTTAATAATTCTATACTCTTTACCCTCCTCTTCAAGAGTATTTCTTTTTTTGTAAAGCTCCAATCTTTGCTCTATTGATTCAGGCATTATTTGATTTGAAATGGGATTGAACATCTCGTCCATAATCTTTTTTTGTGCCTCTCTTTGAGAAGTTAAACCAAACAAACAACCACAATAATTTTGTCTATAAAGACTATTTTCTTTTACTCTAAGTCCTTGAAGTTCAGCACCATTGCCACTTCTATAATCTCTAAAAATAAACTCTACTCCTGTTTTTTTAAAAAGATTATTACCAATAATTTCAAGTTTCTCTTGAGATTTTTTTGGAGAAATTAGAAGTGTTGTAGTAAACTTATTGTGCCCTAATTCTATTGCTTTTTGAACACTATTATCAAGTCTATCATCATAACAAACTGTACATCTATCACCTTTTTCAGGTAGATGTTCCATTCCTTTTACTTTTTTTAGCCACTCTTCAAGATTATATGGACCTTCTAGCAAAGGAATTCCTAATTTTTTACAAGAGTATTCAACATCTAAATATCGAAGTCTATATTCACTATATGGATGAATATTTGAGTCATAAAAATACCCTACAAGATTTTCATCTGGATACTCTTCTTGAATTCTTTCTAAAAAATAATGGCTATCAACTGCGCAACAAATATGAACTAGCAAATAAATTTCCTTTTATAATATATATTCAATTTTTTAAAATAAGCTATAATTATAGTTAAAAAATTTTAAATAAAGGATTTCCTATAAAAAATATACTATTTCTGGCAATTATTCTATTTTTTATCACTGGTTGTAGTCAAAAAGAGCCCCAATTAGCATCAAACAGTGCAACAATACTATTTAAAACTCCGAAAATGAAATTTCACGATAAAGGTTTTATCTTTAAATATAAAGATTACACTCAAGTTCAAATTTTTAATGCAGGTGTTGCTATTTTAGATATGAAAATATATGAAGATAAAGTTTGTAAAAGCACTTTTAAATGTCAGGATATTGAAACTTTTAATAGTGAAAATTTAAGCTCTTCTTATCCAAAACATTTTCTAAAAAATTTATTTGACAAAGAAGAGAAAGAGGTTATTCACAGAGATAATCAAAATGGTGTTTTAATAAAAATTATAAGAGATTAAAGATTATAGAAATTCTATAATCTTTTAAGTTTTGCATAACCTTTTTTAATTAGTTTTAATAAAGGTCTTCTATAAGAACTAAATACATATTTTTTAATCTCATAAGCTAATCTTCCTTTTACTGTTAAAAGCCCATAGATATCCCCAGCAGCAAATTTACCACCAAGAGCAATTAAAATACCATCTAGTTTTGGATTACATTTAATTAATGGTCTTCCGTCCATCAATCTTAAAACATTTATTCCTGCATTTGTTCCACTTATTCTTGCAATAGTTACATTTGGAGGCATTATTTCACCATTACTATTTTTAATTTCTGCAATATCTCCAACAGCAAATATATTTTCATATTTATCAGATTGCATAAACTCATTTACAATAACTTGACCTCTTGAATTTCTCGCTACATCAATTTCACTTGATATTGTAGAAGCTTCTATACCTCCAGTGAAAATTACAAAAGAGTGTTGAATAGTTGTTCCATTCGAGAACTTACAGTAACCATCACCTACTTCTTGAAGTTTAATTCCTGTAATTACATTGATTCCTAAATCTTTTAATCTTTTTTGAGAAATATTAATTAAATCTTGTTTTAATCCTGGAAGAATAGATGATGAACTACTAATTAATGAAATTTTTAAATTATCACAAGAGAAGCTCCCTCTTTTGAAAAATTTATTTGAATAGTAAGCCATTTCTGCAGCAATTTCAACTCCAGACAAACCAGCTCCTACAACGACAATATGAGTATCTGCACATTGTTTTACTTCATTTCTTACTTTTTCAAAAAGTTGCTTTTCAAAGCTTTGCTTAAAAGTAATAGCTCTATGTAATTTTTTAATATCATCTGCATTATTAAGTCCTGGAATTGATGGAGGAAAAAATGTTCTTGTACCTGCTGCCATAATCAAATAATCAAACTCTACAATTTCTTGCTCTTCTGTATAAATTTTTTTTGCTTCTTGATCAATATTTCTAACCTTTAAATTTTTGAAATCTAAATGATTATGGTCAAAACCTTTACAAAGAGTTGTTAAATCTATTGTCACATCTGCAAAAGTTGAGTTGTTCGCAATTAAATCATAAACTTCTGGCTGCAAGTTATGATATGTATGTTTATCAATTAAAGTAATTTTTATATTCTTATTTTTTACCA
>CAYLKG010000012.1:27483-35223 GCA_964384195.1 uncultured Aliarcobacter sp. | reverse complement strand
CTTAAGAGAATAAGATTTTAGAAAAAGTTGTCTTGACATTTTGGGGTATTATACCTGATAAATTAAATGATGATGAATGGAAAATCATGAGAAAACATACAGTTGTAGGATATAACATCCTTAAAAATTCAAATAGAGAGATTCTAAAAGCAGCAGCAATTGTAGCAAGAGACCATCATGAAAAATGGGATGGAACAGGTTATCCCAGAAAAACAAAAGAAAATGAAATTCATATTTATGGAAGAATTACTGCAATAGCAGATGTATTTGATGCTTTAGGAAGTGACAGATGTTATAAAGAAGCTTGGGAAGATCAAGACATATTTGAACTTTTTAAAGAACAGAAAGGGAAACATTTTGATCCTGAATTAATCGATTTATTTTTAGAAAATATTGATAAATTTAAAGAAATTAGAAAAAGATATAAAGATTAAGAATAATTAAAAAAATATTAATAATTGATAACTAGGGACTATAAATTATGTTTATTTTGATAAAATCGGAATAAACATTAAATTAAAATTGGATTTTTAATATTGGCAAAGATTAAATATGGACAGACAGTTGCTGGAAAAAAATGGTACGAAAGTTTAGAG
The DNA here is from genome assembly GCA_964384195.1 of uncultured Aliarcobacter sp. Classification (GTDB taxonomy): domain Bacteria; phylum Campylobacterota; class Campylobacteria; order Campylobacterales; family Arcobacteraceae; genus Aliarcobacter. The sequence continues at coordinate 34,627 of CAYLKG010000012.1, read as the reverse complement.
AATAATTTTGGACTTGATGGCAGATTTGTAAGAGGTAAAAGCTATTTTTCAAAAGGCTATGTAAAAAAATTTGGATTTATGGGTAATAGAGTATTTTCAAAGGTGAAAGGTACTTACTCAAATTATGATGTAGGTTTCACTTTATATACAGATAAGGATAAAATAAAACAAATTGTTTCATATTTTACAAATGATTTACATGCTCAAGCCTCAATACTAAATGGTGAAATAAGTGAAGATTTTTTTACTTGGTCAAGAGAAAAAGATATTGATCTTTGTCTAGATCTAAAAAGAACAGTTATAGATTTTAGATTTAAAGCCATTCCTAATTATGAAGCTTATTGTGATTGCTATGATTTTTATGATAGTAATAGTCCTTGTAAACATATTATGGCTCTTTTGTTTGCTTTAGCTCAAGAAATTGATCACAATCCACTAATTCTTCTAAAACTTAATGGTATTGAACCTAAGATGATTTTAAATACTCAAGAACTTGATAACGAAGTTCCTTATCCAATAGATATAACATATTCTGAGGAACAAAAAAATAAAAATATCAGACCAACTACCCATCCTATAGAGCTACTTCATTATGAAGATATGTTGCCTTTCTTTTTGTCCCTCATGCAATCAAATACTCCTTTTGCTCCTATTGATTATAAAGAAGTTTTAAAAGAGTTTTATAAATTTAACTCTCAAAAATTACCACAAGTGCTAACACCTATTCATGATGAAGATATAGGAAAAATTGAAAGAGTTTTTAAAGAATCAAAAATTGAAATAGTTGCAGATAAAACACTAAGAAACAATAAAGCTATAATAAAACATCCTTTATTTAAACAAGAAGAAACTCTTTATAAACTTTTGGAACCATATATAATTGATTCAAATTCTCTTGGCTGTAGCATAAGTATTTTAAATTTTACAAGACTTTTTTTATCATTCAAAAGTGATAACGGTGGAGCATATTATAGATATTTTTATCAACTTTGTCGTATTGGTTATTTGCTTTTGAATTCAAATGGCTTTTTACCTTCAGTTATCAAAGAGAAATCAAAAAGTAGATTTTTTATAGCTTGGATACCTTTTTTAAGTTCAACATTAAATGAACAGTTTGAGATAATGAAAGAAAACATGATAAGTTGTGTCAGACACACTCAAAAAGGTCCTTTTTTTGAATCTATTTCTGGCTCTAAAATGTTTTTAGCATCTTTATTTAGTGATTATGTTTTTAGTTTAGATTTTATGCATAAACGAATGCAAAAAAACCCACCTGAAATTTCTCTCTCATTTTTTAAAGGTAACTCATATACGCAAAAAGGTGCTGGAAAACATAATACTGATAAAGCAGTTGCAAATGTATTTTCTATTTTTATGCTTAGCAAAAATATTTATACACTTGAAGCTGAGTTAAAATTAGACAAAAACAACTCTTATAATATTTCATTTTATACTCATAAAGATGGAGAGAAAGAGTTATTTTGTAATGAGATAAAAAAAGACAATTCAAAAGAGTTATTAAAATTAATTTCACCAATTACTCTGTACTTACCGCAGATAAAAACACTTTTCACAAAAAAAGAATTAACTCTGTCAAAAGAAGAATTTGAAGAGTTTATTTTAAAAAATGCTTCCATTTTGAACTCTTTAGGAGTTCGTATAACTTTACCTAGAGAATTACATAATCTTTTAAAACCAAAATTAGCTATTAATGCCAAGTCAAATGTACCTATAAACTCTTTTTTAAATCTAAGTTCTATTTTAGAATATGACTGGACTATAGCAATTGGTGAGCATAACTTAAGTATTGAAGAATTTAAAGCTTTAGTAAAAGAGCAAGGTACTTTAATTGAATATAAAAATAATTTTATACTTATAGATCCAAATGAAATTAACTCACTTTTTTTAAAAGCTTCAAAAAAACCCAAACTATCTTCTTTAGAATTTTTAAGAGAAAAATTTGCAAATAATCTCTTTTTTGATAAGAATCTAGAAGATTTTTTTAATAATTTATTTAAACCTCATAGTGTAAAAATACCGAAAAGTCTAAACTCAAATTTAAGAGAATATCAAAAAAGAGGTTTTGAGTGGGGAGTATCTAATCTTTTAAATGGCTTTGGTGTTATATTAGCTGATGATATGGGGCTTGGTAAAACTATACAAACAATTTCTATAATATTATATTTATATGAAAATAAACATGCAAAAAATAGAAGTTTAATAGTAGTACCTACTTCTTTATTAAATAATTGGCAAGTTGAATTATCTAAATTTGCACCGACATTAAATTATATGTTATATTATGGACAAAATAGAGTTTTAAAAGATACTCAATTAGTTATTACAACTTATGATACACTAAAAAGAGATGAGAATTTAAAAAATGAGAAATTCGATGTTATAGTAATTGACGAAGCCCAAAAGATAAAAAATTCAAAAACACAAGCAGCTTTGATTGTAAAATCAATAAAAGCCAAATATAAAATAGCTCTAAGTGGTACTCCTGTTGAAAATTCTTTAACTGAACTTTGGAGTATCTTTGATTTTACATTAAAAGGTTATTTAGGAGAAATTTCTCAATTTGTCAACTACTATGCAAAACCTATAGAGATTGAAAAAAATGTAGCTGTTGCAGAAAATTTACAAAAAATTACATCACCATTTATGATAAGAAGATTAAAAAGTGATAAAAATATAATAAATGATCTTCCTGATAAAATAATAATAGATGAATATGCTTCTATGATGCCAAAACAAGCTGCTTTGTATCAAAATATTGTAGATACTACTTTAGAAAAACTCAAAAATAGTGAGTTGAAAGAGAGATCTGGACTTGTATTTAAACTTATTACTGAGCTAAAACAGATTTGTAATCATCCTAAGAATTTTGACAAGATATCTGATGCTCAATCTGAATTAAGTGGTAAAACTGCAATGCTACTAGAACTACTTGAACCTATTATTTCTCGTGGTGAAAAAGTTCTTATATTTACTCAATATGTTCAAATGGCACAAATACTATTTGAAATTATTGAAAAAGAGCTTTTAATTGAACCACTAATTTTAGATGGTAGCTTAAGTAAAAAAGCCAGAGAAGAGGTAGTATCTAAATTTGAAACTACAAATGAGTACCCTATTTTCATATTGTCTTTAAAAGCAGGTGGAGTTGGACTTAATTTAACAAGCGCTTCAAACGTTATTCATTATGATCTATGGTTTAATCCAGCTGTTGAAAATCAAGCAACTGATAGGGCATTTAGGATAGGCCAAAAAAGAAATGTTTTTGTATATAGATTTATTACAAAAAATAGCTTTGAAGAAAAAATTGATAACATGATAAAATCTAAATTAGCTTTAGGCGAAATGAGCGTTGCTGTTGGAGAAAAAAATATAGCAAATATGAGTGATGAAGAAATTAAAAATCTAATGAAGACAGATTTTTAATTTAAGTTTATAAATACCTCTAGAAATTTCATTGATGTTTAGCTGATAAGATGAATTAAAAAAACTAATTCTGATTTAGGAACATAATTTTTATAATTTCAACCTGAATTTGGGTATCTATTTGAGAAAGTCAAGAGAGCATGATATTTCTTAGAAAGCTTCTTGAAGCTTTATCAACAAGGTTAAAAATATTATCAATCTCATTTTTTATATCTTTTCTTTTATGCCCTTCAACTTTTATGAATTCTATATTTAATTTGCTTGTTTTATCAAAAAATTCTATATACAAGTCATAATTAGATAACATTTTTCCACTAGTAGTATGATAACTATTATTTTGCAGTTTCTCTTTTCTATTTTTTAGAGAGATTATATTTTGACAATCTGTATAAACTTCGATAAAAATATTTGAAATATCTTTTTCTTCTTTTAGTATTTCATCTAAAGCCCAAAGAAATGATTGTAGTTCTAGTCTTGTTGAACTAGTGTTTTCAAATCTTTTATGTTTTATACTATTTTGTAAAACTTCTAAAGGTGTATTTAGACTATTTTTTAGTAAAAATGCTGCAAAACCTATCTTTTTTTGAGGATTCACACTTGAATCAGTAAATAGTTGTATTTTTTTCATAATTTTATAGTAGACTTTTTATAAGAATTGATTGTAGCTTAATTTTAATATACTTATTCAAATTCTATTACTGTAGGTTCATTTGCAACTTTATTGATAAATCTAGCCGATTTTCCTTCAAAAGAAACTTTTGCAACTCCTACTCTACCATCTCTATTTTTTAGTACCAAAATTTCAGCATCTTCTATAGCACCATTATTAAACATTGAAGGTTTATCTTTCTCTTTTTTATAGTAAGAATCTCTATAAAGTCCTAAAACGATATCTGCATCTTCTTCTATATTTCCAGAATTCTTCAAATCACTTAACATAGGTCTTTTATTTTCTCTAGATTCTAATGATCTATTTAATTGTTGAAGTAAAAAAACTCTGATACCATAATCTCTTGCTATTTTCTTTAACATTGCACTAATATGCCCTATTTCTATATCTTCTCTAGTTTTACCAAGTAACTGTATTTTTCCAGTATGATCAACAAAAATATTCTTAATATTTGGATTTCTTCTTAAAGTTGCTTTTATTCTATTTTGAAGCTCTAAAACTGTTGGATAAGCTTTGTCATGAATAATTAAATCAGAATTTTCAAAAAAATCTATAGCTTGATTAAATTTATTAATATCTTTAACTAATCCCTTTTTTAAATCTGTTAAACTCTCACCAGACATTGATGCTATTAATCTACTTACAATCTTCTTTCTAGGCATCTCTAAAGATTCTATTAATACCCCATTTTTCTCTTTTAAAGCTTGAGTTGCTATTCTTGAAATAATACTTGTTTTACCCATAGAAGGTCTTGCTGCAATAACAATTAAGTCTCCATCCTCAAAAGCTCCTAAAATATTGTCTAAAGCATCTAATCCACTACTTTGACCTAAGATTTTCGCTCCATTTTCTGAAGCTTTTTTCATATCAGCTTTTATCTCTTTTATCGTATCTTTTATAGAAGGTGTTCTTTGTAATGTTTCATTCTCAATATTTTCAATATTAATTTGAATATTTGAAATAATATCTTGACTATTTTTTTCATTACTAATATTAAATATAATATTTTTAGATAGTTGATCTAATTTTCTCAGTTTTGAGCTCTCTTTTAGCTCCAAAGCATAAGCTTGGGGCTCTGTAATTGGCTTTGAACTCACTATATCAATTAAAATATTTTCGTTAAAATTATCTTTTGGAACCCTATTTTTAATAAATTCTTCATCTATTGGTAAACCCTCTTCGTGAAGATTTAACATCACTTCATAAATGTCTTGATGTGCTTTTAAATAAAAATCATCTTTTTTTAGAATTAAAGATATTTCAAAAATTTGTTCATAATCAAAAATAATAGAACTTAGAATTAATCTTTCAATATTTAATATATTTATAAAGTCCAAAATATTTTCCCCTTACTTTTTATTCGTTATGTGACGAGTAATTTTTTTCAATACTGTTTTCTTCTATAAAAAGTTTAATTTGTTCAAAAGTTAAAAGAGTTTTTGATTTTTCGACATCTTGTGTTGGATCTTCTAAATTATTTATATGCAGTCTATACTTAGTAATTCCCTTATTATCAGTTTCTTCTTTTATGTCTGTTACTATATATTTGATACTCTCTTTATTACCAAAAGAGTCATTTTTTGTAATATATATAATTTTATTTATGAATTGTTCAATTTCATTAACAGGTGCATTAACAGTAATTTGACCAATTTTACTTTTATTTTTATATAAATATCGCCAAATTTCCAAACTCTCTTCTTTTGTAATAATTTTTCCAACCGAAGTATCAAATAGATATCCACTATCTTCATCTATTTTGATTATTACATCTTCATCAAAACCTGGCATATTATTACCAACATTTTTACCTCTGAATTTTTCTACAACTTTCGATTTAAATGCTCTAAAATCTTTTATTGCGCTTAATCTTTCAATTTCATCTAATTCATTATCTTTATTATCTTCAATAAAATCTTTTGGGAATAGTTTTTTTAATTGTTCTTCTAATTTTTCTTTGCTCTCATTTACAATATTTGTTTTGTTATTAGAATATTGCTCTTTTAAAACGATTACATGGTTTTCTAAATCTACTTCTTCTATAAGATAATATTTACCTAAATATTTACACTCTTTTCCATATAAATAAGAATAAGCCCTACTTTCACTAATAGTACCTTCTAATAGAACATCACTATTAATTCTTGTTATGTGAAATATAATATATTCGACTTTTGGGCCTATTTTTTCCTCTGAATACTTTAAATATAATGTATTTGAGCTAGTATTAATCTCATCAATAATTACTTCAATAACATCTTTTTTAAAGTTGGTATATCTCATATATTTGTTTTGGAGATCTAAAATATCTTTTATAGTATCAACTTTTAATTTAATAACATTCAAAGAATTTGATTTGATATATTCATATAATTTTAAAGTATGTTTATATTTAAAGTTAACAATATCTATCAAATCATACATAAAGAAATTTTTCTTTAAATTAATTAAATATTCACTCATGTCATCATTGAAATTAATCAATATCTTCTTTGAATACTTATCAAATTTAAAATCATTTCGTATAAGCCCTACTTCTCTAAAACTATCTTCTTCTTCGAATGTTATATAAATATTAGCTAATCTCTTTAATGATTTTTTTGTTTCACTATATAAATGCTTTTCATTTATATTCAAATGTCTTATTTCATCTGTTGTTATTTCATAAAAATCTTGAAATAGTGAGTCTTTGCTATCTACCTTTGATATTATTAATTTGAAAATTTTTAAATCATTTACTGTAAAAGGTGTAACATCCCCTTTTATAAACTTATTTAATTGAACAACTTTTCTATTTTTAAACAGTCTTTTTTGCTCTTCTGCTATTAGCTGTTGTTTTGTCATTAAAACATCTTTTTTCATATCTTCTCATTTTTTCAAAAAGTTCTTGTATCTTATCATATGTAACTTAAATTTCTCAAAAGTTATGTTAAAAATATAAATATTTCTCAAAAAACTAGTTTTTATTTTTACTCTTCTCATTTTATATGCTATAGCTACAATTTCTTCTCAAAAAATATGATTTTCTTA
>CAYLKG010000012.1:0-27383 GCA_964384195.1 uncultured Aliarcobacter sp. | reverse complement strand
TTTCTGATAAATTCTTCTCATTTTATATGTTAGTATTAGTTGCCAATTATTGTTTGACAAATCCCATATGATCATCTAACATTAATTTATTATCTTCTTATAGTAGAAAAGTTTATATCAATTATCTCTTGTAATTATTTGATTTTATTACTATTAGCATATAAAATGAGAAAAAACAGTATCTGTTCTATATTTTTTAACAAAGTTCTCATTTTATATGTTATATTAAAACTATGATTTCTTAATATAAATACCATTAAATAGTACTTTGATAGAATATTAGTGATATTTTACTTTCTCATTTTATATGCTATAGCTACAATTTCTTCTCAAAAAATATGATTTTCTTATGTTTTTTTTATTTTCTGATAAATTCTTCTCATTTTATATGTTAGTATTAGTTGCCAATTATTGTTTAGATAAGAACTTATTGAACTGTACTTATTTATATAAATGATAAGTTAGGGCGGTAATTAATCAAGTTTTTCTCAAATTGTAAGATAAAACATACGATTTGAGATGCTAATGTTCTCATAGTATAAGATATATCACCTCATTTGAGATGTTATATTTCACATTTTACATGTAAGTAAGATATATCAAAGCCCTATAATATAGTGCCTGTAGAGTTTCATATAAAGACTTTATAAAAAGTCTTATAAAAAGTAATAAACTCTCTAATAGAAAAGAGAGATTATTCTTTAATTTTAGAGTTTATTTCAAGATATAATTTTTCAATATCTTTTAATTTATTATCAATATAAAATTTATCTTCATTTGATAATTTTGAGTAAACTTTCTTAGACAGTTTTTTTGAATAGAAATTTACTTTATCAAATATATTCTTATTTATAGGTTCATCTTTAGAACTCGATTTTTTTAAATTATCTATGTAAACTTTTAATTCATTCACTGATAATTTCTTATTTTTTAAAACTTCAAGTATTTTAATTATTTCAGAATCGTTTTTTAGTTTTGATTTTAAAACTTTTGCTTGGCTATATGTTATTTGCTCATCTATTAAAGCTTGTTTAATTAAAGGATCTAATTTTAGTACAGATAATCTATCTACAAAAGTAATAATGTCAAATCGCCCTATTTTCTGGAACAGATCACTAACATTTTTATGTAGTATTTTCTCTTCTTCGTTTAAACTACTTTTTCCAGCTTGAAAATTTTTAACTTTATTTAAAAAACTTTTAACGCTTTCAATATCGTTGAAGTTGCAAGCTAATTGAATATGTTCTAATATAGATAAAGTTTCATCATATGTATTTAAATCTTCTCTATTTAAATTTTCACTTGATCTCATAAACCTAGCAAGTTCATCACTTACATTTTCTAATATAATTGCTGGTACTTGTTTTGATCCATTTAATTTTAAAGCTCTTATTCTATTTTCTCCATGGATTCTCTCTAATACACCATCTTTTTTTCTTAACATTACAGGATTTAATAAACCTGTTCCTAAAATACCAGTACCTTCTTTTGCTAGTTTAGAGATATTTTCAGCTAGTTCAAGTAATTTAGATTTTGAATAAGAAATCCTATTATGCATTAATATATCGTTTTTTAATTTTAGTTCATGAATTAAATCAATATCTACTAGAGTAATATTTGTATTATTTTTAAGAATAATTTCCTGCTCAGCTTTTAATTCATCAATAGTATTATTAATAGAGGTAATTCTTTGTGGTTTCATTTTGGCCATAAATATTCCTTAATTTAATTCATCTGCAATATTATCAATCATTAAAATTAAATCTTGATTTTGCGATCTTTGGAAATCCATAATATAAGGAACTAAAAAATATTTTAGACTAGGGGCTTCTTGAACACAAGATTTTTGAGGAAACGGATTCATAACTTTACAGTTTAAATTTCTTAAATTCTGAGTTTCATGAAGTAGGGTAGGGATTCTTTTTATTTCAGCAAGAGTCTCTTTTGCATCACTAATTCTTTTGTCAAACATATTTGGAACTAATACAATTTTTTCTAAATTTTTTAGATTCTCAGTAACAAAAATTTTATCTAAAGTTCTAAAAAACCCTACCATACCATCAGTGTCAACATTTTTAGTTGGAATTGGTATTAAAATAGATTTCGCACATTTTAAAATAGATGTTGTGATAATTCCGAAAGAGGGTGGGGCATCAATAATAATTTTGTCATATTCTGATTTCAAGCTATTAATAAAATTAGATAGTATATTAATTTTTTCTTCTCTTTTAAAATCATCAGATTCTGTTAAATTTAATAATTGAAAGTTTGATGGAAAAAAATCAATTTCTAGCGTATCTTCAAGATAATGTGGTTGCAGCATTTTACCTTTATTTGGATTATCAATATATTTTGTTGTTTTTATAGAAATAGGGCTTACCTTTTCATTTCTAAATATATTTGTTATATTACTAACATCATATTTAATTACACCATTTTCATCTGTATATGTGAATGCACCGTATGAGTAACCAAAGAAAGCTCCTGAAAGTGTAGCTTGGGGATCTAAATCTATCAATGCAGTCTTATAACCTTTATTTGCATAAGAGTATGCCAATGCTTGTGAAAAAGTTGACTTTCCAACACCACCTTTTTGTACAGTAACACCTATTACTTCACCAAGTTTATCGTTCATTTTATTCCTTTATTCGTTATGTAACGAGTAATATTTATACTATTTTAGCTAAATAAAAAATATATTTCAAGTAATACATGATATATATTTATATATTTTTAAAAAATTTGTTTTTTTATGTAACAAGTAAATTAGTCATAATAGCTCAATAAAATAATATTATGATAATATTTAATTACTCGTTTCATAACGAATAATTGGAAATTTTAGAAAAATTATTAATCTGAGGTTAAATATGATAATAACACCTTTTTTAGCAGTAGATGGAATTATAAAACTATATGATCAGAATGAAAATTTCAAAGGCATAGTTTTAATTGAAAGGCTTAATAAACCTTTTGGAATTGCAATTCCTGGTGGGTTTGTAGATATTGGTGAAACTGTTGAAAATGCAGTTATAAGAGAGATGAAAGAAGAAACTTCTTTAGATATCGCTATTGAATCATTATTAGGAGTTTATTCAGATCCGAAAAGAGATGAGAGATTTCATACTGTATCAGTTGTTTATGTTTGTAAAGCTTATGGAAATCCTAAAGCTCAAGATGATGCAAAAGAAGTTTATATATATAATTTAGATGAAATACCTTTTGAGAAATTAGTTTTTGATCACAAAAAAATAATCTTAGATTTTTTAGAAAATAGGGTAGAGGGAAGAATGTAATGATATTAACTCTGTTTTCTTAAAATTATAAGCTTATTTACTCGTTATATAACGAGTAAATATTTATAAATTGATTTTTAAAAATTCTCTCAAATATTTTAAGATAAAAGGTAAAACAGTAAGTTCCTTATTTCTTACAAAATATTCATCTAATGAATCTAAATAGGCAATAAAATCAAAATTTTTATCACTAAAGTAAACTTTTCTTACTATATTTGCTTTTGTTGTACTTTTCTTTAAATTATCAATACTTGTTGAACTAAAATAGGTTAAACAATTGTTGTCAACATGGTAATTTATACCAGAACCAGCTGTTGTAAATTTTTTATATTCATTTCTTCTTAATCTAGGTCTATCTTTATTTTCTATAAATTTATTATAAATTTTTAATGACTCTTTTACATTTGGAAGTATAAATTCATTTGTTCTAGTTATTGCAAAATAATCATCATTTTTAAATGCTATAAACTCTACATTTTCAAAATTATCTTTTAGTTCTTGAATAATTCTATTTAATTTAAATCTATCAAATAAATCTATATTTACAAGATTTATGCTGTTATCAATGATTATTTTTTCCCAACAACTATCTTCAGGCTCATTTTTACAATTTATTTTAATAAAAATTTCGTAATCTTTAAATGATTTCCATTTTGATGATAAATAGAAACTACTTTTACAAATTTCATTTTTTATTAATAGTTCTTTTAAAATAGCTTCAAATAGAATATTATTCTCATTTAAAATAGTCTTACAATTTTTATATGAAATAACCTGAGTAAGTTTATACTTCCTTTTTAAGTTTAAATATGGATCAGTATTATTTTCATATTCACTTTTCTCATTTAAAAAAATGTAAGTAGGTATGTGATGATTTATTTTATCCACAAATGTAGCTTGAATCTTTTTATCAAAAAAATTCTCTATTTTTGAAATTAATTCAACTTTATATTCATTACTTAATTTATTCTCATAATCAACTAATTGAATATATTTATTTTTTGAAAAAGCCTCTTTCATAACTTTTGTTACTTCTTTAACTCTTTTTTCCTTATTTAAATATGTTTCATACTGAATGAAGGTTTCTTCTTTTAATTCAAATGTTAAATATTTTGATAGTCTATTATTAATACCTTGAAGAAAAAGTCCTAAATAGCCTACTTTTGAATTTAAAAAGTCATCTTCATAATTAATAAAATTTATAGAACTTTTCTTATAGCTATTTTTTTGTATAAACAGATCAGAATTTGTGTCAAGTGGATTTATAACTCTAATTAATCTATTACCTTCTATACAGTAAAAAATATATTTATTTGAATTAGATTTAGTACACTTCATTTTTGTAAAAGTTGAAACATTTAAAGACAATAAACTATTTTTATCAACACTAAATTTAAGCGTTATAACTTTACTTTTTTCAATTTTGTGAATAACAAAACAACCATTTTGAAAATTTCCAAGAGTGAACATATTTCCACTCGTTCCATAAAGTCCTAATAATATATTTATTAAAAAATAGGGTGATATTTTATTAATATTTTGATTATCCACTAATTTAATATCACAATTTAATTTTTCCAAATCATCATTATCTTCTAACTTGTAAATTTCTCTTTTTTCTGTTAGTAAATATATATGAAATACTGATTTATAATAAGCCAATACATCAATGTTTTTTTTCAATAAATTCCATATTTTGCCATAATCAGCTTCTAATTTATTTTTATTTTTTGGAATTTCAATTTTTATTAAATCATAATCTTTTAGTAATTCACTACCATTAATTTTATAATCAACTTTATTTGTCCAATAATTTTGAGTTAGCATCCTACAATCTCCCTAATAATTTCTATCATTTTTATATCTACATACGGCTTATTTTTATCTTTTGAATTAACTAAATAAGGTATAACTACGACATTTTCATGTGATAGCACCGAAATTTCTGCTTTTGCTTCAGCTTCAGCAAAAATATTTACTATAACTGCTTTGTTAAGTCTATTTACTTCTAACTTATATTTTGATCTATCAATAATATCTTTAGCACTATAATTTAAACTTTTTTGTGAATAATATTTAAAATCAAAGTAAATTCCTTTTTTTTCATATTTAAAATCAAAGCTCTCAAATGTTTCATAAATATCACCATTTAATGACTCTAAATTAATATTACAATATTTCTCAATTATATATTTTCCAAAAACCTCTCCTAATGCACCTTTATATATATTGTTGAAGGCATTTGGAATAAGTAAAGTGTTATACTTGAAAGTAGTTGCTATATTATTTTTGATTGCAAATTCATTTAATTCTGAACAATTTCTAATTAAATGTAAATTAGCAGCTTCTTCTGATATTTCAACTTTACTGTAATTATCTTTTTTATTTAAAGAAATATCTTTATAATCATTTGCTTGATAGCATACATATTTTTTATCATTAGTTTCTATGTGACAAATGTTATTTAGGTTTAAATGCTCTAAATTCGAATCATAAATTGATTTTAGTGTTGGATTTTGTAAAAAAAATGCTCTAATACCATTCCATATTTTTTGCAAATCAGATAAATTTTCTTCACTGATAGGATTTTTGAAAACTACTAATGAATAGTTTATTAATTGATTTAATTCATTTGTAAGTCGATTTAATTCGTTTTCAAAGATTCTTTCTTTTATTGAATCTTCTTTTACACTATAATTTTTATAGTGATTTAGAAGTTTTAACGTAGATGGTAAAAGTGGTATTTCATGATTTTAAAATTTGCTTAATATTTTAGTTAATTTGTTATCTACAAGTAAAAACATATCACTATTACTATTTGTTCTATGAAGTCTTCCAATAGCTTGAATAATAATTTGCATTGTTGCTTCAATACTATCTTCTGTTTTTTCATATACACTAGAGTACTTTTTTTGCCCATTAAATAAAGATTTTAACTCTGATTTGTACTCTTTCTCACTAAGATTATAATTTATATATAAACTCTCTATTTGAAAAATTCCTTTTAATTTTTCTTCTGTAGATTTTGGTGATCTAACCATAATTTTTGTTGGTTTTTCTAAAAATATCGCGTCAAAATCTTTTTTTAAAATTTTTTTATCTATATTATCATTAACATCTATTGATTTTTCAATATTATATTCTAGATTTTTAACAGTTCCTATCCTTTTGTAAACTGCATAGACAAAAATTTTCTCATTTTTTTTATTTGATACATAATTCTCATATCCATTTTCTGTCTCTTTTTTATATTCAATAAAAAAAAGATGCTCTTTTTTTTGTATTTCTATAATATTTTTACCATATTCTTTAATTTTATTTTTTAGATTTTTTATATGATCATTTTTTGGTTCAATGTAATTAATTAATTCAACAAGTAAATGCATTAAATATTGATGTTGTAAAACCTGCTTCAAATTATTTAATGCCTGAACATGGATATATAACAGCCGCATGCGATAAATTGTCTTATAGAGCAGGTAGTCCCGAAAAAGTTGGAAGATTGGAGATTCATAGTGCAATTCATACAAGTTCAGAAAATGATATTAATTTCACATATGATGATTTTTCTATCATTTATAAAGAGAAAGCACTTATTTATGGGATTAATAGAGGAAATAAAGGCTTAGGATTTGCAATTTGTACAAAGTGCGGTTATACAGAATCAGAAATAGAAAAAGTCAATACAGGTAGTTATGATAAATTGCCAATATCATTTAAAAAGCATTCATCAATTTATAGTGAATCATCTGCAAATATATGTTTGGAAACTTCCCCTACTATATGGAGAAATCATAATTTGATGGCTAAAATGATTACAGATGCCATTATGATTATTCCAAAAAGAGATATCAAAGATATTACTATAGCTCAAACACTAGCAAATGCAATGCAGTTAAGTGGTGCAGAAGAGTTAGGTATTGATGAGAGGGAGATTAATGCTCTCATTCAAGAAGTAGATGGGAAATTGAGTATATTAATTTATGACAATCAATCAGGCGGTGTTGGATATGTTTATGACTTGGCAAAAAATCGATGGAATGATTGGTTAGAAAAAACAAAACAAAGACTTTTTATAGATGAAAAACACAATGAAGAGTGTTTAAATGGTTGTATTAAATGTGTAGTTACAATGAATACAAGTGAACCATTGCCAAGAAGAGAAACTTTGGATTATCTTGAAGGTAAAACAATGCCTAAAAATGAAGATATAAAGATAGTGAAGAAAAAAAATATAAAAAAAGAGATTAGTGAAGAAGATAGAATGAAAAGATTTAAGAAATAAATGTATTATTTTAATAATATGACGAAAACTATTTACAATTATATTTCCATAGGCTATACTTCTAAAGTTAATGTATTAATATTAAAATAGTACAAAAAAGATAAGGTGTATAGGTGAAAATAAATTTAAACGACATAGCCGAGATAAAAACGGGACTTGTGCTTAACAGAAAAAAAGCTGACATGAGCAAGGAACAAAAGTTATATTATAGTGTTGTATCTCTCAAGTCTTTCAATGTTGATGCCGTTTATGATAATTCGTTTGCAGATGAGTTTATCTCAAATGAACAAATTAAAGAGGATTATCAAGTAAAGCAAGGTGACATCCTCTTAAGACTTCGAGAGCCTAATTTTGCAGTATACATAGACAAAGAGTATGAAAACCTTATCTATCCATCTTTGATGGTTCGTGTAAAAATTCAAGACAATAGATTTGACCCACATTTCATAGCTCACTATCTAAACAGCAACACAGTAAAAAAAGCACTCTCAACAGAACTATCTGGTACAACCATACCCATGATAAATGTAGCAAATGTCAACGAGATAAAAATACCGCTTATAAACCTAGATAAACAAAAAAAGATAGTAGAATACTTAAAACTTGCCCATCAAGAAAATGAGCTTTTACAAAACCTAATAAATGAAAAACAAAAATACTCAAAAGAAATATTTGAAACATTAGCATTACAAGGAGAATAATTAAATGCAAAAAACAACTCAAAGTATAATCAATAATGTAGTATGGAAAGCTTGTGATACATTCAGAGGTACGATGGATGGAAGTGATTATAAAGATTATGTTCTTACGATGCTATTTGTGAAGTATCTATCTGATTTTTATAAAGAAAAATTAGAACAGCTACAAGCAGAGTACGGTGATAAGACTGATAGAATAGAAGCAAAGCTAAAAAGAGAAAAATTCAGACTTGATGAGAGTTGTACATTTGATTATTTGCTTAAACACAAAGAGGCTTCTAATCTTGGTGAAATTATGAACAAAGTACTTGAGAGAATCGAAGAGGACAATAGAGATAAACTAGAAGGTATCTTTAGAAGTATAGACTTTAACAATAGAAATAAACTAGGTGACACAAAGGAGAGAAATACTATTTTAAAAAATCTTATTGAAGATTTTAGTGACTCAAGATTAGATCTAAGACCTTCGATGCTGGAGGGCAATGATGTCATCGGAGATGCTTATGAGTATCTTATCTCACATTTTGCAAGTGATGCAGGGAAAAAAGGTGGGGAGTTTTATACACCAAGTGAAGTATCAACACTTTTAGCAAAACTAGTTGAGCCAAAAGAGGGAGATATGATTTATGATCCAACTTGTGGTTCTGGTTCACTACTTATTAAAGCATCAAAAGAGATAGGAAGTAAAAACTTCCGTCTTTATGGGCAAGAGAGAAATGGACAAACTCAAGCACTTTGTAAGATGAATATGTTTTTACATGAGATAAACGATGCAGTTATCGAGTGGGGAGATACGATAAGAAATCCACTTCATCTACAAGATAATCTTCTAAAGACTTTTGATGTGGTTGTAGCAAATCCACCATTTAGTCTTGATAAATGGGGTGAAGATATTGCAAGTGATGATAGTTTTGGAAGATTTAAGTATGGAACACCACCAAAAAGTAAAGGAGATTTTGCTTTTGTTCTTCATATGATTAGTTCACTTAATTCTAATGGGAAAATGGGAGTTATTTTACCTCATGGAGTACTTTTTAGAGGAGCAAGTGAAGGCAAAATTAGAACAAAACTTATTGAAGATAATCTTCTCGATGCAGTTATTGGCTTACCTGCAAACTTATTTTTTGGGACTTCAATACCAGCTTGTATTTTAATATTCAAAAAGAATAGAACTCATAACGATATAATTTTTATCGATGCAAGTAAGGAGTTTGAAAAAGGAAAAAATCAAAATAACCTTACAGATGAGCATATAGCAAAGATAATTGATACTTATAAAAATAGAAAAGAGATAGAGAAGTACTCACATGTAGCGACACTAGAAGAGATAAAAGAAAACGATTATAATTTAAATATTCCAAGATATGTAGATACTTTTGAAGAAGAAGAGATTATTGACCTAGAAGCTACAAAAACAAATATTGTGAAATTAGAAAATGAATTGGTAGAAATAAAAAGCAAAATGAGTGCATACCTTAAAGAGTTGGGGTTATAAAATGGAAAAAGATTTAGAACTAAAACACCACCAAACATTTGAAGAAATAAAGCAAATAGACCAAGATGGCAATGAATTTTGGTATGCAAGAGAATTAGCAAAACTTTTAGGATATTCGGATTTTAGGAATTTTCAAAATGTAATTGCTAAGGCAAAAGAAGCTTGTATCAATAGTGGATTTAATCCTGATGACCACCTCGTTGAAATCACCGAGGTGGTAAAAGTTGGTTCAGGGGCAGGTGCACCTTACCCATCTTTTGCCCTTTCAAGATATGCTTGTTATTTAGTTGTTCAAAATGCTGATCCAAGTAAACCAGTAGTAGCAAGTGGGCAAACATATTTTGCTATACAAACAAGAAGACAAGAATTACAAGATGATGAAGCATTTGCTAAGTTAAAAGAAGATGAGAAGAGAATATTTTTAAGAAACGAGTTAAAAGAGCATAATAAACAACTTGTAGAAACAGCACAATTAGCAGGTGTAGAAACAGAAATAGATTTTGCTATATTTCAAAACCACGGATACAAAGGCTTATATGGTGGACTTGACGCAAAAGGAATACATAAAGCAAAAGGGTTAAAAAAATCACGTAAAATCCTTGACTATATGGGAAGTACAGAACTAGCAGCCAATCTATTCCGTGCAACACAAACAGAAGAAAAACTCAAAAGAGACAATATCCAAGGTAAAACAAAAGCAAACCAAACACACTATGAAGTAGGCAAAAAAGTAAGAGAAACTATAAAAGAGCTGGGTGGAACTATGCCTGAGGATTTACCAACTCCAAAAGATAGTGTAAACAAGATAGAGAAATCACACAAAAGTCTTGAGGAGAAAAAACAATGAATCAAATCAAGCAAGGATATAAGCAAACAAAAGTGGGGATAATTCCTGAAGATTGGAAAGTTGTTAAACTTAGTGAAGTTTTAAAAGAAAAACCTAAATATGGTATAGGAGCATCAGCAGAAGAATTTTCTACAAAATTACCAACATACTTAAGAATTACTGATATAGATAATGGAAAATTTAAACCTAATAAAAAAGCATCTGTTAGTGACAAAGAATACATAAATTATATTTTAAAAGAAAATGATTTAGTTTTTGCGAGAACAGGTGCAACTGTTGGTAAATCATATATATATAATCCAAATGATGGAGAATTAGTTTATGCAGGATTTTTAATTAAGATTTCTCCTGATATATCAAAGTTAAATAGTGTATTCTTCAAAAATTTTGTTGATAGTTTCTATTATTGGAAATGGGTACAATTAATGTCAATGAGAAGTGGGCAACCAGGTATAAATGCTGAAGAATATTCAAGTATGACTATTCCTCTTCCTCCATTAAAAGAGCAAGAAAAAATAGCCGAAATTCTCACAACTTGGGACGAAGCTATCAGCAAACAAACCGAGCTTTTAGAAGCAAAAGAGCTACTTAAAATTGCCCTTATGCAAAAGCTTTTAAGCGGTGAAGTTCGTTTTAGTGGGTTTAGTGATGAATGGGAAGAAGTGAGATTATCGAAAATTATTAAACTTCAAGGTGGCTATGCTTTTAAAAGTGAAGAGTTTAAAAAGAAAGGAATTCCAATAATTAGAATTTCCAATATATCAAATAACTCAAATTATATGGAGATGAATGATTTGATATATTATGATGAGTTATCAAATGAGAGTAATTTTTTAATCAAAAAAAATGATTTACTCATTGCAATGTCAGGTGCTACAACTGGAAAAGTTTCAATTTACAATTTAGAAAAGAAAGCGTATTTAAATCAGCGAGTTGGATTATTTAAAGTAATAAAGCCAACATTAATTAATTATAGTTTTTTGATACAGTTTGTTTTTTCAAATTTTTTTAGTGTTCAACTTAAATCATTATTGGTTGCTGGTGCTCAACCAAATATCAGTTCAAAAGATATTGAAAGTTTAAAAATCAAACTCCCATCACTTCCAGAACAACAAAAAATAGCAGAGGTTTTAAGCCTTGTAGATGATGAGATAAATCTTCTTAAAAATGAGCTTGAAGAATTAAAACTTCAAAAAAAAGCACTTATGCAAAAGCTACTAACTGGAGAAGTGAGGGTTAAAATATGACACTTGAGTTATTTCATAAATACATTGCAACTAAAGAGGATGGTAGACTAAAACATAGAGAAAGAAAAGATTTAGAGTTTAAAGCCAACTATAATTTTGGTTCTATAAAAAATGGAAAATTTTCAAAATCCATGGCGGCATTTTCTAATGCTGATGGTGGAGTAATGATTTTTGGAATAAAAGATAGTCCTAGAGAACCTATTGGAATGAGTAATGGGAAGTATGATTAAAATAGGATATTTTAAATCAAATACAGAACTAATATATCAAGATGTTATAGAGGGAAATTTATTTGAGCAAGTAGATAAAGTTATGGAGCTTATATTTACAAAATATCTTAGTTCTTTTATCACTTATGAGGGTATTCAAAGAGTAGAGAGTTTTCCAATTTCAGAGTTAGCTTTTAGAGAAGCTTTAATTAATGCAGTTGTTCATAAAGATTATAGTTCACAAAATAGCATACAAATAAGTGTATATGATGACAAACTTCTTATGTGGAATGCAGGAGATTTACCACAAAACTGGACTATAGATACACTTTTGAGAAAACATACATCTGAGCCACACAATCCTCTAGTTGCATATCCATTTTTCCTAGCTGGATATATTGAGTCTTGGGGAAGAGGAATAGAAAAAATCATAGAAGAATCGGAAAAGTTTAATGGTATAACTCCACAATTTAAATGGGAAAATGGTTTATGGGTAGAGTTTTATTTTAATACTGATAAAAGTTTACCTAATGGGTTGGGTGAAAAGTTGGGTGAAACACAACAAAACATCATAAAGCTTATGCAAAATAACCCAAAAATTGCAATTACAGCACTTGCAGATGAGCTTGGAATCAGCACAACAGCAATAGAAAAACATATTAAAACACTAAAAGAGCAAAATATTATCCAGCGAATAGGCGGTGCTAAAGGCGGACATTGGGAGATTTTAAAATGAATAATAACATCACACTAGAGCAAGTAATACAACAAAACTGTATCAATCTTTTAAGCCATAAAGATTTTGGATATAAGTTTATTACCAAAGAAGATAATCTTATTTTCAGAGAAAACAAAACATCAGCGGTACTTTTAAAAAAGATACTTATTGAACGACTTTATGCCATCAATAGTTATGAATACAAAGGACAAAACTATAAATTTAGTGCTAATAATATATCTAAAGCAGTAGAAGACTTAGATGTATCTTTAAACGAGGGATTGATAGTAGCAAATGAGAAGATTACTAATCATCTGCTTTTAGGTACTAGCTATGAAGAGAATCTTGATGATGGTACTAAAAAAAGTTTCTCTTTTAAATATATCGACTTTGAAAATATTGAAAATAACCACTTCTTTGTAACAGAAGAGATTATAGTAGATCGTGCCAACCAAAATGAAATTACAAAGACTAGAAGACCTGATTTGATTGTGTTTGTAAATGGTATTCCACTAGTGGTGATTGAGCTAAAAAAATCAAGTGTGAACTATGAAAATGGTATCAAGCAACTTGAAAAAGAGCAAAAAAAAGATGAAATACCGCATCTGTTTAAATATATCCAACTAACTATTGCAGCAAATAGCAATGAAGCTAGATATGGAACTATGGGAACACCTTTAAAGTTTTATAGCTTGTGGAAAGAAGAAGAGAACCAAAAGGCAAAAGAGACTTTAAAAACTATGGTACAAGATAGAGAAGTAACTAGTCTTGACCTTACTTTATTTGCACTTTTAGCAAAAGATAGGCTTTTAAGACTTATTAAACACTATGTTTTATTTGATAAAAAAGTTAAAAAAGTTTGCCGTTATCAACAGTTTTTTGGGATAGAAAAAACTTTAAAAAGGGTAGAAAAGATAACTGATGGCATAAGAGCTGGAGGACTTATTTGGCATACCCAAGGAAGTGGTAAATCATTAACTATGGTAATGCTTACAAAACTTCTAAAATTAACTTACACTAATGCAAAAATTATAGTAGTAACTGATAGAGTTGATTTGGATGAACAGATTCATAAAACTTTTGAAAATACAGATATAAAAGCAGGAAGAGCAAGTAGTGGAAGTGATTTGATAGAAAAACTTCAAAGTGGTATAAGTGTGATTACAACACTAGTGCATAAGTTTGAAAAGGTAAGAAACTCAAAAACTGTTATCAATGATAATAATGTATTTGTGCTAGTAGATGAGTCTCACCGTACACAAGGTGGTGATTTACACAATGCTATGAAAAAAGCCTTGCCACTTGCTTGTTATCTTGGATTTACAGGAACACCACTTCTTAAAAAAGAGAAAAATAAAAACAGTTTTTTAAAGTTTGGTGGTGAAATACATAGATATACAATCGATGATGCTGTAAAAGATGGAGCAGTTTTACCACTACTTTATGAGGGAAGAATGATAGATCAAGTTATTTCAAATCCAGAAGCACTCAAAAAAAGATTTGAAATGATTACTCGAGATTTAAGTGATGAAGCAAGAAGAGATTTACAAAATAAATGGGCAAGATTTCAAAAAGTGGCTTCAAGTGGACAAAGACTTGAATATATTGCTTATGATATTTTTGATCATTATAAAAAAACCTTGCGTTTATCTACTAGTAATTTCAAAGCTATGTTTGCAACAAGTAGTAAATACGAGGCTATAAAATATCATGAGATTTTTCAAGAATATAGTGATTTAAAAACTGCCTATGTAATCTCAAGCAATGAACACGAAGAACTTGATGGTGGAAATAAGGAGTATGTTGCAAAAGCATGGCAAGAGACTATTAAGAACTATGGAAGTGAAGAAGAATATCTAAAATATGTCAAAAATGAGTTTATACACGGTGATGAGATAGATTTGCTTATTGTTGTAGATAAGCTTTTAACTGGTTTTGATGCGCCAAGAGCAAGTACACTTTATATAGATAAACAACTAAAAGAACACAACCTTTTACAAGCAATTGCAAGGGTAAATAGACTTTATGATGGAAAAGATTATGGTTATATTGTGGATTATAGAGGTCTTCTAGGAGAACTTGATCAGGCTTTAACAAACTATGCTTCACTTGATGGCTTTGATCCAGAAGATTTGACGGGGGCTGTAATAGATGTAAGAATTGAAATAGCAAAAGCTAAAACTTATTACACTCATTTAGAGGACCTTTTTAGTGATGTTAAATTCAAAGATGATTTAGAAAGTTATGTAGTTGTTTTAGCAGATATTACTAAAAGAGATGATTTTAAAGAGTGGTTATCTCATTTTTCTCGTGCTTTTAAATTGGCACTTTCGAGTGAAAAAATTGATGATATTTTAAGTGAAAATGAAATAAAGCTTTATAAGAAAAAAATCAAATTTTACAATGAACTAAGAAAAGTAGTGCAGCTACGATACCATGAAACTTGTGACTTTGGAAAATATGAAGAGCAGATGCAAAAGCTACTTGACACCTTTGTAAGTGCAAAAGAGGTAAATGAGCTTACAAGGCTTGTAAATATATTTGAAACAGAGTTTGAAGAAGAGGTTCAAAGAGTTGAGGGTAAAAGTGCAAAAGCTGACACAATTTTGAGTGCCGTAAGTGCGGTAGTAAAAGAAAAAATGGAATCCAACCCAGCATTTTATAAGTCAATTGCCCAACAAATAGAAGATGTAATCAATGAATATAAAGCTAAAAGACTCAGCGAAGAGGAAAAATTAGCAAAAGCAAAACAATTAAAAGACCTAATAACAGGTATATCAAAACCAAATGAGGATAAATACCCAAAAGAGTTTGAAAATAAAAAAACTCTAATTGCTATTTATGATAACTTGAGTGATATTTTGGGCAACTTAGAAGTTGTGGATTTTGAGCTGATTGTTAAAAATTTGACTTTAAAATTTGATGAGATTTATTTAGGAGCTTCCAAAAAACCTGAATGGCATAAAAATAAAGATGTTGAAAATGAAATAACAAGTGCAATAGAAGATGTTCTTTGGGATATAGAAGATGAATATGATATATCAATCGAAAACAAAGAGAAAATTTATCAAACTATTAGAGGTATAGGTATAAGTTTTTATGCTTGAAAACATTCAAATTACTAAAAAGGATGTAAAAAATATCACTTTAAAAGTAAAACCTTCTGGAGAAGTAATTTTAACTGCTCCAAAGATGACTAGTGATGAGCATATAAAATTTATAATCAAAAAAAGAGCCAAGTGGATTGAAAAAAAGAAAGAATTTTTTGCGTCATTTGAAACAAGTGAAAAAGAGTATGTGAGTGGAGAGGATTTTAAATACCTAGGTCGAAGTTACAGGCTGAAAGTCATTGAAGCAAATAAAGAAGTTGTTAAACTTCAAAGAGGCTATTTAGAAATCTATGTTAAAAATAAAAATGATTTAAAACGAAAACAAAATTTGGTTTACGAGTGGTATTATGAAAAAGCATTGCTTCATTTTTTTAATATTTTGCAAGAGTTTAATAAAATAGTTAAACAAGAGATAAAAGATATAAAAATTAGACAAATGAAAACAAGATGGGGAAGCTGTAATCCACATAAATCATATATTAATCTCAATATTGAACTTATAAAAAAGCCAAAAATATGCATAGAATATGTAGTTTTTCATGAACTTGTTCATTTAATTTATCCGAACCATTCTAAGCAATTTTACAATTATTTAGCTCTATATATGACTGATTGGGAAAAACGGAAAGAGATTTTGGAGAAAGTTTAATTTTTCAGCCCTCAAGAACTAGCTGCAATTACTATTAATGATGAAGATGCATCTAAAATTTTAACTTTCCTAAAAACTTTAGAAGGTGATAAACCAGCGATAACTTATCCATAACTTCCAGCTTCTACAAACAAAACTCCAAAACCATCTTTTGATTGATATATTTATATAAACTAGTGGGAAGAAAGATTAATGTTTTCTTCCCCATTTCTCTTATTAAATAAGCATTTTATTTTCTTTTTAAATCTCAATATATTCTTAAATAAAATTTATTGTTTAATATGCAACTAAGTTGCATTAAAATAGAATTTGCTTTTTGCAACTAAGTTGCATTTAAAAATTTTATACAAGGATTATAATGAAAATTAATAAAAAAATTATCTCTTTATCATTAGTAATATCGCAATCTATACTTTTTGCAGATACATCTATACTAGATGAGATAAAAATTGAAGAAAACAAATAGTTTAAAACAAATTCTACTGATATTGATTTAGAAAAAGTTGAACAAAGCCAAGCAAATTCTCTTACAGAAGTATTTAAAAATAACTCTTCTATTGAAGTTGGAGGAGGAGCAATAAATGTGCAAAGAATATATTTAAGAGGAATTGAGAGTTCAAATTTAAATATATCTTTAGATGGTGCAAAACAGGGTAAAAATATGTTCCAACATAGAAGTAATGAACTAGGTATTAATCCAGATTTACTAAAAGTTGTCGATGTAAACACTTCACCTGATGCTTCAAAAGCAGGAGCACTAGGAGGAAGCATTGAAATGAGTACAAAAGATGCACAAGATTTTGTTAGAAGTAATAAAAAATATGGTGCAATCTTTAAAACAGGATATAACACAAATGCTTATATGAAACATGGTAATGCAACTGCATATCAAGTTTTTGATAATAATTTAGGTGCATATATAAGTATAAGTGGCTTTAACAGTGATAACTATAAAGACGCAAATAAAAATAGTGAAACAGCTACAGCTTACCATGACAGAGACTACTTATTTAAAATAAGTTTGTTGGATTCAAATAATCATGATTTAAGATTAACAGTAAATAAAAATGAAAATAGTGGAGATTCAAGATGGGCTGGAACAGAGTATAGACCACAAGCAAATCAACTTGAAAAAATTATATCAACTACTACAAATTATGCTTTAAGTCATAATTATAATCCTAATAATCTATTAAATTTAGATACAAATTTAAATTTAACTGATATATCTTTAGAAAGAAAAAATGCTAATAATAAAGATGGTAAAAGAGATTATGATAATAGAAATATAGGATTAAAAGTACAAAATCATTTTGATTTTAATCTATCTTCAACAAAAAATAGAGTATCAATTGGTACAGAGTATCAAAAAGAGCATGGTGATGGTAGTTTTTATATAGCAGATTTAAAACCTGCTGATAAACTTAGAACAAAATACTCTGATTTACATTCAGAAAATAAAGCTTTATTTATACAAAATAGAACTGAAATTGGTTCTTTAGGGATAAATTATGGTTTAAGATACGATTATTATAGTTTTGAAACAGGACTTGGAAAACAAAGTGATGATACATTTTCGCCAAATATTGGAATGGATTATAAACTAACAGAAAACTCTTTGGTGTATTCAAACTATGGAAAATCTAGTAGAATGAGTGGAATTATTCCATTTACTTGGGCTTTAAATACAAAAATTGGCTCAACTTACTCTAAAGATTTAAATGCAGAAAAATCAGACAGATATGAAATCGGATATAAATATGATAAAAGAGATACTTTTTTAAATGATGATTACATTACTTTTGATGCAAATGTTTTTCAAACAAAACTTAATGATTTTATAGTATCTAAAGATACAAATTGTAATTTAGGAAAATGTGGAAGTGGTGAAGGAGGATGGACATTACAAGATATTTATAACAAAGATGATGAGTTCAAATCAAAAGGATTTGAAATTAAAACTTCATATAATTATGATATTTTTTCAACATCTTTGGCTTATACTCAAATTGATACAAACAATAATCCTAGTGATGTCAATAACAGTTCTGATATAAACGAAGATCAATATATTAGAAGAGTTGGTGGATATGATAGTAAAAAATTTGTTTGGAATTCTCAACTTGAGCTAACTAATAAATTAGCAGTTGATTATGCTTTAAATGCAGTTAAAGGTACCAACGTCCTAGATAGTAGTAATAATGAAATAAAAAGAGCTGGCTACACTACACATGATGTTAGTATGAAATATAAGTTAAATTCAGATTGGACTTTATTTGTAGCTGTTAATAATTTAACAAATAAGCAATATGCAAAATCTACAACTATATCTACAAAAAATCAATCAAATATATATAGATATGAAATGGGAAGAGATTATAGATTTGCTTTAAAATATGAGTTTTAAATTCAGAAGAAGTAACTTTACTTCTTCTGGAAAATAAAAAAAAACTTATATATTAAATAGTTAAAAATGATTCAATAGCACAATTTACTCTAGATTTTATATCACTTGCATCTGTTTGCATGTAATCTATTTGAATTTTATATAAAATTTCATTATCTAGTTTGAATTCAAAAACTAAATACCCAGCATAAAGTAGAGCATCTTTATTTTTTTTACCTTTATCTTCTTTATCATTTTCATATATGTAGTAAGAGATTAATAGTTTTTTATCATATTTTTTATCACTATTTTTAAATTTACTTAATACATCGTTTAATATTTGGTCGCTCTGTTTATTTGAAAAAATATTATATAAATTACTTTTCATACTCTTTGAATACTCTATTTTTGATTCAATAATATAATTTGAGCTTAGAAGAAGCTCTTTTGCAAATTTTAAATCTGTAGAATAAATTTTCTCAAAAGTTGTAACACTATTTTGACAAGGTACTCTTTTTACTTTTTGATCAATTCTATTTTGGTTAAAAACTCCATATACAATAAAAGAGATAAAAGCCACTATAATTAAGATATAGATTTTCATTCAAAGAATCCTAGGGAGTAAAAATTGTTTAAGTATTAGTAAGAGAACTTAATCTCTTACTAATTTTTAATAACTTAAATTTTGATAATCTTTATTTAAAAGTTTATCAGCAACAACTGGTGGCTTAGCAACAGTAACATTTTGGATTAAATCAGCTTCTGTTTTTTCAGCATTTGGTAAAAATAGTGGACAAACTTCAACTTTTGCACCATCTTTAATTAATGCTTCAAGCATCATTTTTGGTGATTTGTCTTGAGGTTTAAGTTTTGGGCTTTCGCTATCTTTTAAGGCAAGATTTCCAGCATGAGAACATAAAACCATATTTACCTCTTTACCTTTTTTCAAAGTCATAGTAGATAAAACCATACCCATCATTTGTGTTTGAGCATCTTCTGATGTAATCATTACATTTAAACCTTTTGCACTATTATCATTAGCACTTGCTGTTGTTCCAAAAATTAGAACCGTACATAAACTCAATAATATTTTTTTCATAAAATTTCCTTTTATATTTTCTTTTTAATTTATAATTAAAAGTTATCTATTTTACATAAATAATACTTATTTATATATAAAATATTAACTAAATTATTATAATGAAAATTTTTTGTATAGTCTAAAAAATAGAACTATAGTTTTTATTTGAACATATATAAATGGAACCATAAGTAAATAGTAAACAACTGAATACTTTGTAATAATGTCATTGTATGTAAGACCTAAGTTTATAAAAAACATTCCAAATACAAAAAATGCAACACCTGGACAAATTAGTGCAAAAGATAGTGCAGATTTTTCATTTGATTTTATAAACTTTTCAAAATATCCAAGCTTTTTCATAATAACCAAACCTAAAATCCCAAATACTATTTGTAAAGATAGTATTGTTGAAGTTAAAACAAATAGTGATGATTTATCGCTTATTGCATTTAAATTGTGTTCAAGTCCAAAATTTAATCTTATAAATGTAATTCCAAGAAGTGTTAAGATTGGAATCATAATCCATAAAGATGGAGCTGTTTCAACTGTAACACCATGTTCAAACATATTTTTAAAACCTAAGATTATTTTTATAAATATCAACATAATTGCAAGTGAAGAGAAAAGTATTGCTCCAAATATTCCAACCGCATTTACAGCAATATTTGAACTCATAGCACCAGGTGCTGCAAATCCAACTGCTACCATTGAAAGAGCAAAAATAGATATCATTTGTGTTAGGTTGTTATTTTTTGTAAAATCAAAATCACCATTAATAATCAATCTTGAAAAATAGTCAAAAAATATTTTTAGAGCAAAATATCCATTAATAGCAAATCCAATAAGTGCAAACGGAAACAGATACTCAACAAAACTCCATAAATTTGGTACAAAAACTGCACCTAATACAAAACCAACATTTATACTCATTGTATATGTTAATGGCAGTGCCATAATGCTAATTTGACCATTTGATTTAATCAAAGCTTTATAAGCATCACTTTTTTTATATAGTAGATATTGTTTTGTATTCCAATAAAGAAGTTTAAAGTGAAGAATTGCAAATGCAATTATAAACACAAGAGCAAATGAAGATATAAAGCTTATATAATCACCTTTTTCTAAAGCTTCCATAATATATTCAAAAGTTGCCATTGGAGTTGTTGGATGTGGAACTAAAAACATTAGGTACATAAAAAATGATACACTAAGTCCTCCAGCACCCAAAGCACTCAAAAAGCAAGTAGGGGAAAATTTCTCTCTTAATATCATATAAAAATCCTTTCATAAAAAATTTTGTAGATTGTATGCAATATTATATTAAAATCTTATGAAAGTAGTATAATTTAAAATTATAATAAAAGAGTAAAAATAAATATATATGTTTAATTAATAAATAATTTATTTTTATAATAGTATGATTATTTCAAATTATAATATAAGCTCAAATAAATAAAATAGGATTTAAATATGAATGAAGAGATTATAAAAGCAATACCTTCAAATAGATTGCAGTTTTTTCCAGTTATGATGTTTGCAACAGTTATGGGACTTGGAGGTTTAACTTTAGTTTTTGAAAGGTTAAATCATGTTTTCTCATTTTCTACTATTTTTGCTACAACTTTTTTGATTATTACTACAGCTTTATTTTTTATAACTCTTTTTACATATTTTTTAAAAATTATAAAATATAAAGAAGAAGTTGTAAAAGAGTTAAATCATCCTATAAGAATTAATTTTTTTGCAGCAAGTTCAATATCCATGTTAATTTTATCAGCTGCATTTAGAGAATACAGTTTAGATATTTCATTAAGTTTTTTTTATTTTGGGGCAATTTTACATATATTTTTCACATATTATACTATTCGATTTTGGATAAATAATAATTTAGAAATAGTTCATTCTAATCCAGCTTGGTTTATTCCTATTGTTGGGAATTTAATAGTTCCTATTGCTGGAGTTGGTTTTGTAGATAATGCTATTTTAATCTTTTATTTTTCGATTGGTATGTTTTTTTGGATAATATTATTTTCAATAATTTTAAATAGAATAATTTTTCATAATCCATTTGCTGCTAAATTTATGCCAACAATGTTTATTTTAATAGCACCTCCTGCAATAGGATTTATCTCATATATAAAATTAACTGGAAATTTAGATTTTTTTGCCCAAATTTTATTTAGTTTAGCTCTATTTTTTACTATTTTAGTTGCATTTATGTATAAAAATTTTGTAAAAATAAAATTTTTTATCTCATGGTGGGCTTTTACTTTTCCTTTAGCAGCTGTAACTTTAAGTTCTATTTTAATGTATGAATTAACAAAAAAAGATTTTTATATGTTTTTATCTTATACTCTAGCAATGATTACAACTTTAATTGTAATTTTGGTTGCAGTTGCTACGATAAAACATATGGCAAAAAAAGAGATATGCATAATGGAATAGTATAAATTTCTAATTCTCTTTTTTATTTAAAACAAAATAAAAATATTTAATGCCCACCCATAATTCTATCAATCTCTTCAGGTTTATCATGGATTCCAAATCTGTCAATGATTGTTGAACTTGCTTCATTTTGACCAATTATTTCAACTTCTTTACCCTCTTTTCTTAATTTTAGTACACTTTTATCTAGTGCATAAACAGCAGTTACATCCCAAAAATGAGCTCTTGTTAAATCAATTACAACTTTGTCAATATTTTCTTTAAAATCAAAAATTTTATAAAATTTATCGGCACTATTAAAGAATACTTGACCAACAATTTTATAAGTCTTTATAGTTTTATTATCATTATAAAATATTTCACTATACATAAAATGTGATATTTTATTAGCAAAGAATAAAGAAGCTAATAAAACTCCTGTAAATACTCCAAATGCTAAATTATGAGTATAAACTGTAACTGCAACAGTTGAAAGCATTACTATATTTGTAGATAGTGGCAAAGACTTTAAATCTTTAAAACTTCCCCAATTAAATGTTCCAATAGATACCATAATCATAACAGCAACAAGTGCAGCCATTGGAATAATAGAGATAACATCACTTAAAAAAACAACCATAATTAATAATAAAAAACCAGCTATAAATGTTGATAATCTTCCACGACCACCAGATTTAATATTAATAACAGATTGACCAATCATTGCACATCCTGCCATTCCACCCATTAAACCTGATGCTATATTTGCTACTCCTTGACCTTTGCACTCTCTATTTTTATCACTATTTGTATCAGTCATTTCATCCACAATAGTAGCTGTCATAAGTGATTCAAGTAAACCAACAACTGCTAAAGATAAGGAATATGGCAAAATTATCAACAAAGTTTCAAGATTTAAAGGAATATCTGGGAATAAAAATATTGGTAAAGTATCTGGAAGTTGCCCCATATCTCCAACATTTCTTATGTCTATTCCAAAAAAATATACAATTAGTGTTAATGTAATAATTGTAACTAAAGGAGATGGTAAAATTTTTCCAATTTTTGGAATATATGGGAAAAGATATATTATTCCTAAACCAACAATAGTTAGAGCATATACGTGCCAAGTTACATTTATAAGTTCAGGTAATTGAGCCATAAATATTAATATAGCTAGTGCATTTACAAAACCAATTACAACAGCTCTTGGAACAAAACTCATGAATCTTCCAAGTTGTAAATAACCAGCTATTATTTGAAATACTCCCGTTAAAAGAGTAGCTGCTAATAAATATTGTAATCCATAATCTTTTACTAATGTAACCATTAATAAAGCCATAGCACCTGTTGCAGCACTAATCATTCCAGGACGTCCACCAAAAAATGATATAACAACTGCTATACAAAATGAAGCATAAAGACCAATTTTTGGATCAACACCTGCAATAATAGAAAAAGCTATTGCTTCTGGAATTAAAGCAAGTGCAACTACAAGTCCAGAAAGGATATCACCTCTTATATTTCCAAACCATTCATCCTTTTTAAAATATGTTTTTATCACTAAAATCCTTGATAATTTTTTAATTGAATAAGAAATAACTTTTTACATTTAAACATAAAAAACTAAATGGAAAAACTTAACTGGATTTATTATTAGTTTAGTTGTAGATAGATTTAAATTCTTTAAGTTATTTATAGAATAATGAATTGTATCTAATTAAAAATAAAGGTTTTATATCAAAATTCTCGATATTATGTAGCACTTGCACAAAGATTCAAAATGCCTAAGAATAAGACTCTTTTAAAAAATATAAGCATCTAATTTTTCAAATTTGACATTATTTGTTCTAAGTTGATACACTTTTATTTCGACAAGGGTAGAAGTAGAATTGGAAGTTTGTCGGCTAGTTCGTTGTAATTTCTACCTACACAATATCTGATATTGTCCTCACTTCGTTGTGGGATTTGCTCCTTATAGTCGTGCATGGCAAGGAAATAAAAGAACAGCAGAGAGATTGGGAGTTTAAATCTCTTTAATTTTCCAAACAATAGATAAACCATCTTTAGATACTTTTTCAACTATATCATGAGATAGACAAGTATTTAAAGCTAATAAAATTGATTTTTGGAAGTTTGATTTATCTGTTTTATTTTCAAAAGATAAATTTTTATTTGTAGCTATAATATCAGCTATTTTATCTGTTGATAAAGCTAAATTGCTATTTTTTAAAACTTCTAAAACTAAAACTTTTGCTTCTCCATTATTAAAAAATCTGTTTCTATGTTTATTTACAATTTTTTCAGAGCCAAATTTATAATTAGGCTTAAATATCTTAATTGTTGCATCAATATTTGCTAAATCTTTATCTAAAGATGAAATGATTTGTTTATAATGCTTGATAGAGCCTAAAATCTCTCCTCTCTTTGTTGATAGTGCAGAAATAACATGAGTATCAGCCATAATAAGTATCCTTTAGATTAAAAATATTAAAGGAATTTTAGTAAATTTTAGAGATTTTTTCTTGTGCAAGTGCTACATAATATCGGAAAATATAAATAATGAACTTTTAAAAGAAGAAGATTTTAATAATCAAGAAAGTGAAGAAAATCAAGAAAGTATTTTAAATAGCTTAGAAGATTTAAAGATGAATTTAGAAGAAAAAACTATACCCATAAAAGAACAAGAAGAAGCTAAAGAGTTATTTCAAAATAATGATAATTTATTGCAAATATAAAATTTTGTGATAAAACTTTCTTTTATATTCGAGTTGATTATTCAGGAATTTTTAAAGTAGAAGTTTACTAAGTTAAAAATTATTACGTGTGCGTACTGTATAATTAACTCTTCTAAATTCAAAAATATTAATATATTAGATAGAATGAGATCATTAAATTGCTTTGTCTTAGCTATCATAATAAATAAAAATAAATCAAAAATCTTACAACTAACTGACATCTATCTGCTACAATGAAATATTATAAACTTAGTACTAACAAAATCAAAACCAGGAATATAATATGAAATTAAAACTTTTAATATCTTTTCTTCTATTTTTTACTATTTACATTAATGCAGCTGAACTAAATGGAAAAGTAATACATATCTCTGATGGAGATACTATTCATGTTTTAACTAATGATAAAAAGAAATATAAAATTAGATTAAATGGTATAGACGCTCCTGAATCTTCACAAGATTATGGAAATAAATCAAAAGAGAATCTAAAAAGATATATCTATAATAAAGATGTTACTGTTATTTATAACTCAAAAGATAAATATAATAGATTACTAGGAACTGTATATTTAAATAAACAAGATATAAATCTTCAACAAATAAAAGATGGCTATGCTTGGGTATATAGAAAATATAATAATGACTCAAACTACCTAATTGCAGAAAAACATGCAAGAAGTAGTAAAAAAGGACTATGGGCTGGAATTAATCCATTAGAACCTTGGGTATTTAGAAAACAAAAATAGTAAATATTGATCTGTCAACACTTTATAGGACATAAAAATTCTAACTTAACTAATCATTTCTAAACGTAACATTTTTTCTTCAAATTCACTTGGTGACATATATAAATAAGCCTTTTTATAAAGAATAACTTAAAATGAAGAGAAATTTTAAAAAGGCAATATTTTATTAACAATATATTTTTAAAGAACATTGCAAGTAAATATTTCTTGCTGATGTTTGATTTTTGCATCTTTGGCTTTGCCAGAATATACAGAGTTTTTAGCTAATTCTAAAACCTTTAAAGCTTTTTCATTTGTGGAGTGGCAATAGTAAAGGCGAATATTATAAAGCCAAAAAAAATAAAAGTGTATTTGGTAGTTCACTCAATATTAACATTTAGTATTTCATATTCATCATCTGAAGATTCTATAAAAAAAGATAGATAATCAACAGTTATAAATTTGCCTTTTATTGTTTCAATCATTATTTTATAATCCTCAAGTAATCTATTATCATGAATAAATATAAACGGCTCTTTTGATTTGTAATCAACAACTTTTAATAAATTATTCATATTTAAATAAGCATATTCTACTTTTATTAGCTCTTTTCTATCAATAAATAGGGGGTTTGCATATGCTTTTCTTTCATTTGATAAATTAATATATTCAAATTCAGCTAGATCACTATATGTGTTAGTAACTAATGAATATTTTGAAACTAAATTTGAATATAATTCATCAAAATTATTTTGTCCTAATTTATTAATTAATAGTACTGGATCTTGAGTTGCAAATAAATACTCAAATTTTGCTTCTCTACAAACATCAGTTTGAGGTAAATAATCGTTATTTAAAACTTTTTGAGCTTCATCTATTATAATACTCACAGGTTTCATTGTTTCACAAATAGCATTTTGTAATCTTGTATAAATTGCAAGATTAATTATATTCAAAATATTTTCATTAAAACTAGAAACATCTATAATTACAATTTTTCCAGCTCTTAGTTCTTTTATAATATCTATATCACCTTTATTTAAATATAATTTTGTAGCCAGAGCATTAAGTACACTATTTAGATGATTTGCTACAGCATTTCTACCTGAATCATCATCTTTTTTTATATTTTTGTATAATTCTAAACATTTTAAAGATTTTTTAATATCTGAAATTAGATTAGAAATAATATTTTTTCTTTTTTTAATAGTTCTATTATTTTTGTATTTGTTAAAATATATCTCTACATATTCTAAATTTTCATTCATTTTATTATAAAAGCTACTCAATTCCCACACAGAAGTAATACAAGAGTATATTGTTGAATAACTAGGTTCCTTTAAATCATAATTTAGTTCAAATCCTCTAATAGCTTTCATTAACTCATCTTTTAATATATAAAAATTTTTATATACTGAGCCACTTGCAGATTCCTGCAAACAACCAATAATTTAAGCTAATTTAAATTTT
>CAYLKG010000011.1:0-37502 GCA_964384195.1 uncultured Aliarcobacter sp. | reverse complement strand
CTCTTATATTAATTTTTTGATTTAAGTTTAACTATTAATTTAAAATAGTTGACTCATATATCAATTTTATTACCTAAAAAACAATCTATAAACACTACCGAAGAGAAAAAAGATGAAAGTATTGTTACTTCAAATGAAAATTCTAAAAATATTGACAATCAGCAAAATAAAGAGGAGAAAAACAATTCAGTATTAAATTTAGGTCCAGTTGATATAAAAAATCTTACGCTTGATTTTGAAGATGAAAATCTTCCAATACCATTTAAAACAACAATTTCAAAGTTAAATGGACAAGCTTCAGAAGTAAAAAATAAAGAAAAAAGTGTATCGCAACTTGGCATAAAAGGGGTTGTTGATGAATATGGAGTTGCAAAAATAACAGGAATTGTAAATCCTAATAGCTTGAAAATTCTAACAGATATAAATATGAAATTTCAAAATATTGCTATGAAAAATTTCACTCCTTATACTGGAAAATTTGTTGGGCGAGCTATAAAAGATGGAAAATTAGAACTTGATTTAAATTACAACATAAGTGATTCAAATTTAAATGCTAAAAATAGCATAATCATTAAAAAGTTAGAATTAGGTGAAAAAGTAGAAAGCCCTGATTCTGTATCTTTACCTCTTGATTTGGCTATTACTTTATTAGAAGATACTTCAAATATAATTGATATAAACCTTCCTGTTTCAGGAAATGTTGATGATCCACAGTTTTCTATTGCTTCTATTGTTTGGAAAGCCTTTGTAAATCTAATAACAAAGGCAATTACATCACCTTTTTCACTCATTGGAAGCTTATTTAATTTTAGTGAAGATGAGATAAAAAGTGTAAATTTTGATTTAAAAGAGAGTGAAATAACACCTATTCAAAAAGAGACTTTAGATAAGATTGCTCTAATTTTAAGCAAAAAAAAGGATATTGCTATTAAATTTGCTCCTTCGTTTAACGAAAAAGAGGAGAAAGAAAAATTTGCAAAACAAAGAGTCGAAAATATAAAAGAGTATTTATTAGTAGAAAAAAAGATAAATCCAAAACAAGTTATTACAACAAATGATTTGAAAAAATTATCTTCAAATATTGATTTAAATATTAAACAAATCAAATAAATATAAAAGAGTTTATTAACTCTTTTATATTTAAAGTTTTATAACTTTTGCTCCAAACCCACCACTACTTGGATGAGCATCTTCAAAACCTTTTACTTTTGGATGTTTTTTTAAGAATTCTTTAGTTGCTTGAGCTAACTTCCCTGCTCCAATTCCATGATAAACTAAAACCTCTTCAAATCCAGCAAGTAAGGCATTACTTAAAAATTTATCTAAATTTTCCATAGCCTCTTCAACTCTTTGTCCATGAAGATCAAGTTTTATATCTCCAGTTTGAGGTTTTGCAACATTTACTACAATTTTTTTCTTTGGCTTTGGAGCTGGATTTCCACTTCTTCTTAAATCAGTTAAAAGAACTTGCATTTTAAAACCTTCATCATTTTGAATAAATGCTTTTGAACCTTTAATTGATAAAATATTTCCTTTTGTATTTCTATATTTTACTCTATCCCCTACTTTAAGCTCCAAAGCCAAAGTATCATCCTCAACCTTTTCAACTTCAATTTGACTAGCAAGTTTATGAGAAATATTTAAATGCCTATGAGAATCTTCAATAAGCCTTGTTTTGATAGCTTTTTTAGCCTCTTCTCGTGCATCTTTATACTCTTTGTGAAGTTTTGATTTCTCATTTAAAATATGAGTATCAAGCTCTTCTTTTTGCTCTTTTAAATTATTTGATAATCTTTGATAATTCTCAATTTCATTATTTAATTTTGCAATTTTTTGCTTGTACTCTCTTTCAAGTTCACTACTTCTTTCAATAAGTTCATTTAGTTTATCTTTGTCTTCTCCATAAACCTCTTTTGCTCTTTGAACAACTCCTTTTGGAATTTTGTATCTTAAAGCAGTTTCAAAAGCATAAGATTTTCCAATCGTTCCTTGTAAAAACTCATAAGTTGGTCTTTGATTCTCTTCATCATAAAGTGCAGCTATTAACTCTACATCTGGATTTGCAGCCATTAAAGCGGCTAATCTTTTGTGGTGAGTTGTGATTATTATTTTAATATCATTTTTAATTAAATCTTCAATAATAACTTTAAATAAACTAGCGGCTTCATCTGAATCTGTTCCTAATTCAATCTCATCAACTCCAACAATTGCATTTTTAAGTTCAAAAAACTTTGAAAACTCAAGCATTCTTCCTGCAAATGTTGAAATGTCATTTTTAACACTTTGGGGATCGTCTAAAACTGCATTTATAGATTTAAAATTGCTTACTTTTGTGCTTTTATGTGCATTATATGGAAGCAAATATTTTGAAAGAAAAACAGCACTTAAAATAGATTTTAACATCATCGTTTTTCCACCAGCATTTACACCAGTCAGCATAATAACTTTTTTTGAAAAATCTACTGTTATAGGCTTTGCATTTAAAAGTGCTGGATGACAAAAATCGACAAGTTTATTAGAATCATCTTTAGAAGGAAGAATAAAATTTTTATCCCCTATCTGAGCGAAAAATATTCTGGCTTGGTAATGGTCAAATTTGTCAAACTCTTTATTTATAAACTTTAAAAATAGTAAATTTTTTTCAAAAATAGATGAAATGTCTTTACAAATTTTATACAAGATCTCTTCTTGTTTATTTTCTAAATCACTTCTTTTTTGTTTTAATTCACTAATACTATGAGGAACTACATAAAAAAATCCAGCATTTGATCTATCAATAACGCTTGCATTTAAAGCATGATTAAACCCACCTCGAACCAACAAACACTCTTGCATATTTATGAAATGAACTTGCATATCAACTAAATAAGGTTTTAATTTTGAAGAGTTTACAATCTTATATAGACTTTGTTTTATCTCCTCTTTATTTCTATTTATCGACTCTTTTATATTGTCATAATCTTCACTTATTCCAGATTTTAAATTTGAGCGTTCATCAAAATATTCACAAATTTTCACAATATCATTTGGAATTATTATTTTTTCCATCCACTCTAATAATTTTCCTTCAAAACTAAATCTCTTTAGATACAAAAAGTAGTTAATTATTTTTATAAATTCATAAATTTCATAAACTTTTAAAACACCTTGTTTTTGGATATGCATAAGTTGAGAATCTAAATTTATTGTACTTTTTGGTGCAATAAAATTGTAATTTGAAAGCTCACTGATAATTTTATAGTGAAT
The DNA here is from genome assembly GCA_964384195.1 of uncultured Aliarcobacter sp. GTDB lineage: Bacteria > Campylobacterota > Campylobacteria > Campylobacterales > Arcobacteraceae > Aliarcobacter. The sequence continues at coordinate 34,256 of CAYLKG010000011.1, read as the reverse complement.
ATTTATATCACCTTCAAGAATAACAGATTTTTCTCTTGAAAAAAGCTTTGAGAAGTTTGTAATATAGTCATTTAAGTCTAGTTTTTTTATTAATTTTTCCATAAATGCGATTATAGCTTAAAGGGCTTGATATTTTAATGAAAAAATTGCCCTATTCCTCACTTGCCATTTTTAGAAATCCTGTAAAAGCTGCATTATCTAAAGTTAACTCTTTTGATACCTCTTTTTTCATCTCATTTAAAATCTTTTTATAAGAATCGTAAAACTCAAAAGTTGGTTTTGGTTTATATACTAAATCCTTTATCTCAAAATATTTTAATACATTTTTTGTGGTTGTAGGTTTTATAAAGAACTCTTTATTTAGAGTAAAATAATATGGAATTAAAGTGACAATTGACCATTTTGCTAGATTTTTTGAAGCTAAAATTTCTACCATATCTTTAAAAGCATTTTTAGATTTTCCATAAAGTAAATCTTGTAAAGCTATACAAAACATATCTTTTTCATAAATACTCATGTTTTTTATAGCATCCCTTACTTTTGGTTTTTCAAAAAGTGAAATCAGAGGAGATTTTGAAATAATTTTTACAAAACTATCACAAATAAATTCAGGATTAGAAAAATTATCTTTATTAAAAAGCTCTTTAACCTCTTCATAAAATTTTATTGAATTAAATCTTTTCACAATAGGAAGAAGTTTTTCATCACTAAAACCTTTTGGATAATACTCAAAAAAATATTCTTCACGTTCTTTTAGTTTTTTTACATTCATATCATCTCCTTTTGAAATTTATAAAAATTATATACTATTTTGTTGTACAATTGTTCAAATACAAAAAGGAGTTTTAGATGTTAAACAAAAAAATTATTATATCGTTTGTAACAACTTGTTTACTAGGTGGTTCTCTTTATGCAAAACCAAATGAAGAAGAGAGAAACAATAAAGTAAAACATGAAAAACAAAATTATAATCATGAAAAAAATAGAGATTTTGATGACAAAAAAAATAAAACAGGAAAAGCAAAAAAATAGTTATGATTACGATAGAGATTATAATGATAAAATGAAGTACGAAAAGCAAAAAGAGCTTCCTTCTGGTTTACAAAAAAAACTTGAAAGAGGTGGAACACTACCTCCCGGATGGCAAGATAAATTAGCCAAAGGGCAAATAGTAGATCAAAATATTTTAGGAAATGGAATGAATGTTACGGGTAAATATCCAAGAATCAAAAATACCGAAGTTTATGAAGTTGAAAATAAAATATTTAGAATCCATAGAGACACTAAAGAAATTTTGGATATTTTAAAGTAAACTATTCAAGTTGGTATTAATTTACTTTAATACCAACTATTTTTTAGGTCTAAAAGCCTTTATAACTTCTTCATTAATCTCCAAAAAAGGACCTTCCATCAAGTCAATACAGTATGGAATTGCTGGAAAAACAGCATCTAAGCACTCTTTTATTGATTTTGGTTTTCCTGGAAGATTTACAATTAAGCTAGTTCCTCGCAGACCAGCTGTCTGTCTTGAAAGAATTGCAGTTGGAACATATTGTAAGCTAACACTTCTCATAAGTTCTCCAAATCCTGGCATCATTCTATCACAAATAGCTTCTGTAGCCTCTGGAGTAACATCTCTTAAAGCAGGACCTGTTCCACCTGTTGTCACAACCAAACAGCACTTTTCATTATCGATTAAATCTTTTAAAGTATCTTCAATAGTATCTTTGTCATCACTAATACATCTATAAACACTTTCCCAAGGAGATTTTAAATAATCAGTTAAAGTATCAATTATAGCTTTACCAGATAAATCTTCATAAATCCCTGCACTTGCTCTATCACTTGTTGTTACAATACCTATTTTTGCTATCATAATAAATGTCCTTTATCTTTAAAATAATAAACTGTTGCAAACTCTTTGAAAAACTCTTTTGCTTCATTTGAATCAATTATCAAATCTTTTTCACCTAAAAAAACCTCTATTTTTATGCCTTTTGATATTAAAGACTCTAAATCTTCTTTTTTCCAAACAAATTCTAAAAGTTCTTTTAACTCTTCAAAATTTCCTTTACAAAAATATTTTTCAATATTTTTAGTATTAGGTGATTTAACATTTTGCAAAAAGTTTTTTATGTACTCATTTTCATCTTTTTTGAAAAACATTAATTGCATTTTTTTAAATTTTGCATCTTTATTTTGAAAAAAAGCAGGTGAAAACAGTTGAAGTTTATCAATTCTTTCCTTGCTATTTAAAACTTTTTGAAAAGCTTTAATTGCTCCATATGAAAAACCATTTACAATAAAATCACCTTTTTCTAGATAATCAATAAATAATTCAGCCTCATTTTCAAAGCAAAAACCACTAAAAAAATTATTAGAAATCATCTATATTTATAACTTCATTTTTTATCATAATATTTGTTAGTCTTTGTATTTCAGAACTATTTTGCATTAGTTCTAGTTTTAAACTCTCTTTTACTCTAAAAATTATCTCTTCAATACTTGCAGCCATTTTATATTTATTTACCATTTCAAGAGCAATATCTTCAGCTCTTTTTATAGCGTCTTCTCCTATTGCAAACTTCTCTTTTTTAATTAGTTCAAGCCCAACACTACCTGCTAATTCTCTTTTTATATTTTCTTGCATTTCACTGTAAGATAAAAATACTTTATTTATCTTTTTTACACCTTCATCTAGAAGATTTACTTTTGATTTTGAAATATAAGCTTTGCAAGTTTGATAGATTGCTAGAACCTCTTTTTGTTCACTATCTAAAATTTTTAGTTGTTTTTTTCCAAATTCCAACTTATTTTTTGCAATTTCAATATCTAATTCATCTAAAATATTTTTACCATTTTTAATCATATATAAAAGAGACTCATTTACAAGTGTTGATAAACTAGCAGAGTTAAATCCAGCCGTACTTAAAGCTAATTTTTCTATATTTATCTCATAATTTACATCTTTTAAATATAACTCTAAGATTTTTTTTCTATCATCAATGTTAGGTAAACCAACATGTAATCTTCTATCAAATCTTCCTGCTCTTAAAAGAGCATCATCTAAAACTTCAATTTTGTTGGTTGCTGCAATTACGATAACACCACTATCACCATCAAACCCATCCATTTGTGTTAGAAGTTCGTTTAATGTAGATTCTCTTTCATCATTTGATTTTCCGGTTCTACTTTTTCCAATAGCATCAATTTCATCTATAAAAATTATCGAGGGAGCATTTAACTTTGCACTATTGAAAAGTTCTCGTACTTTTTTTGCACCCATTCCAACATAAATATGCACAAAACTAGCACCACTTTGATAAAAAAATGGAACTTGTGCTTCTCCTGCAACAGCTCTTGCTATTAAAGTTTTTCCAACACCAGGAGGTCCTACAAGAAGTACACCTTTTGGAAGTTTTACTTTGAATTTTTGAAATTTTGCAGGATTATTTAAAAATTCCACAACCTCTTCAAGCTCCTCTTTTATCTCTTTTATTCCAGCAACATCTTTAAAAGTTAAATTTGATTTCACTGGTAAAATTGTAGAATCTAGATCTTGTTTTGAAGGCTTTGAAGAGGTTTTTTCTAACTCATTATCAAAACTTGGAATACCATCTTTATTGATAAGTTTTCTAATCTTTTCTTGTTTGATTTTTAGAATTAATGCAACTATTAAAAGAATAAATAAAAATCCAATTCCTAAATAATAAGTAGTTCCTTCAATTACATTTTTACTTTTATACATTGTATAAATAAACAAAATTACCAGCACTATGGCTGAAATAATCATCAGTTTGAAGTTTTTATCAATATTTTTACTATTTAAATTTTGCTTCATTTTTTGTTATACTCACTTTATAATCATCTAAAATTAACCAATCTGCTACCAAATCTTCATCTGAACTAATCTCAATTTGATTAAAAAACTGATCAAATCCAAGATATTTACCATTTTTTTCTTGTTCAACTAAAACTTCAAGTTTAATTTGCTCATTTTTTCTATCCTGTCTAAACTGGTGATTTTTTTGTTTTATTATCTCTACAAGCTCAATATATCTATCTTTTGCAACATCACCTTTTACAATATCTTTCATAGAAGCACTAGGTGTTCCATCTCTTTTTGAATATGTAAATGCATGAATATGAGTAAGAGGGAAATTATGTAAATTCTTCATAGCCTCTTTCCAAATTTCAGGTGTTTCTCCAGGATGTCCAACAATAAAATCAGTTCCTAATGCATAACCATTTGAGCTTAAAAACTCAAAAAGCTCCAAATCGCTTAGCACTTTATTTCTTCTATTCATAATTTTTAACATCTCTTTTGAAGTATGCTGAAGAGCAATATGTAAATGTTTTGCCATAAAAGGTTCATTTATAAGCTCTTTAAACTCATCATCAATTTGAATAGGTTCAATACTACCCATTCTAATTCTCTTAACCCCTTTTATTAAAGCCATTTTTTTAAGAAGTTTTGCCAAAGAAGTATGCATTTTTTTACCATAACTTCCAACATTTGTACCTGTTAAAATAAATTCACTAAATCCATTTTGTGCCAAAGTTTCTACTTGATTTAAAATAACACTCTCTTCGTAACTTCTGGCATCTCCTCGCACATGAGGGATAATACAATATGAACATCTAAAATCACAACCCTCTTGTATTTTTATAAATGCCCTACTTTTCCCAACAAACTCTTCAACAACTGTTTTATCAAGACTTTTTAAATCACCTAATTTAAAAAATCTATCATCAATTTTTAAAAGTTCATTTATATGCTCTTTTTCACTTGAACCAAAAAGAGCATCAATTTTATTTTCACCAAAAAGTTTTTCACCCTTTGTTCTAGTTCCACAACCTGTAAATACTACTTTTGGACTATTTTCTAGTTTTTTCAAACCATTTATATAACTTCTAGCTGTTGTATCAGCACTATTTGTAACTGTACAAGAATTTATTATTACAATTGAAGCTTCTTTTTCATCTTGAGTTACTTCAAAATCTTTTAGATTACTAATCATTACTTGAGTGTCAAAAATATTTGTTCGACAACCAAAAGTTTTGAAAAATACTTTTGGTTTTTGTGTACTAAAATTCATTAAAAATCATCCTGTCTTTTTGCAATAATATCTTCAATATCTTCTATTTCCTCTCTTGGCATTGCTCTTGATGGTCCATAGGCATTTGAAGTTTTATTTATATTTATTTGTTGAGTTGGATAAGCTATGTGTATATCATCCTCCTTCATTAAAGCTTCAACTATTTCAGCACAAATAGTGCTTCTTAAAACTAAAGCGGCAAAAGAGTTAGTAAGATACCAACCAGATACAACTACTCCATACTTTTCAATCAAAGTAAATACTCTTGGTTCAACTCCAGTTGCTCTTAGTTGATACTTATTTCTCATTTTTGAAAGCTGTTTTCTTGTAATATCGCTATAACCCTTTGAGTAGTGCTTTAAAATCTCTCTAATAATTTTTTGCGCTTTTTTAAAGTTTGAATCAAATGTTAAAGTAATATCTATTCCATCCCAAACTGTTTTTAACTCTGAGTGGCTATAGTTTGCAATAAGCTCTGAGAAAATATAGTTATTTGGAACAAAGAAAATTCTTCCAGCTCTTCTATTTTTCATGTAACTAACCATAGTTACATCCTCTTTTATTGTAATTTTAAATAAAGAAATATCTAAAACATCTCCAACTGTTTCAACATCACCTTTTGTAACTCTTATTCTATCTCCAACTTGAATAGATCCAGATGTCACAATTACCATCCAGCCAAATAGTGACATAAACCAATCTTTTAAAGCAATCGCAATACCTGCTGATGCAAACCCAAGAATTGTTACAAGATACGAAACATTATCAATATATGAGAAAAGAAGTACCATTAAAATCAAAAATACTAAAGTGAAATTGATTATTTTATTTACCATATAGTAGTTTTCATTTTGTGAAAAATACTTTTTAAGTGCTAATTTAACCAAAAATGAAACAGCTAACATAATAATTATTATTACAAAAATAGCAAGCATTTTTTGAACTTGCTGTGTAATTTGATTTTTTATATCCAATATAACTTGTTCAATTTTTTTACTATAAACCTCTTGAGTTGTAGTCACAATATCCAAAACTATTTCAAAATCTCTTTTTTGTTTTTCAAGATAGATAACTTTTTCTTTGTATTCAACTTTTGGGTCAAGTTCATATAATTTTGTATAGCTAATCAATTCTTCTTCTAATTTTTCACTTAAAGCTATAATATCTGCTTCAACACTAGAAAATTGTTTTTTGTTTGTTTCGAGTTTTTTTACATTTGATAATGCATTTATAATTCCAAATGGATTTGTGATATTTTCAACTTTTTGAATATCAGGAGGGTTCATTAAGGACCCTATTGCAGACCCTTTATACTCAGCTATTAATTCAAGCTCATTTTCTTTAACTCTAATCTTATTTGAAAGCTGAAAACTCTCCTCTTCACTAAGATTATTTTTTCTTTTCAAACTATCTTTTAAGTTATCAAGTTCAGCCGAAATCTTCCCATAAGATAGGTAGTTTGAGTATCTTTTTAGTAGAATATTGTCTTTTAATGAAGCTTCAATTTTACTAATTTTTTCATTTAAAATATTTATCTCTACCATATTTTCTATTTCAGAAACATTTTCTTGAGCTGCTTGTTCAACATTTTGAGCATTACTTTGAGTATCTGTTTTTGCAGTTTTATTTGCAGCATTTAAGAATAAAAAGCTAGCAAACAATAAAAATAGAATTTTTTTAATCAATTAAAATCCTTTTAAAATTTCACATACATCTTCTTTTTTAATTTCATCTGTGATTCTACAATCTCCAATTCCCACAGGTAAAATAAACTTAATCTTACTATCACTAGATTTCTTATCTAAAAAGAAATGTTCATAAAAATCTTCTATATCTTCTATTTTATAAGTTGTTGGAACATCATATTTTTTCAATAAAGACTCAACTCTTTGCTCTTCATCACTATTCATAAGTCCTAATTTTACAGCTAATGCATTTGCCATACACATTCCAATTCCAACAGCTTCGCCATGAAGATAAGTTTTATAATTTGTAAGATTTTCTATAACATGTCCAAAAGTGTGTCCATAGTTTAAAGCAGCTCTTAAGCCCTGTTCTTTTTCATCAACACTTACAACATAAGCTTTTGTTTCAACTGATTTTTGTATAGCAATATCTATATTTTTTTCATCATTTAAATCATTGTTTTCAAGCCAAGAAAAAAACTCTTTATTAAAACAAACAGCCATTTTTATTATTTCAGCAATACCAGCTCCAAACTCTCTTTTTGGTAAAGTTTTCAAAAAAGTTGAATCAATATAAACAGCTTTTGGTTGATGAAAACTTCCTATTAAATTTTTCCCAAATTTATTATTTATTCCAGTTTTCCCACCAACACTAGCATCAACTTGTGATAAAAGAGTAGTTGGAATTTGAATAAAATCAATTCCTCTTTGATATATTGAAGCTGCAAAACCTGTCATATCACCAATAACTCCTCCACCAAAAGCAACAAGTAAAGATTTTCTATCTAATTTTGCTTCAAAACAAGCCTCTAAAATCATCTCCAAAGTTTGCATATTTTTATACTGTTCACCATCTGGAATAGTGCAAAAACTAAGTTGTTTAGCATTTAATTTAGATTTTAAATATTCTAAATGATATGAAGCAATTGTTGGATTTGTTACAACTACAACTTTTTTATCAAAGCTTAAAGTTTTTAATTTATCTATATAAATTTCGTATGAATTTTCGTTTGAAAGGTTTATTTTTACAGTCATTTTATATCCAAAAAGTTTTATTAAAATTAATGGATAATAGCTAAATAATGCTAAAAAACTAAAATTTAGCCCTAAATATTTGGTAATTTTAAGTTAAATATCTTTTTAGTTCAAAAGTTATTAGTTAAGAACTTTTGAACTAATTGAAATTTATATCGTTATCTCTTTAATATCAGCAATATTTCTGAAGCCTAAGTAAACTTGAGCTATTAGATTTTTTCTATTTGTTTTTATTTTTTCATCTTCATGATTTACAAAAACTTTTTCAAAGAAACTATCTAATTGTGGTTTTAAATCAAATAAAGCTTCTAGTTCTTCATCAAAAGATAAGAAATTTGTAGCTTTTATTTTTTCAAAATTTGTGTATAACTCTTTTTCTTCGTTTTGTTCAAATAAAGAATTATTTATATTTAGATCTGTGCTTAAATCAACATCTTTAACAATATTTGCAACTCTTTTAAATGTAGCACTATAATCTTTGAAATTATCACTTTCAACAACTGGATTTAAAGCTTCAACTTTTTGATATATTTTATAAATATTTGTTTCACCACTACTTAAAACAGCTTTTAAAACAGTAGGATTTACATCAAAGATTTTAAATAATCTCTCATTGAAAAACTCTAATAAAAGTTTTGTATCAAGATTTGTGTAATTTACCTTTAAATCTTCAATTATTGTTTTAAAATCTATATCAAGTTTATGTTCAATTGCAATTTTAACAACACCTAAAGCAGCACGTCTAAGTGCAAATGGATCTTTTGAACCTGTTGGAATTTTTCCAACACTAAATAAAGCCATAAGATTGTCTATTTTATTTGACATTGCAACTATTGAAGAAAAAATTGTACTTGGTAGCTCTGAATTTTCTCCACTTGGAAGATATTGCTCTTTTAATGCAAGGCTTATTTTCTCATCATTTTTTGCAATTTTAGAGTAGTAATAACCCATTAAACCTTGAAGTTCTGTAAATTCATAAACCATTTCGCTCATTAAATCAGCTTTTGAAAGCATTACAGCTTTTTGTAAAAGTTCAGTTTCACTAACTTGAAGTTTAGTTGCCAAATAAGATGCGATTTTTGCTTCTCTTTCACATTTGTCATAAACTGTTCCTAAACCTTCAACAAAAACTAACTTTTTAAGTCCATCGTTTCTTAAACCATTTTTTATATCATTTTTATAAAAAAACATTGCATCTGCTAATCTTGGTCTTAAAACTTTCTCATTTCCAGAAATAATATAACCAAAATCATCAGTTAAAGCATTTGAAACAACCACAAAATTATTTACTAGTTTCTCATTTTTGTAAACTGCAAAATATCTTTGATTTGCTTTCATTGATGTTACAATAACTTCAGGTGGAAGTTCCAAAAACTCTTCATCAAATTTTCCCAAAAGTGCAGTTGGATACTCAGTAATCGCAACAACTTCATCTAAAAGTTCAGTATCTAATTCAATTTGAACATTGTGTTTTGTTTCAATATTTTTTAATTGCTCAAGAATTCTTTTTCTTCTCTCATCTTGGTATAAAATAACGCCATATTTATCAAGCTTACAAAAATAATCTCCAACATGAGAAAAACTAAATGGCTCATAACTCTCCATTCTATGACCATAAGAGATATTTGATGATTTAACTCCAAATAGTTCACCTTCAATAATTTCACTATCAAGCATCATAGAAAAAAATCTAATAGGTCTTACAAAGCTATCACTTCTACTTCCCCATCTCATAGATTTTCCAAAACTCAAAGAACTTATAAACTCATTTACCATAGAGTTTAAAAGTTCTTTTGCTTCAAGTCCAACTATTTGTTGTTTGTGATATAAAACTTCACCTTTTCCAAAATCTTTGAAAGATATTTCATCTACACTAATTCCACACTTTGTAGCAAAGCTTTGTGCGGCAGGAGTTGCAACACCATCTTTGAAAGCTATTTTTCTAGGCGCTCCAATGTGTTCAAATTCACTATTTTCTTGTTTTAGTTGAAATTCTCTGTGCCATAAAACCAATCTTCTTGGAGTATAAAATAACTCAAAATTACAAAGAAGTCTATTTTTTTCTAAAATATCGCTCCATTTTTTCTCAATATTAGGAAGTTCTTGTAAAAATGGAATAGCTGGTAACTCCTCAACTCCAATTTCTATTAAAAGTGGTTTAAGCATTGTTTTTATCCTTATTTTGATTTTCTCTATCTTCTAATCTATCTGTATGTTTTTTTATTTGTTGTCTATTAAAATTTATGATAAACATAGCAACCATAAACACAAATAAAATAACAACTATCATATCAATTATCTCTTTCAATTTTTTCCTTTAAAAGCCTAAAATTATTTTAAAAAAGAACTAAATTAGCTCTTTATATATAGCTCCGTCAATCTCATCTAAAGCTATCTTTTCCAACTCATCACTAGATTTTATGACTGCTAAAATTTTTGAATCAAACATATAATTTTCAGCTATTTTTTGCATCTTTTTTGCTAAATCTTTTTTACAAACTATATATTTTGAATTTAAACTATTTGCATATAATCCTTCTTTTATAGAGCTTATTTTTACAAAAAAGTTTAAATTTTGAGAATAACAATATTTTAGAAGTTCTTCATCATACTCAAAAAAAAGTAGTGAATTTGGCTTTGTATTTTTTATTTCAAAGATATTTGAAATTTTGAAAAACTCTTCAAATGGTACAATTTTATCACCAATAATTTTCATTTTAAGCCTTTTTATTTTCTAAACAATCTTTACAACAATAAAATTTTCCATTACTTAAAATTGCCTCTTTTTGAGACACATAAGTATTACAAGTAGGACATTCAACCATCTCTTCACTTATTAGTTTATCATTTTTTTTAACACCATCAACTCTTCTATTTTTAAAAAATAGAAGATAAATTATAAATCCAATTAGAATAACTGCAATAACTTTTAATAACACTATTTATCCTTTGATATATAAATAATTTCTATCATTTCTTGAAACTATTTTATAATTGTTTAATTTTGCCTCTTCTAGCTCATTTTCAAGCATACTCCCTTTATAAAAAAGGTATGAAGAGTTATCTTGTTTTATCTCTTTCGTTAAATCTAATAAAAGCTTAGTATTCGTAACAGCCCTACTTGTAATTAACTCAACTTTTAAATCACTTACTTCTTCTACTCTTTTTTGCAAAATTGTAAGATTTTTTAAGCCCAAATTAGCCTTTACAAAGCTTAAAAAAGAGACTCTTTTAATCCTAGGCTCTATTAAATATCCATCTACATCTTTTTTTACAATTGATAAAATAAGACCAGGATAACCAGCACCTGTTCCAATATCAGCAAAACTAGAGAAATTTTCAATAAATGTAAGTGGGAAAAGTGAATCCAAAATGTTTTCATAAATACTTTGTTTATCCAAGCTTCCACTTAGATTGTGAACCCTTCCCCATTTTTGTAAAAGTTCTATAAAGACTTCAATATCTTTATAAAAACTAGCTTCTAACTTTAAATTATTATTTTCTAAAATATTTTTCAAAGAGCTCAAAGCATATGTCCTAATTGCTCTTTTTTGGTATTTAGATAATTTTTATTGTAGCAATTTGGTTCTATTATTGTTGGAATTCTTTCAACAATTTCTATATCCAAAGTCTCTAAAAAATCGATTTTTGCTGGATTATTTGTAAGAATATTTATCTTTTTGATACCTAAATCTTTTAATATATATTCAACAACACTATACTCTCTCTCATCTTCCCTAAACCCCAAAGCCAAATTTGCTTCAACTGTATTTTTACCAGTATCTTGTAAGCTATAAGCATTTACTTTATTCAAAAGACCAATATTTCGACCTTCCTGTCTGTGATAAATTATCAAACCACCATTTTTGGCAATATAATCTATTGCTAGTTCTAGTTGTTTTTGACAATCACATTTTATACTTCCAAAAACATCTCCTGTAAGGCATTCTGAGTGAATTCTCAAATTTACAACATCTAAATTTTCAAAATTCTCACTCATAACTGCTAAATGTTCTTGATTATTTTGTTTATATGCTTTTATTTTAAATTTTCCGTGTTTTGTGGGTAGGTTTGCTATATTTGATTCAATTATATTCATTCTTTTCTTTAAACCTTAAACTGTTAAAATCGTAAGATTATATCCAAAAGAGGTAAATATTATGTTTAAACGATTTAGAAGATTAAGATTAAATGAGACTTTAAGAAACTTAGTTCAAGAAACAACTATTAGTAAAGATGATTTTATATATCCACTTTTTGTAAAAGAAGGAAATGGAATAAAAACTGAGATTTCAAGTATGCCTGGTGTTTTTCAAATGAGTATTGATGAGATATTAAAAGAGTGTGAGTATTTACAAAAAATTGGTTTAAACTCAATTATACTTTTTGCAATTCCAGAGATAAAAGACTCTGTTGGAAGTGAGTGTTTATGTGATGAAAGTATTATTTCAAGAACAATTAGAGCAATTAAAGCAAAATATCCAAATATGTTTATTGTTACTGATTTATGTTTTTGTGAATACACAGATCATGGGCATTGTGGAATTCTTGATCCAAAAACAAATAGTGTTCATAACGACAAAACACTTGAAATATCTGCCGAACAAGCATTAGTTCATGCAAGAGCTGGTGCAGATATGATAGCACCTTCAGGTATGATGGATGGAATTATTGCAACACTTAGAAATGCTTTAGATGAAAATGGATTTAAAGATTTACCAATAATGGCATACTCTACTAAATTTGCAAGTGGATATTATGGACCTTTTAGAGATGTTGCTGAGTCAACGCCTTCTTTTGGAGATAGAAGAACATATCAAATGAATGTTGCAAATAGACTTGAAGCAATTAGCGAATCACTTGAAGATGAAAAAGAAGGTGCAGATATTCTAATGGTAAAACCAGCACTTGCCTTTTTAGATATTGTAAGAGATATTAGAAATGAGACAAAACTTCCACTTTGTGTTTATAATGTAAGTGGTGAGTATGCTATGTTAAAACATGCTGGACTTGCTGGACTAATTGATTATGAAAGAGTAATGATGGAGACTATGATAGCATTTAAACGAGCTGGAGCAAATATTATTATCTCTTATCACGCTAAAGAGGTTTGTGAGATATTAAATAGAAACTAATAAATTATGAATAACTACCAAAAAGCAATAGAAAACTCAAATATTGTTTCAAAAACTGATACAAACGGAATCATTACTTTTGTAAATGATGAGTTTGTAAGACTTTTTGAATATAGCAAAGAGGAGCTTTTAGGTAAAAATCACAATATAATAAGACATCCTGATACTCCTAAAGAGAATTTTAAAACTCTTTGGGAAACTATTTTGAACAAAAAAGTTCACAAAGCAACTGTAAAAAATCTTTCAAAAAGTGGAAAAACAATCTATTTAAACACAACAGTAATACCAATTTTAGATGAGAATGAAAATATATTTGAATTTATTGCTATAAGATATGATATTACAAATGAAGTAATGCTTCAAGAAGAGTTAGAACAGAAACAAAAGATAATATTCCTACAATCAAGAATGGCAAGTCTAGGGCAAATGTTGGCAAACATAGCTCATCAATGGAGACAGCCTTTAACTGAATTAAATTTAACTTTGTTTAATCTGAAAAAATCTTTTGAAACAAAAAATCAAAAAGAGTTTGAAAAACTATACGATAGTAGCAAAAACCTTATTTTGGGAATGTCAAGTACTATTGAAGATTTTACAAACTTTTTTTCACCACAAAAACAAAAAGAGAGGTTTTTATTAAATTTAAGTATCAACGAGGCCTTAAAAATTCTAAATAGGGTTATAGAAGAAGAAAAAATAAATATTAAATTTAATATTTTAAAAGATTTAGAACTATTTGGAATAAAAAATGAATTAACTCAAGTTTTACTAAATCTTATAAATAATTCAAAAGATGCCTTTTTACAAAAAAATATAGAACAAAAAGAGATAACCATAAAAACATATTTAAAAGATGATTTTATCTATTTAGAGTATCTTGATAATGCTCAAGGATTAAGCAAAGAGCTATTTGATAGAATATTTGAACCATATTTTACAACTAAACATCAAAGTAGTGGAACAGGTCTTGGTCTTTTTATTTGTAAGATAATTATAGAAAATAGTTTTGGGGGTCAAATTATGCATGAAAATAGTCAAGATGGTTTAAAATTTATTATAAAGTTTCCAAAAGTATCATGAAAAATCTAAAAGTATTGATAGTTGAAGATGAACAAAAACTAGCAAATTTAATAAGAAGTTCAATAAAAGATCTATTTTTTAAAGTAGTTACAGCAAAAGATGGTATTGAAGGACTTAAAAAATTCAACTCTTTTAAACCAGATATTATAATTAGTGATATTTTAATGCCAAATTTAAATGGTCTTGAGATGTGTAAAGCCATCAAAGAACAAAGTAATATTCCAATAGTTATTCTAAGTGCTTATTCTCAAAAAGAGATGTTACTACAAGCAATAGATATAGGGATTAGTAAATATTTTATAAAACCTTTTGATATTGAGAGTTTTATTGAGTATTTAAAAGAGTTATCAAGTAAAATAAATAATGAAAAAAACTTTACTCTAAAAGATGGTTTTGTTTTTGTAAAAAACTCAATTAGCTTATATAAAAATGATGAATTGGTAAATCTTACAAAAAGAGAAAGAGAGTTTATAAATCTTTTACTTGATAATAAAAATTCGCTTGTAAAACTTGAAGATATAAAAGAAATTTTATGGCAGGAAGATGAGGTTAGCGATGAGAGAGTTCGAACTTTTATAAAAAGATTGAGAGTTAAAACATCAAAAGATTTAATAGAAAATGTATCATCACAAGGCTATATGATTTCTGTATAGATTTCTAACTGCTTTAAAACTATTAAAAATTGGTTTTAAAGCAGTTATTTATATATTTATTGGTTTTTTGGATCTATTAAAAACTCTTTATTTTTATAAATAGAGTGAACAAATGCCAAACCAATTGGAACTATTGCAAAAGTTGTAATCAGCATAGCTGGTAAATGATGGAAAATTTGCACCAACATAGATAGTGCAAGAAGTCCTATAGACCACATAGCACCATGTTCTAAGAAAATATATTTTGAAACAACTTCTCTTTCAACCATATAAATTGTTAAAGATCTAACAGCCATTGCACCAATTCCTAGACCAAGCATAATAATTATAATATTTTGAGTAATAGCGAAAGCTCCTAAAACGCCATCCAAAGAGAAGCTCATATCAATAATTTCAAGGTACATAAATGATATAAAACCACCTGTTAATTCAGTAACTTTAACTTCAGAGTTTGATTCTTTTTCTTCGTTTCTAAGCTCAATAACACCTTTTAATAGCTCCAACAAATAAAAAGCAATAACACCTATAATCATAGGTACTAAAATTTCTAGTTTATTTACTTTTACCATTGCATCACCCATAACAACTTCATTTGGAGCAATATAAGTAATTATTAACATTAAAAACATGATAAAAAGAGCTTTAATATCTCCAACTTTTGATAGTTTTGTTGCAAATTGCTCAATATATTTTACCCAATGAGTATCTTTATTTTCATCAAAAATGAATTTTAAAAATAACATCAATAAGAACATCCCACCAAAAGACATAATAACATGATGTGAGCTTTCAATAATTTTTTCATACTCATCAGGATTTTTGATAGCAAGCTCAAAAGAGTCAATAAATCCCATAGATGTAGAGAAATAAACAATTAAAATTGGAAACACAAACCTTACTCCAAAAACTGCTATAATCATACCCCAAAGAAGAAATCTTCTTCGCCAAACAAGAGCCATTGTCGCCAAAATAGTAGCATTTACAACTGCATTATCAAAAGATAAACTCAACTCTAGAACCGATAAAATTGTTCCTTGATAAAGTGCAAAAAAACCGCCATATAAAAATAATAAAACCGAAGCCACAAACCAAACAGCAAATAAGCCATAAAAGTAAGATATAATAGGTTTTTGATTCAAAATAATTCCTTAATTTTTTAAATTTTTGCGGATTATATCTAAATATTTTTATTTATAGCTTTTTTACCTATAAAAACTGCAATAAACCCTGAAATTAAAGCTGGTAAAAGCCAAGCCAAACCTTCATTTGAAAGTGGAAAATATTTTAAAAATTGAATATTAAAAGCAGTAGAAGATGAAATAACTTCTAATAAGCAAAAAATCATAGCAGTAAATGCTGAAAATTTATAAACATTATCATTTTTAATATATTTATCAAAAAATGCTAAAACTACCAAAATAATTGCAGCTGGATAAATAATAGTTAAAATTGGTCCCGCAAAAGAGATTATTTGTTCTAAACCAATATTTGTAACAAAAATACTAAATAGTGTAACTATAATTACTAAAATTTTGTATGATATTTTTCTATTACTTAATTTTGAAAAATACTCTGCTGTAACACTAACTAGAGCTGCACCTGTTGTAAAACACGCTAAAAATACAACAATTCCTAAAAATATATTTCCATAATCACCAAATAAAATATTAATTATTTTATTTAATAAAACAGCTTTTTGAATATCAGCACCATATAAACTTGAAGCAGTAGCACCTAAATATGAAAGTCCAAAATATACAAGCATTATTCCAAAAGCAGCTAAAAGTGAAGCAAATCCAACAATTTTGGAGATACTTTTTTTGTCTTTATAGCCTTTTTCATTTACAGTTTTTATAATAATAATTCCAAATGCTAAAGCTGCCAAAACATCAAGAGTTTGATAACCTAAAATAAGTCCATCAAAAAATAAATTATTATTTGTAGTATTTAAAGCAATTTCACCTATTGGGGTTACAATTCCTTTTACAATTAAAAAAATTAATCCAAAAAATAGAAGTGGAGTTAAGACTTTTCCCAAAATCTCAATCATAGAGGTGGGTCTAAAAGTAAAAAACATAATTAAACTATAATAAATAATTGAAGTAATAATAGAATTTGAAAAACTAGCTCCAAAAATCGGAACAACTAACATTTCATAAGTTGTTGCACCTGTTCGTGGAAGAGCAATTAATGGTCCAATACATAAAACAATCGCTGACATTAATAAAATTCCAGAAATTTTTCCTAGTTTATTTGTCAAATCATCTACATTTCCACCAACTTTAAGTAGTGCAAACATAGCTATTGTTGCAAATACTATATCTGCTAAAAAATATGCAAAAAAAGAAATTTGCCAATCACTACTACTTGTTAATCCTAAATATGGTGGAAAAATAATATTTCCAGCACCAAAGTACATAGAAAAGATAGCAAACCCTAGTATGACAATATCAACATAAAGCCTGTTTTGTTTAAGCATTTTATTTTCCACTCTAAATTAAAATTTCTCTATTTCCTCTTGCATCAACTTCTGATAAAACACCTGTTTTTTCTAGTTGTTCTATTATACTTGCAGCCCTGTTGTATCCTATTTTTAGTCTTCTTTGTAGATATGAAATAGATGTTTTTTTATCAGTAATTATTACCTCTTTTGCATCTTCATACAGTTCATCTAGTTCTATGTCTTCATTTTGAGTTGAATTTTTAGAGCCTGAACCACTTATTCCCATACTTTTATCTTTTATAAAATTCATATCATATTCAACTTCTCTTTGATCTTTTAAAAAATCAACAACTCTTTCAATCTCTGTTTCCGTACTCCAAGGAGCGTGAATTCTTACAATTCCAGGAGTTCCAGGAGGTGTAAATAGCATATCTCCTCTACCTAAAAGAGATTCAGCACCCATTGAATCAAGAATTATTTTAGAATCAATTTTTTGCCCTACTTTATAAGATAATCTACTTGGTAAATTTGCTTTAATAAGTCCTGTTACAACATCTACAGATGGTCGTTGTGTTGCAACAATTAAGTGAATTCCACTAGCTCTTGCCATTTGAGCAAGTCTTGCTATTGAATACTCAACATCTTTTCCACTTGTCATCATTAAATCAGCTAACTCGTCAATTACCACAACAATATATGGCATAGTAGGAAGTCCCTCTTTTTTAGCTTTTTCATTATAGTTTTCAATATTTTTTGTTCTAGTTTTTGCCATTAAAGAGTAACGTCTTTCCATCTCCCCAACCATATTTGCTAAAGCATTTATAGCATCAACAGCTTTTGTTATAACTGGAGTTAAAAGGTGTGGAATATCGTTATACATAGAAAACTCAAGCATTTTTGGATCAATCATAACTAAACGCAAATTATCTGGTGAATTTTTATAAAGCAATGAGAGAATCATTGAATTAATCCCTACAGATTTTCCACTTCCTGTTGTTCCTGCTATTAGCAAGTGAGGAAGTTTTTTAAGATCAGTTACAAAAGGTTTTCCAACAATATCTTTTCCTAAAATCATAGTAAGAGGAGATAAAGAGTTTTGGAAAATCTCACTATCTAGCATTTCTTTTAGATATATTGTTTGTGTATCTTCATTTGGAACTTCAATTCCAACTACATCTTTTCCTGGAATTGGAGCTTGGATTCTTATCGTTTGTGCTTTTAATGCCATAGCTAAGTCATCTTGAAGACTTAATATTTTTGATACTTTAACATTTGGAGCTGGTTTAAACTCAAAAGTTGTAACAACAGGACCTGTATAAGTTCTTACAACATCTCCATCAATTTTAAACATTGATAATTTATCAAGTAAATCAGCTATTTTTTTATCAATAAAAGCCTCATTTACTTTTGTTTTATTCTCTTTTGGTGGTTCTTGAAAAAAGTTTGTTGAAGGAAGAATAAAATCTTTTGGTTTTTCTGTTTTTCCAAATTCAAGCTCTGAAAGAAGTTTTCTATTTTCTTCTAACTCTTCTACTATTATACTTTGATTTGAAACTTGGTTATTAGAAGGAATTTCTAAAGGCACTATATATTCTTCTAAAATTTGGTCTTTTTGCTCTTCATAAATTTCTTCTTCTTGCTTTTTCAACTCAGCAATATTTGCTTTTAAAATGTTTACTTGTTGCTCTTTTATTCTTTGTTCTACAGTTTTTTGAGCTGGTTCATAAACCTCTTTTTTAACTATTGATTTTGGTCTTGAAGGATAATTTGATATCTCTGTTGTATCTTTTGTAACCTTAGAAATTTTTTCCATAAATTGATTTTTTCTAAGCTTAATTCTATGTTTCCATCTTTGTAAATCTTGTTCATTATAGTCTGATAACTCGTATAAAACTAAAACTGATATAGAAAGTCCAAAGATAATAAACAGATACAATCCTATATTTCCAATAATTGGAGATAAAGCATCAACTAAAATATTTCCGATTTCTCCCCTGTTATAAGGATTTTCCACTACTAAAGCTTGAAAAATTAAAAAAATAAAAAATATTAAAAATAGTATGGCTATATTTAAAATAATATCCTTATTATCAACATTTTTTTTGAAATTAATTGTATAAAGAGGATGTATAAAAAGTAATAGATAAACATATGCTAAATATGAAAAATATTTTATAGAAAACTCTGCAAAAGCAAAGCCTACATCACCAACAATTCCCTTTGAGTTTGCAAAAACTGAAAATTGAAAATATAATAAAATGAATAAAATAATTAATGAAATAATTTTCTTTGCGATGGTGCGACCTTTTTATGAAATTATTTTAGTAAGTTTGAGATTTTACTTTGTAATTTAAGCCATTGCCTATGCTCAAATAAAGGAAAACCTGCCCACGATTTTTTAGGTTCTGTTATACTTTTTGTAACTCCACCTCTTGCTGCTATTGTAGTAAATGCAGCTATTTCTAGGTGTCCTGAAGTTGCACTTTGTCCACCCATTACTACATAAGGATGAAGGGTTGTTGAACCTGAAAGCCCAACTTGAGTTACTAAAATACAACCCTTTCCTATTTTACAGTTGTGCGCTATATGAACCAAATTATCAATTCTCACACCATCTTCAATTATTGTAGATTTGAAAACAGCTCTATCTATTGTACAATTTGCTCCGATTTCAACATCAGAACCAATAATAACATTTCCATTTTGATAGATTTTTATATATTTTCCATCTTTTGTATTTGCAAATCCAAAGCCATCACTTCCAATTACAGTTCCAGCATGAATAATACAATCATTTCCTATGATACAATCTCTATAAATTGAAACATTTGGATAAATAACTGTGTTATTTCCTATAGTCACATTATCCCCAATAAAAGCTCCTGCCATAATAGTACAATCTCTTCCAATTTTAGAGTTTTTACCAATATAAACATTTGGCATAACCTTAGTTCCACCACCAACTAATGGTTTTTCACCATCAAGTTCTATAATATTTGGTGCAAAAAGTTTTGATATTTTTGCCAAAAACAAATAAGGTTCTTCACAAATAATAGCAATAGTTGAACTAGGAACTTCTTTGCTATTTTCCAAATTTACTAAAATAGCAGCAGCTTTTGTATTTTTTAGATCATTTACATACTTCTTATTCTCTAAAAAAGTAAGTTCACTTTGTGTTGCATCCAACAAAGAGTTTAATCCACTAATTTTTATGTCATTATCACATTTTAAACCAACAAGTTGGGCTATTTCATTCAATTTCATTTTATTTCCTTAAATAAAAAAAGATAAGAGTAAACTCTTATCTTTCAATGGCAACAATTCCACTTCTAACGACCTCAAGAGGATTGAATTTTTCCATAACTTTTATAAAATTTAAAATTCTATCGCTTGAATCTGTTGCAGAAACAATAATTGCTTCATCCGTAACATTTTGAATAGAACCATGATAAGCTCTTGCTATTACATCTATATCCGCTAAATTATTATCAATTGAAAACTTCATTAAAACTGTATCTTTTTCAATTACATTTCTGTGCTCATTTACTTTTAAAACAGGAATTAATTTATTTAACTGTTTTACAATTTGATCAATTACTCTTTTATCGCCAGTTGTAACTATTGTCATTCTTGAATATTGACTTTCAGCCATTGGAGCAACCGTTAATGAGTCAATATTGTAACCTCTCGCTGAAAAAAGCCCAATTATTCTTGATAAAACATTATGTTCATTTAAAACAACTACAGAGATAACTTGTCTTATAGTTTCGCTATTGTAATAAGTATTAAAATTAGTCATTACTTATCTCCTTTTAATAAAGTCATCTCATTTAGTGAATGTCCATTTGGAACCATTGGTAATACCTCTTCATTTCTAGCAACAATTACCTCTATCATTGCTGGTTTTTTTTGTTCAATTGCATCTTTTAATGCAACTTCAAACTCTTCTTTTGTTGTAACTCTATAACCTAAACCACCAAAAGCTTTACAAAGCATTGGGAAATCTGGCTGCTTTGTAAGATCAGTTTCAGATAATCTATTATCATAAAACATTGTTTGCCACTGTCTTACCATTCCTAAATAATTGTTATTTAAAATAATATTTATTACAGGTAATTCATACTCAACGCAAGTCATAAGTTCTTGAATGTTCATTAAAATCGAACCGTCTCCTGTAAAGTTTATAACCACTCTATTTGAATCTTTAAATGCTTTTGCAGCACCTAAGGCAGCAGGTAAACCAAATCCCATAGTTCCTAAACCACCACTTGTAATCCATTGTCTTGGATTTGAAAATGGAAAAAACTGTGCAGTCCACATTTGATGTTGTCCAACGTCTGTAGAAACAATTGCATTATCACCCAAAATTTTTCCAACTTTTTCTATTACCCATTGAGGTTTGATTAATTCATTTGAATCAATATATCTTAAAGGCTCTTTTTCTCTATAATCCCTTAAAAGTTCTACCCAATTTGAAAAATCATTTATATCTAATTCATCAGCCTCTTCAATCATAGCTTTAACTGTTAGTTTTAAATCTCCAACAATTGGATAATCAGGAACTACAAGTTTTGATATTGATGTTGGGTCAATATCTATATGAATAACTTTAGCTTTTGATGCAAACTCATCCAATCTTCCAGTTACCCTATCATCAAATCTAGCACCTAAAGAGATTAATAAATCTGTTTCATAAGCAGCCATATTTGCAGCGAATTCACCGTGCATTCCTAACATACCAAAGAAAAGTGGATTTTCATCACCCATAACTCCTCTAGCCATTAATGTTTCAACAGCTGGAATATTTAGTTTTTTTGCTAAATCTCTAATTTCATAACCACAATTTGATAAAATAGCCCCTCCTCCGATATATAAAAGTGGTTTTTTAGCATTTGAAATAGCTTCCATCGCTCTTTTTAACTGTTTTTTATTGTAGTTAATTGTAGGCTTATAAGTTGGCATATTTACTTCTGCTGGATAAATAAAATCTCCCATTTGAGCTGTAATATCTTTTGGAATATCAATATGTACAGGTCCTGGTCTTCCAGTACTTGCTATGTGAAATGCCTCTTTTATAATTCTTGGTAAATCTTCAATTCTATTTACTAAATAGTTATGTTTTGTACATGGTCTTGAAATTCCAACTGCATCTATTTCTTGGAAACCATCTGTTCCAATAATTGCAGTTGGTACTTGACCTGAAATAATAACAACAGGAATAGAATCCATATAAGCATCAGCTATTCCTGTTACTGCATTTGTAAATCCAGGTCCTGAAGTTACTATTGCAACTCCAACTTTTCCTGTACTTCTAGCATATCCTTCTGCTGCAATTACACAAGCTTGTTCATGTCTGTTTAAAATGTGTTTAAAATAGTTTTGCTTGTAAATCTCATCGTAGACGTTCATAATAGCGCCTCCAGGGTATCCAAATACAACTTCAACCCCTTCTTGATGTAATGATTCTATTACCATTTTTGCGCCAGTCATCTTCATAAGTATTCTCCGTTAATTAAAAAGTAAGTTTAGATTTTACTAAAACTTCGATTAATTTATCTTTCAATTAATAATGTAATTTTTTAATTTTTATTTTTTCTTTGTTAAAAACAGACTTTTTTAGGTATAATCAAATAAATAATTTTCAAAAGGGATTGAAAATGGATGTAAATCAAATAAATAATAATTCGATATCAAATCTTAATAGTAGTTCGCAGCTTCAATTAAATAAATCTAGTGCTATTCAAAAAGTAAATGATACAAAATCAGATGAATTAAATATTAATATCGGCAATCTAAGTAAACAAAGAAGTGAATTTTCAGCTAATGTACAATCTTTAAATGATGGTATTGATATCTCAAAAATTGCAACAAATGCTATAAGCAAGCAACAAGACTATTTACAAAATATCCAAACAAAACTTGAAAATATAAATAATTTAAATAACAAAAATGATATTAAACAAAGTATAAATGAAGATTTAAGAAATTTCAATAAAATTTCTTATGAAACAAATTATAAAAAAGAGTCTATTTTGGTTCAAAATTATTATGATCAAAGCCAAAATATTTAAGTAAATACTAGCAATCAAACCTTTTCAATGGAAAAACCAAATGTTTCAAATTTTGCAAATCAGATTTTTGAAACTATAAACAATACAGATTTAAATAATCTAACAAATGTATCAAATGCTAAACAATTGGTTTCAAATATTTCTGAGGAGATTTCTAAATTAACAGATAGTTTTAATAATTTTAGTAAAGATTTAGAAATGAAAGCAAATAATTCAATAAAAGAACAAAATGATAACCTTTACAAAAACACTATCAATTTTGGACGAGAAACTACTGATTTTTCAAAATCAAATGTTAGTATAAATGCAGGGAATTTAATAGTTTCTCAAGCAAATATTATTCAAGCGCAAAGTGTAAGGCTTCTTTCTTAAGCCTTACTTTATACTTTTAGTGCGAAATCTATAGCTACGCCTTCTCTTAGTCCATCATCTAGTACAATTGAGTTATTTTTTTCTAAAACATCAAAAAACATCTTGTAAATATAAGTCCCAACTTCCATAAACTCGACTCTGCCTTTACCTACGAGTTTTGTAGTCTCTTCTACTGATTTTGTTTTTAAGATATTTAAACCATCTTCTAAATCTTTGTAGTCTAAGATCATTCCATTTATTATATCTTTGTCATAATTGAAATAATCCATTCCAATTTTAACAGCAGCTAAAGTTGTTGGTGTTCCTGCTGTTGCAACAAAAGGGAAATCTTTAATGTCTAAATTTAGACTATCTACAAACTCTTTTACTTCTTCTTTTCTTTGATTTAAATCTTCAAATAAATTTCCATTTTTCAATGATTTTTGAGTCATAGTTACTATCCCAAAATCAAAACTTTTACTAAAATATTTATCCTCAAGATTTATTGAAAGCTCAGTAGAACCTCCCCCAATATCCAAAACCATAAATTTTTTTGATTCTAATTTTTCTCTTTGCAAAGCATATTTTATAGCTAAAAGCGTCAGTTTTGCTTCTTCTTCGGCATCTATTATTTTAAATTTTGCACCACTATTTTTTTCTAAAAACTCTAAAACTTCCTTAGAATTACTAGCTTTTCTCATAGCAGCTGTTGTTACACAAACAGCATCTTTAGGGTCAAAATCTAACTTGTTTGAAGCTATTTTTAAAGCTTCTATTACTCTATTTTGAGCCTCTTTATTTATTAATCCACTATTTATTAAACCATCTGCTAAACCTGTAACTTGATGATATTCATCTAAAATTTTAAAATTTAGGCAGTCAAACTTTAAAACTCTAAAAGAGTTCGAGCCTAAATCAATAGATATAACCTCTTTTTTCATAAATGTTTTATTTTTACTTTAGAGTTTAGTAAAAATCCAATAATTACCATCATTCCTAAAACAAAATATTCATGAACAAATCCAGTTAAATAAACTAAATAAACAACCCAAAGCAATATTGCACCCAAAGGTGTTGGAACTCCTGTGAAATATTTCTCAACTTCTCCTTCTTCCGCATTTAAATTAAATTGTATCAGCCTTCTAAGACCTGAAATAATGTAATAAATAAAAGCAGCTGCAACCAAAGCCATATTAAAAAATTCTTCTTTTCCATCAAAAATTGCAAAATAGATAAACATAGCTGGAACTATAACAAATGATAAAAAATCAGCATAAGAATCAAGCTGAATTCCAAACTCAGTTGATAGATTATATTTTCTTGCAATTTTTCCATCAAATATATCAAAAGCTCCTGCAAGCCATGCAAATAAAGCTGCTGCAAAAAATTGATTATGTGTTAAAAAATATATCGCAAAAATTCCACTAGCTATATTGAAAAAAGTTACAATATTTGCTAAATTGAAGTGACTATACTTATTGAATAAAAAATTCATTCTTCCTCTTTTTTATGTATTTATTTAGAATCTAACTATAATTTTATTAGCTATAAAGAAATTCTAATAATTTTTTACAATCTATTTATCAATACTTCAAAGATTGTAAATTTTAAATCAAGTTGAATATTATACTATTTTTATGCTCAAAATAAATAAAGCTAATAATACATAGTCTTAATCTATTTTAGCTTTATGGAAAAGATTACCGATTTTATGCTAGTATAATAAAAATTAAAAAGAGTTTGTTATGGAATTAAAAAATGATTATTTAAGTGCTTCTACAATCTACTCTCAACTAGCTTTAAAAAAGAGTTAGTTGGCTAGTATTGATAAAAAAGATATCCAAAAATCGACTTTTGAAAAAAGTGATGAAGTTATTTTAGGTCAAAAAAACTATGATGAAGCAGATTATTCAAGAGTAATTGCAAAATTCAAATCAAAAGATAATGAAATAAGAACTCACGAACAAACTCACGCTAGTTTAGGAACTACAACAAGTGGTATAAAATACAACTATCAAGCAGCACCTGATGGGAAATTGTATGCAACAGGTGGTTATGTAACTTTGAATGCATCAATTCCAAAAGATGAATCTGCAGCCATAGCAAAACTAAATGAGATGCAAAAAGCTTCAAGTTCACCTAGTGGTTTAAGTGGTGCTGATGCCTCTATTTCTCAAGTTGCAAATTTAAATAAAATGTTAATTTTAAGTCAAAAAGGAGATGAAAATGAGAATAGATAATAATTTAGGTGCAATGACATCTTCAGCACTACAACTTCAACAAAGTGCTTCGAATATATCAGAGATTGCTAGTGCGGTTACAGATCTGGCACTACAAGAAGTAAGTGCTGATTTAATAAGTGAAGTTGCTGGTCAAATTCCAGAAATTATATCTTATAGTGCAAATGCAAAAAGTATTGAAGTTCAAAGTGCTGTTATGGATAGATTATTGGACTTAAAGGCTTAAAATGTCATCTTTAAATGTAATTTGTCCTCATTGCCTAAAGGTAAATAAAATTCCACAAAAAGAGGGTTATACAAAAGCAAATTGTGGCTCTTGCAAAAACTCTTTACTTGATACAACACCAATAGAAGCTAGTGAAGAAAATATTGATCATATTTTAGCGAACTCTGATATTCCTGTTATTGTTGATTTTTGGGCACCTTGGTGTGGACCTTGCAAGATGTTCGCTCCGATATATAATCAAACAGCACAAAAATATCCACTAAAAGCACTATTTGTAAAAGTAAATACCGAAGCTTTACCAAATTTAGGAGCAAGATTTCAAATAAGATCTATTCCTACTTTAGTTGTTTTTAAAACTGGTTTAGAGAAAAAAAGAAATAGTGGAGCTTTAGATCCACTAAGATTAACAAATTTTATAAATGAATTTGTATAAGTTTAAATATAGTTTATAAAGAACGATTTTTCTTTATAAACTTTTTTAACTCTTCAAGTTCATGCTCATTAAAAACTTTTATACCATTCTCTTCAAGAAGCCTAGCACTTAGACCCTTACCTTCTACTAGATTTTCACTAAAAGTCCCATCATAAATTGCTGTATTTCCACAAGAAGGAGATTTTGATTTAAATAACGCAACCTTTATATTATTTTCTAAACAAATATCCAAGGCTTTTTTAGCACCTAATAAAAAGTTTATTGTTACATCGTTTTGCTCAAGATCCAAAACTTTAAAAGGCTTATTTTGGCTTACTATCTCAGCTTTATTTCTTGGAATTCCAAGCCCACCCGCAACTTCAGGACAAACTGAAAATATCTCATTTTCACACATAATATCCATAAAAAGCTCTTTTTGGCTAAATTTAAACTTTGGATTCATAGCAACACTAGAGTTTGCACCATCATATCTTGTATCTTCACCTAAAAGACAAGATGAAACTAATATCTTCATATATTTTCATCTTCAATATTTAGTTTTATATCTTTTAAATCTTTATAAAAAAAAGTTGGTAATTGTATATTAGAAAAAGCACCTTTCATAGATACAAAAATATCTGGATTTTGCTCTTCAAGCTTTGCTAAAAGCTCTTTTGTAGTAGCCCTTGCATGAGGCATTTTCACATCAAATCTAAGACCTGGACAAGCCTCATCCCCAATTACTCTGATCTCATTTGAAGTTGCAAATGCTCTTAGTTGTCTTTCTCTACAAAAAATTAAAGGACGAATAACCTCTAAACCATTATTTGCTGTATATTTTGGAGGCATTGTTCTCATTGTTCCATTATAAAATAGATTCATAAAATATGATTCCATGGCATCATCTAAATGATGCCCAAGTGCCACTTTATTGTATCCTTGTTCTAGTGCTGTTGTATATAAATACCCTCTTCTCATTCTAGAAAAAAATGAACAAAAAGATGAATTTTTTCTTATTTTTTCACCAGCTAAATCAAATATTTGAGTATCAATTATCTGATGTTCTATTTCATGTTCTTTGCAATGATTACTTAAAAATTCAACTTGCTCACCCATTCCATACGTAACAGTTATAGCTTTGAAATCAAACTTAAATGGAGCCTTTTTTTTCATTCTATTTAAAGTATGAATTAACGTAAGAGAGTCTTTTCCTCCACTAAATCCTACTATAACTCTATCGCCCTCTTTTATTAGTCCAAATTCTGCATTTACTTTTGCTACATTTGAAGTTATTTTTTTACTTATTTCTAACAATTTTAATATTCCTAAACTATATTTTTTTGGGATTATATCCAAAAAGTTTTAATAAACTATTTTAGTTTAAAACTATATAATTCCCGTTAAAAATTATTTAAAGAGTTAATATGACCCTAGAAGAAGAGAAAATATTTGTAGATAAAGTAAAAGAGACTATTTTACCAGTAGCTATTTATATGAATGAAGATGAAATTAAAAAAATTATAGAAATTGTAGAAAGTTCAAATGAAAACCTACCAAATGGCTTTGGAAAGATGCTTTATGAACAAATTATTATCTTAAAATATAATAGATTGAGTCAAAAATAATGAGAGAATTTATAACTTACAAAAAATCCTTAGAGATTTTAGAAAATATCAAAATTAACCCTTCAACAAAAAGATTATTTATTGCAAATGCGGTTGGTTATGTTTTAGCAAAAGATATTATTGCAGATCATAATAGTCCAGAGTTCCCTACTTCTGGAATGGATGGTTATGCTTTTAAATATGAAGATATAAATCAAGATTTTTTGAAAATTACAGATAAAAATCCAGCTGGTTTTGTTGTAGAAACTGAAGTTATTAGTGGAACTTGTATCAAAACTTTTACAGGTTCACTAATGCCAAAGGGAAGTGACACTCTAATTCCTATTGAAAATGTTGAAGTAGTAGAAAATAGGATAAAAATATTAAAACCAGTTCCTAAAGGTTTTGCAGTAAGAGATATTGGTGAAAACTATAAAAAAAATGAAGTTTTAATCAAAAAAGGAACAAGAATTGGGTTCAGTGAAGTTGGAGTTTTAGCATCATTGAACATTGTTCAAGTTGATGTTTATGTAAATCCAATTATTGCTGTTGCAAGTACTGGAAGTGAGATATTAGACTTAGGGGTAGAGCAAACAAATAATTCACAAATAAGAAGTTCAAATCACTTAACTTTAGAAGCTTTATTTAAATCAAATGGTGCTGATGTTTTACAAATG
Organism: uncultured Aliarcobacter sp.; assembly: GCA_964384195.1. Taxonomy (GTDB): domain Bacteria; phylum Campylobacterota; class Campylobacteria; order Campylobacterales; family Arcobacteraceae; genus Aliarcobacter. The sequence goes on along the minus strand of CAYLKG010000011.1, from coordinate 5,545 downwards.
GGTCCTGTTGACGATAATCTTGAAAACATTACAAACTTCTTTCTTAACTCTTTAAAAAATGCAAATATTGTTGTAACAACTGGTGGAGTTAGTGTTGGGGATTATGATTTAGTTCAAGACGTAATTAAAGATAGGTTAAAAGCAGAAGTTCTTTTTCATGGTGTTTTAGTAAAACCAGGAATGCATATATTAGTTGCACTAAAAGATGAAAAAATTATTGTTGCACTTCCTGGATTTGCTTACTCTTCAACTATTTGTGCAATTTTATATGTTCTACCTTTGATTTTTAGATTTAGAAATAGTGGTGAGAAACTTCCTTTTGTGAAAGCAAAAATCACTCAAGACTTTAAAAAATCTCAAGATAAAACAATTTTTACAGCTTGCAATGTTGAATACAAAAACGGTGAATATATTATAGATTTTGTAGGTAAAAAAAGTGGTACGAGTGCGATTTTAACAAATATGTTAGGAAATCCAGCACTTTTAAAACAAGAGCAAGATAGCCCTGATATAAAAAATGGAGATTTAGTAGATATTCTTTTACTAAACAATTTAAAATAGTGTCAAAACAGCTTTTTTATCCCCTAATTATTATTTCGATGATTTTTTGGGGAGCTTCTTGGATTAGTACTAAAGTTCTCACTTCTTATATAGATGCTTATGAGATGGTATTTTTACGAATGGGGATTTGCTTTTTATCTATGGCTCCAATAATTTTATTTTTAAAAATGAACTATAAAATTGATTTTAAAACTCTTATTTTAGTTCTTTTTGCATCTTTATTTTTAGTTTTATACTCTGTTTTTATGTATTTAGGGGTGGAGCATGGAACAGGAAGTCTTGGAGGCGCTATGGTGCCTTCAATGATTCCAATAATTACTTATATTTTTGTTGCGATACTAAGCAAAAAAACAATTAGTTTAAAACACTCTTTTGCCCTAATTTTAGGAGCTTTTGGGGTTTTAAATATGGTAAACATCTACCAATTTGATACAGATATAATTTTTAGTAAATACAATATATATTTTATAATTGCTTCCATGCTTTGGGCAATTCTTACAATAATCACTTCAAAATCAACAAAAATAAATGCTTTTGTTTTCACAACTTACACTTATTTAATAGCTAGTTCGGTCTTATATTTTTTCTATGTTGATAACTCAATTTTTACAAAAGCACTAGCTTTTGATAATATTTTTTGGTTTAATATGTTTATAATTACTCTTTTAAGCACAACTTTTGCAACTTCTATATATTTTTTTGGAGCAGCAAAATATGGTGCAAAAGAAGTTTCTAGCTTTGTTTTTTTGGTTCCAGCAAGTGCGATAATAATAGGAAGTATCTTTTTGGATGAGAAAATAGAATTTTCAACTATCGTTGGTGTATTTTTTGCGATGATTGCAATTTATATTTTAAATAATCTAAGCTTTCCTAAATTTTTCAAGAAAGCTTAAATCTACTTTTATTTGATTGAACAGGTTTTGAAATCACCAGAGTGAAATCCTTTTTTTAAGGCTTCCATTCTTTGTTGTGAACTTCCGTGAGTAAAAGAATCAGGTACAACATAACCTTGAGCTTGTTTCTGAAGTGTATCATCTCCAATAGCACTAGCAGCTTTTAATCCAGCTTCTAAATCACCTTCTTCTATAGAACCAAATATTGTTTTTGAATAATGTGCCCAAATTCCAGAATAACAATCAGCTTGTAGTTCTACTTTTACTTGTAAAGCATTTTGTTCTTTTTGAGAAAGAGTTTGTTTTATTTTTTCAACTTTATTTAGTGTTCCTACTAGATTTTGTACATGATGCCCTATTTCATGAGATACAACATAAGCTTGTGCAAAATCTCCTGGAGCTTTATATTTTCTTGCCAACTCTTCAAAAAATGATAAATCTAAATAAACTTTTTTATCCACAGGACAATAAAAAGGTCCAATTTGAGAAGAGGCAAAACCACAGCCACTATTTACAGCCCCTCTAAAAAGTACAAGTTTAGCATCACTATAAGATAAACCATTTTCGCTTAAAACTTTTCTCCAAATATCTTCAGTTTGAGCCAAAACAGCACTAACAAAATCAGCTTGTTTATCATCTATTTGTTTATCTATAACTTTTTGAGTAGTGTTTTGAGTAGAAAAATTGCCTTCAAGAAGAGCTAAAGGATTAATTCCAAATCCAAAGTATAAAACAAGACCAATAACTAAAATAATTCTTCCAAAAGTAGTTCCCAAAAGAGTTCTAATAATTGGAATAAGAGTTAAGATTGAGCCACCACTAGTTCTATTTCCAAAACTTTGAGATTCACCTCTTCTATCTTCAATATTAGAACTTCGTCTATTGTCTTCCCATTTCATAGATACTATTCCTCTTTTATAAATTTACTATCAATAAATTTTGTTGGCTTAACTCCCAAATCCAAAAATTTTTGACTCCTTGAGATTAAATTTCCTCTTCCAAGGCTTAATTTATTTATAGCTTTTTCATAAGAGTCTTTACTCTTATCTATACTTTTTCCAATATCTTCAAAATCATTTAAAAAACCAACAAATTTATCATACAAATCAGCTGCTTGTTTTGAGATTTCTCTAGCATTTTCACTTTGTCTATTATCTTGCCAAAGATTTTCTATAACTTTCAAACTTGAATAAAGAGTTGTAGGAGAAACAATTACAATATTTGATTTTAAAGCCAACTCAAAAATAGAGTTGTTTTGAGACATTACTAAAGAAAAAGCCCCTTCAATTGGAACAAACATCAATACAAAATCCAAAGTTCTAAGAGCTTCTAAATTCTCATATTTTTTTGAACTCAAATCTTTTATGTGACTTTTGATTGAGCCAATAAGTCTATTTATATGCTCTTTTTTCTCCTCTTCATCTTGAGAATTAAAGTAATCAACATAAGAGTTTAAAGATAATTTTGAATCAATAATCACATCTTTATTTGTAGGCAGATGTACTATGACATCAGGTCTTAAAGTCTGTCCTTCACTATTTTTAAAAGAGTTTTGAATTTTATACTCCAAATCTCTTCTAAGTCCTGATTGATTTAAAATAGACTCCAAAATCATCTCTCCCCAATCACCTTGAATTTTACTTTGACCTTTTAGTGCATTTGCAAGATTATTAGCGTCATTTGAGATTTGGTTGTTTAGCTCTTTTAAATTTTTTATCTCTGTTAAAAGTGAGGTTCTTTGCTTTGTCTCCTCTGTAAAAACTTCATTTACTCTGTTTCCAAATATATTTAGTTGAGATTTAAATGGCTCTAAAATCTGATTTATAGTTTGATTTGATTTTTTTGAATTATCTTCAAAAATTTTTGAAGTAATATTTTCAATCTCCATCTTTAAAATATTTTGATTTTCTCTATTTTGAGCTAAAGATGTCTCTAAAAACTCTTTTTCTATCTCTAAAGCTTTTATTTTCGATCTGTATCTTTCACTTACAAAAAAAATAATAGTTGCAAAAATTATAAAAACAATTGCAACTATTAGATAAAAGTTTGTACTTTCAAACTCAAAAATCATATAAATTTCTCTTTTTCAACATCATAACCAAGTTCCTTAAATCTCTCAATCAAAGGTGGATGAGAGTAATAGAAAAATATATAAATTTTATGAGAATGAGGAAAAGATTTATTCTCATTTGCTAACTTTAATAAAGCATTTACCAAATCTTTTTTACTAGATAAATTCGAACCAAAGCTATCAGCAGCGTATTCATTGTGTCTTGAAATTAGAGAGATTAAAGGCATCAAAAAGAAGCTGAGAGCCAATGAAAATATCAAAAATACTGCAATAATTGATGATGGTTCACTATTTAATCCAAGACTTAAAAAAAGCCCTTCATCTAAGTTTCCAAAAATTGCAAAGAATACAAACATCACTAATCCCATAATTCCAATATTTTTTAAAATATCTCCATTTTTAAAATGTCCCAACTCGTGCCCTAAAACAGCAAGAAGTTCATTGTGTGATAATTTTTCAACTAGTGTATCAAATAAAACAACTCTTTTTGTGCTTCCAAGACCTCCAAAATATGCATTTAATCTGCTATCTCTTTTACTTGCATCAACACTAAAAACCCCACTACTTTTAAATCCAACCTCTTTTAAAAGATTGTTAATTTTTTCTTCTAGAACACTGTCTTTTAGTTTTTCAAATTTATCAAACATTTTATCTCTAATAACTGGATAAAGCATATTTATTAAAATAATAACTGCAAAAATAAATATAAACCCAAAAATCCACCAAGATGGAAAATTTAAAATAATATAAGAGATTCCTGCAACTACAAGCGAACCGAAAACTAGTGTTAGAACTGCCGATTTTATAGTGTCTTTTATGTATAAAACTGATGTCATATTTGAAAAACCATATTTTTTATCTAATTTAAAAGTTTGATAAAGTGAAAATGGTAATGTAAAAATATAGTTTAAAACTATGAAAATATCTATAAAAATAACAGCTTTTAGAATCTGAGAATTTGTTGTGATTTGAGCATCTAAGAATTTTAGTCCAAATCCCAACCAAAAAATAAATATTATAAAATCGAAAAATGAGCTAATAATTGCTAACTTTTCTTTATCAATACTATAATTTGCAGCTTCATGGTATTTTTTTGTATTTAAAATTACAGCTCTTTTTTTCATACTATCTTTCACAAATCCAATTTGCATAAAAGATGTATAAATTGTAAAGAAAAAATAAAAACAGTACCCTATAACAAAAAATTGTAACAAAATTAATCCTTTAATAAAATATAAGTAGATATTTTATTCAAACTTTGCTACAAAATCTTTTAATTTACCTAATAATTTCCAATCTTTAGTAAAATAGACCATATCAATATTTTCTTCAAAAGATTGTTTTGTGAAGTTCAAACTACCAATCATTGCTATTTTATTATCAAAAACCAACATTTTTAGGTGCATTTTTTTATCTTCTACCAAGATTACCTTTATATTTGCTTCACTTAACATATTGTAAACTTCATCGTCATCTTCTTCTACTTTTGTTTTATCCAATAAAACAGTAATTTTAATACCATTCTTAGAAGCTTTTATCAAATCTTTTGCAATACTTTTATATGAAAAATTATACATAGCAACAAAAATAGACTCTTTTGAAGTTAATATCTCATATCTAATTTTTTCTTTTAGATGATTAGCATCTTCAGGCAAAAAATAAGCCTCATTTGCATATAAATTTATTACAAAAAATATTATAAATAATATCTTCTTCATTTAATCCTCCAAAATCTGAAATATATTTTCTGGTATTTTTGAAGGCCTACCCTCTTTTAAAAAAGCTAGTTTAAACTCTGCTTCAAAAACAAGCTCATCTTCTCTAAAAATCTCTTGTTTCATGATAATTGAAGCAGATTTTTTCTCTATTAATTCAGTTTTAATATCTAAAATATCTGCAAATTTTGCAGATTTTATCCAGTTTGCTTTACATGATTTAACTACAAAGAATTCACTATTTGAGTGAGGAAGTAACCCTTTTTTGAAAAAAATTTCACTTCTTGCTCTTTCACAAAAATTTA